>NZ_CP026121.1:0-342500 GCF_003330845.1 Streptomyces sp. Go-475 | reverse complement strand
CGGTGCCCGAAGGCCGGCAACCCCAGCGCCTCGGCGCGGGCGCGGGCGTCCGCGGGGGAGCGGAAACGCTGCTCGCACAGATCCCGCAGCACCGAGCGGTGGGCCCGGCGCTCCCACCAGGCCGGCCCCGCCAGGCGCGCCATGGTCAACGCGACCGCCGCGCGCTCCAGCACCAGGACGTTCTCCGGGTCAGGCTCCGCGTTCAGCCTGCTGTCCAGCAGGACCAGCCGGCCCCACGGCCCGTGATGGTCCTGCACCGTCGCGATCAGCCACCCCTCCGGACCGCTCGGCGCGACCTTCTCCAGGGTCGGCGCCGCCCGGGACCGCCGGGACCAGGCCGACACCACCGGCTCGTACGGCCGGCCGAGCAGTTCGCACATCAGGACACGATGGTTGAGGTCCTCCAGCACCACGGGAGCCCCGGTGAGCTCCGCGGTGGTGTGCACCAGTTCCTCGGGAGTCGCGCCCCGCAGCGTGAGGGCGGTGAAGATGTCCTGGATGTCCCTGCCGCGGCGCAGCAGCGCGCCCTGCGCGTCGAGGATGAGGGCGTGCACCGTCTGGGTGACGTCGATGAACCGGACGCCACGGGCCAGCTCGATCAGTGGCACCTCGCGCGCGCGGCAGGCCGCGACCAGTTCGTCGGGCACCTTCCGGTACCGGTGCCCCAGCTCCACGATCAGCCCGGCCGCGCCGACGTCGGCGAGCTGGTCGACGTAGCCGCGCAGCCTGGAGGCGTCCTCGGGATACGGCATGCCGGTCGTCAGCACCAGCTCGCCGCCCTCGAGGAAGTCGGCGGGATTGAGCAGCTCGGTGACATGTACCCAGCGCACCGCGCGGTCCAGCCGCGACTCCCCGGCCAGGACGCGCGGCAGCCCTTCGACGAGCACAGGGAGGCGAAGAACCTCCGCAATCGTAAGGAAGTGCCCGGTTGAAGGACGTTTCGGCGGCATAGAAGGTGCTTTCATCCGAGGGATTGAGGGCCACCTTCGCACCGGGACCTCACCGTGACAAGAGGGGTGCTGTTAATTCCACGAGCGGGCCGGCTCGCTGCGACAGACCGTCTCGAGAAGCTCCCCACGCGGAACAGAGTGTGCGTTGACCTGCGGGATCGGCCGGGACGAGAGTGAACGCCATCCCCAGCGGGACCCGAACCGGACGAGTCCGCACGGTGTCCGCACGGTGCTGGGGACGACTTCCACCCAGGCCACACTCGGCGAAAGGAGCGACGCATGCGGACCCCTAAGCGCGTCGCCGTGATCGGTGCCGGCAGCATGGGCAGCCAGGCCATGTGGCGACTGGCCGCCCGGGGAGCCGAGGTCATCGGCTACGACCGCTACGCGCCGGGCCACGACCGCGGCGCCGCCGGGGGCGAGACCCGCATCTTCCGCGCCGTGCACCTCGGCGACCCCGGGTACATTCCGCTGCTGCGGCTCGCGGACCGGATGTGGGACCGGCTCCAGCGCGAAACGGGCCTCCCGCTCCGGCGCCGCAGCGGCTGCCTGGTGATGGGGGAGTCCGCTGCGCCGTCCATGCGCCTCCTCGTGGCCTCCAGCACCACCCACCGGCTGGACCACGAGGTACTGGACCGGGAGGAACTCGCCCGCCGCTACCCGCAGCACCGCCTCCCGGACGGGCACATCGCCGTCCTCGACCGGTTGGGCGCCGTCATCAGGCCGGAGGCGTCGATCCAGGCCGCGGCCGCACGCGCCGAGCAGCTGGGTGCCCGGCTGCACCGCTACACCCCGGTGCGGGAGATCGCGCCCGCGCCGGGCGGCGGGGTGCGCGTCGTCACGGACCAGGGCACCGACCACGTCGACGCGGCCGTGGTGACCGCGGGCCCGTGGATCAACACGCTGCTCCCGGACCTCCCGCGGACCGTCGACATCCGCCGGCTGATCAGCTCCTGGCACATCCCCACCCGCCACGACTGGTTCGCGGGCGGCGCCCCCGCCTTCGTCCGCAGCACACCCCATGACTGCTACGGGCTCCCGTCGCCCGACGGCATCTCCGTCAAGCTGGGCCTGTCCCTCGCCCGCTATCTACCGGTCCCCGACCCCGAACGGCTCGACCGCACCGTCCGCCCGGAGGAACTCGCCACCTTCCGCGAGCTCATCGGCGAGCTGATGCCCGACCTGAACCCCGACCCCATCAGGCTGTCGGTCTACATGGAGGGCTACACCGACTCCGGAAACCCGCTCGTCGGTCACCTCCCCGGCGAGGACGACATCGTCGTCCTGGCCGGATTCTCCGGCAGCGGCTTCAAGCTCTCGCCCGCGATGGGTGAGATCGCCGCCGACCTGGCGCTCGACGGCACCACGGACCACCCCATCGGCTTCCTCTCCCCGGCCGGCACCAGCGCCGTCTGATCCCCGTTTCGTTTCCCCCCCGTTCCGTCCCCACCCCGGTTCCGCCCCCCGTTCCGTCCCCCTGTTTCGTCCCCAAGCACAGAGTGGAGCACTGCCATGGCTATTTCCTCGTTGCGGTTCCGTCCGAAGTACGTCTCGTTCGACTGCTACGGCACGCTGATCGAGTGGCCGATGACCCCCATCACGCGTGAGCTGGTCGGCGACCAGATCCCGGCCGAGCAGTGGGACCAGTTCGTCAAGGAGTTCCGCGGCTACCGCTACGACCAGGTCTGCGGCGACTACTACCCCTACGAGCAGGTGCTGCAGGACTCCTTCGAGCGGGTCTGCCGCAAGTGGGGTATCAAGGCCGCTCCCGACGCCGGCAAGCGGCTCGCCGACGGCGTGCGCAGCTGGGGCCCGCACGCCGACGTGCCCGAGCCGCTGAAGAAGATGGGCGAGAACTACAAGCTGGTCATCCTCTCCAACGCCGACGACTCCTTCCTCGCCGAGAGCGTGCCCCGGCTCGGGGCGGACTTCCACGCGGTCTTCACCGCGGAGCAGGCCGGCTACTACAAGCCCCGCTACGCCGCGTTCGAGTACATGCTCGACCAGCTCGACGCGTCCCCCGAGGACTTCGTGCACGTCGCCTCGCACACCCGCTACGACCACATGCCGATGCACGACATGGGCTTCCGCAACCTGGTCCTGCTGGACCGCGGCTACGACCCGGTCACCCACGGCTACGACTACGTCACGGTGAAGTCCCTGGACGACCTCAACACCATGCTCGGCATCTGACCCGCGGCGTCTGCCCCGAGCCACCCCTCCCCCCTTCTCCCCAGCGAACTCCAGGAGGCTCTGCCATGGAAGGCAACCGGATAGGACGCAGAACCGTACTCCGCACCGCAGGCGCTGTGGCCGCTGCCTCGGCACTGACCGGCTGCGGCACTCTCATGGGCAACGGCGAGAGCCGTACCTCGTCGGGCGGTGGCGGCAAGAAGCGGCTCGTCGTCAGCAACAGCGGCGGCGCCTACAACGACGCGCTGACGAAGGCGATCTACGAGCCGTTCGCCAAGGAGACCGGCATCACGGTCACCACGGTCAACTACCAGTCGGCGCAGGTCATCGCCCAGGTCAAGCAGGGCCGCCCGCAGGTCGACCTGATGGACAACTCCCTGCTGATCTTCCAGAAGATGGCGCGCCTGGAATGTCTGGAGCCCATCGATCACGACCGGCTGAAGAACGTCAAGGGCGCCGGGATCGCGGAACACAACCTGCCCGAGCACGCGGTCGGCAAGAACGTGTGGGCCAGCCTCATGGCCTACCGCACGGACAGCCTCAAGCGGACGCCCAAGAACTGGGCCGACTTCTGGAACACGCATTCCTTCGCCGGTCCGCGCTCACTGCAGAGTGCCGAAGCGGACTACCCGGAGCTGGAGTTCGCACTCCTCGCTGACGGTGTACCGCTGGACAAGCTCTACCCCCTGGACGTCGACCGGGCGTTCGCGTCCATGTCCCGGATCCGCGGCGACGTGAAGAAGTTCTGGAACACCGGCGCCCTGCCGGCGGTCCTGCTCGGCCGCAAGGAGGTCGTCATGACCAGCCTCTGGAGCGGCCGGGCCGACCAACTCATCAAACAGGGGCAGCCCGTCGCCTACCAGTGGAACGGGGCGCGACGGCTCACCAACGGCTGGGGCATTCCGAAGGGCGCGGACAACACGGACGCGGCCTACAAGCTGATCGACTTCTCCCTGCGCCCCGAGGTCCAGGCGGCATTCGCCAAGCTCTACCCCCAGGGGCCGGTCGTCCCCGCGGCCACCAAGCTGCTCTCCGACGACGTCCTGGCCACGCTCCCCACCTCCCCCGAGAACCTCAAGACCGGGTTCGACACCGATGTCGCCTGGTGGGACAAGAACCTCGAGGCGGTTACCAAGCGCTGGCAGGAGTGGGCCGATGCCTGAGCAGACCGCACTTCTCGCCTCTGCGCTGGCCCCGGGCTCTTCGCTGACCGGTAAGTCGCTGTCGGTGAAGGGGCTGCGCAAGTCCTACAGCGGGACGACGGTGGTCGACGGTGTGGACATGGAGATCGCGGCGGGTGAGTTCGTCACCTTCCTCGGCTCCTCCGGCTCGGGCAAGACCACGACGTTGATGATGCTGGCCGGGTTCACCGAGCCCGACTCCGGCACCATCGCCGTCGACGGCCGGGACATCACCCGCCTCAACCCCGGCAAGCGCGACTTCGGCTTCGTCTTCCAGCAGTACCTGCTCTTCCCCCACATGACCGTCAGCGAGAACGTCGCCTTCCCCCTGCAACTGCGCGGCGTGTCGAAGACGGAGATCCGCCGGCGGGTCGGGGAGACACTGGAGGCGGCCGGGCTGTCGAAGTTCGCCGGCCGCAAGCCCCGCGAACTCTCCGGCGGCCAGCAGCAGCGCGTCGCGCTGTGCCGGGTCCTGGTCTACCGCCCGCCGATCGTGCTGATGGACGAACCGCTGGGCGCGCTGGACAAGAAGCTGCGCGACCAGATGCAGACCGAGATCAAGTCCATCCAGCGCGAACTCGGCCTGACCGTCGTGTACGTGACACATGACCAGGAGGAAGCCCTGGTCATGTCGGACCGGATCGCCATCATGAAGGACGGCCGCATCGAGCAGTTCGACACCCCTCGCGGCCTCTTCGAACGACCCTCCTCTCCCTTCGTCGCCGACTTCCTGGGCGCCGCCAACTTCCTCACCGGCAAGGTCGAGGAATCGACCGAGGACGGGTGCACCCCGGTGCGTCTGGACACCGGCGGTGTCCTCAAGGCCCGCGCGCACCGGTACGCGCCGGGGCAGCGGGTGCGGGCCGCGGTCCGCCCGGGCAAGCTGCGGCTCACCAGTGCCGAGGGAAGCTGTTGTACCGGCACGGTCGAAACGGCCGTCTATGTGGGTTCGCTGACCCGGATCACCGTGCGCCTGGACGGGGCCGCCCCCGGCACACCCCCACTGCGCATCGAAACCGCCGCCACCCCGCCGCGCCCGGGCGAGCGGGTGTGTGTCACCGCCGACCGTGAGGACGTCAGTGTCTTCGACGAGACGGACGGGGGGTGAGTCATGGCCGGCACCGCTCTCGCACCCGCCAAGGTGCCCGTGAGGAAAACGTCCGCCAAGCGCGGACACCGCTCCCGCATCGCCCTGGTCAACGCCGTCCCCGTCACGGTCTTCCTCCTCGTGCTGTTCGTCTACCCGATCGTCGGCGTGCTCTCGCTGAGCCTGAAGGGCGACAGCGGCGGGTTCACCCTGCACTGGTACACCGACGCCCTCAGCGGCGCGAACCTGTCCGTGCTGATGTCCACCCTGCGCATCTCGGCGGAGACCGCGGTACTCAGCCTGCTGGTGGGCTTCGTCCTGGCCCACGCCATCGCCCGCATGCGGCCCGTCTTCGCCGCGCTGGCCATGCTGATCGTGGTCGTGCCGCACTTCATCAGCGCCCTGGTGCGCACCTACGGCTGGATCATCATGCTCGGTGAACACGGCCTGATCAACACACTGCTGACCTCCATGGACATGCCCGGCGCGCCGTACTCGCTGCTCTACAACGAAGTCGGTGTCGTCATCGGTACCACCTCGGTGATGCTCCCCTACACCGTCCTCGTCCTCCAGGGCGTGATGCGCGGGGTCGACCGACGGCTGCTCGCCGCGGCCGCCGGGTTCGGTGCCTCCCGTTGGACGATCTTCGTCAGGGTGTATCTGCCGCTGGTCGCGCCGGGTATCGGCACGGCGGGGCTGCTGAGCTTCATCCTCTGCCTGGGCTACTACATCACTCCCGCCCTGATGGGCGGCGACAAACAAACCGTCGTCGCCGCACTCATCGACCAGCAGGTCATGAAGCAGGACCAGTGGAACTCGGCCGCCGCCTTCGGCGTCATCCTGCTCCTGCTCACCTTCGCCGGCCTGGGCATCCTGGGCCTGGCCAAGCTCCGCCGGAAGAAGACGGCAGCACGAGGAGGCAGCTCATGATGCAACTGCCCCCCACCCGGGCCGGACACATCAGCCGCGCCCTGAGCGCCACCGCCATCCTGCTGTTCCTGGCCATGCCCATCGTGATCATCCTGGTCACGTCCTTCGGCGCCGACGGCATCGGCACCTTCCCACCCAAGGACTACAGCACCCGCTGGTACGAGCAGATGGCCGCACCCGGCGGCAACTGGGCCACCTCCATCGCCCTGTCCAGCCTCATCGCCGCCCTCACCACCGTCTTCTCCCTCATCCTTGGCGTGACCGCCGCCACCGCCCTGGCCCGCGGCCGGCTCCCCCTCCACGCGGCCGTCTACGGACTGGTCCTCGCCCCCATGCTCATCCCCCAAGTCGTCATCGCGCTCGGGCTGTTCCTGTTCTTCGAACCCGCCGGGATGCTCGGCAGCCCCCTGGCCATCGCCCTCGGCCACACCGTCCTGGCCGCGCCCATCGCCGTCCTCATCATGATCTCCACCCTGCGCGGCATCGACGAGCGGCTGGAGGACGCCGCCGCCAGCATGGGCGCCAGCCGCATGACCATCGCCCGGCGCATCACCTTCCCCCTGGCCACCCCCGGCCTGATCGCCGCCGCGGTGTTCTCCTTCATCACCAGCTTCGACGAGTTCTTCATCGCCCAGTTCCTGTCCACCCCCGACACCCGCACCCTGCCGGTCCTCGTCTTCAACGCCCTCCAGTTCGACGTCGACCCCACCGTCACCGCCGTCAGCGCCGTCCTGATCGCCCTGGCCATCCTCGCCCTCGCCCTCGTCGCCGCCGTCCGCAAACTCGGCGGCCACCGCAACGGCGGCACCCTCCCCGTCGAACCCCTCACCTGACCGGAGTCCCAAGATGAAGACGATCCCGTACTGGGTAGAAACCGCCGGGCCGTTCCCCGACCGTTCCGGCAAGCCTCTCTCCGAGGACGTCGACCTGGTGGTGGTCGGCGCCGGTCTCACCGGTCTGTCCACCGCCCTGCATTCCGCCCGCAAGGGCGCCCGTGTCACCCTGGTCGAGAAGGGCCAGATCGGCTCCGGTGCCTCCGCCCGCAACGGCGGCATGGCCAATCTGGGCTTCACCATCGGCGTGCAGCAGGCCATCCGCCGCTACGGACTGGAGCGGGCCCGGGAGATCTACAACTCCTACGGCGAGGCCGTGGACACCGTCGAGCGGCTGGTGAACGAGGAGTCCATCGACTGCCAGTTCCGTCGCGTCGGACGCCTGGGCGTCGCCTCCCGCCCCGCGCACTTCGAGAGCAAGAAGGCCCAACAGCGCGCCCTGGCCAAGTACTTCGGGCACGAGACCACGCTGATCGGCAAGGCCGAGCTGCGGTCGGAGATCGGCTCCGACGCCTACCACGGTGGCCTGCTCGACCCGTTCAGTGCCGGACTGCACGTCGGCCGCTTCGTGCGCGGCATGGCCGAGGCGTGCGAGCGCACCGGTGTCGAGATCCACGAGCGCAACGCGGCCATCGGCGTGCGGCGTACCGCCGCCGGCCGGTTCGAGGTCAGTACCGAGCGCGGTGTCATCCGTGCCGGGCAGGTCATGATGGCCACCGACGCCTACACCGACAAGAACTTCCCCTGGCTGCGCCGCCAGCAGGTGTGCGTGGGCAGTTTCATCATCGTCACCGAGCCGCTCGGCGAGGCACTCGCCAGGGACATCATCCCCAAGGCCCGCCTGCTCGTGGACTCCAACAAGGTCTGCCACTACTTCCGGCTCACCCCGGACAACCGGCTGCTGTTCGGCGGCCGCGCCCGCTTCGCGCCGTCCGACCCCACCTCGGACAAGAAGAGCGGAGCGGTCCTGTTCCGTGAGATGTGCCAGATCTTCCCCCAGCTGTCCCGCACCAGGATCGAGTACGTGTGGGGCGGGTCCGTCGGCTTCGCCATGGACCGCATCGTGCACGCCGGGCAGACCGACGACGGCGTCTACTACTCCATGGGCTACGCCGGCCACGGCGTGCAGATGGCCACGCACATGGGGCACGTCATGGCCGAGGTGATGGACGGCCACCCCGAGGTCAGCCCCGTGCGCGACATCGCCCCGCCCCGCATCCCCCTCTACAACGGCACCGCCTGGTTCCTGCCCTTCGCCGGCGCCTACTACAAGACGCTGGACCGTATCCGCTGACCGGTCGGCAGCACCTTCCACACGCACAAGGAGAAGCCCGAAATGACTGTCGTCCGTGATGTTCCCAAGCAGCTGTTCATCGGGGGGAGCTGGCAGGACGCGGAGTCCGGCCGGACCCTGCCCGTCGACAACCCCGCCACCGGCGAGGAACTGTGCCGCGTCGCCGACGCCTCACCCGCCGACGGCCGCCGCGCCGCCGAGGCCGCGGTCGCCGCCCAGCCCGCCTGGGCCGCCACCCCACCCCGCGTGCGCAGCGAGATCCTGCGCCGCGCCTACGACCTCATCATCGCCCGCACCGAAGAACTCGCCCTGCTGATGACCCTGGAGATGGGCAAGCCCCTGGCCGAGGCACGCGCCGAAGTCGCCTACGGCGCCGAGTTCTTCCGCTGGTTCTCCGAAGAAGCCGTCCGCATCGACGGCGGCATGATGACCGCCCCCGACGGCAAGAACCGCCTGCTGGTCACCCGCCAGCCCGTCGGCCCCTGCCTGCTGATCACCCCCTGGAACTTCCCCCTGGCCATGGGCACCCGCAAGATCGGCCCCGCCATCGCCGCCGGCTGCACCATGATCCTCAAACCCGCCCCCCAGACCCCCCTGACCAGCCTCGCCCTGGCACAGATCCTCACCGAAGCGGGTCTGCCGGCCGGTGTGCTCAACATCGTCGTCACCTCCGACGCCGCCGGGGTCGTCGAACCCCTCCTGCGCGGCGGCGCCATCCGCAAGCTGTCCTTCACCGGCTCCACCCAGGTCGGCCGGATCCTGCTCGCCCAGTGCGCCGACACCGTCATCCGCACCAGCATGGAACTGGGCGGCAACGCCCCCCTCATCGTCTTCGACGACGCCGACCTCGACACCGCCGTCGAGGGCACCATGGTCGCCAAGATGCGCAACATGGGCGAATCCTGCTGCGCCGCCAACCGCATCTACGTCCACACCTCCATCGCCGACGAGTTCGCCCAGCGCCTGACCGCCCGCATGGCCCAGCTCAAAGTCGGCGACGGCACCCACCCCGGCACCGACGTCGGCCCCCTCATCGACACCGCCGGCCGCAGCAAGGCCCACGACATCGTCCAAGACGCCGTCAAGCGCGGCGCCACCGTCCTCACCGGCGGCCAACTCCCCGAAGGACCCGGCTGCTTCTACCCGCCCACCGTCCTCACCGGCATCACCCCCGACGCCGCCATCAACGACACCGAAGTCTTCGGCCCCGTCGCCGCCATCCTCACCTTCGACACCGAGGACCAGGCCATCACCGCCGCCAACAACACCGAATTCGGCCTGGCCGCCTACCTGTTCACCCAGAACCTCGACCGCGCCCTGCGCGTCGCCGAACGCCTCGAAAGCGGCATGATCGGCCTCAACACCGGCCTCGTCTCCAACCCCGCAGCCCCCTTCGGCGGCATCAAGCAGTCCGGCCTCGGCCGCGAAGGCGGCACCGTCGGCATCGGCGAATTCCTCGAATACAAGTACATCGCCGTCCCAACAGGAGCCTGACATGCCCGAACGCCTCGTCGTCCTGTACCGGGGCAACCGGCCACCGGCCACCGGGCTCATCGAACGCCTCGCGGACACCGTCTACGCCACCGAGGAAGAACTGCCCTACGTCCTCCCTGGCGCCGACGCCCTCCTGGCGTGGGTCACCATCACGCCGGCCATCCGCGAGGCCTGGCCCGACAACCCCGACAAAGCACCCCGCTGGGTCCACGCCTCCTCAGCGGGCGTGGACTCCTTCCTCTTCCCCGCTCTCGTCGAGGATCCGGGCGTCGTCCTCACCAACGCCCGCGGCGTCTACGACCAGCCGACAGCCGAGTACGTCCTCGGACTGATCCTCGCCCTCGCCAAGGACTTCCCCGGCACGTGGGAACACCAGCAGCGGCGCGAATGGCGTCCGCGCCCCAGTGACAGCATCACCGGACGCACCGCTCTGGTCTGGGGCACGGGGCCCATCGGCCGGGCCATCGCCCGGCTGCTCGGCGCCGCAGGGATGCAGGTGTGCGGCGCGGGCCGCAGGCCCCGTGCCGACGACCCCGACTTCGGCACGGTCCACGGCCCGACCACCCTGCCGTCCGCGCTGGCCGAGGCGGACTACGTCGTCCTGGCCGCGCCCCTCACCGAGGAGACCCGGGGCATGGTCGACGCCTCCGTGCTGGTCGCCATGAAGCCCGGCGCCCGGCTGATCAACGTCGGCCGGGGCGGACTCGTCGACGAGGACGCGCTCATCGACCACCTCGCCGCCGGGCGGCTCGCCGGCGCGGCCCTGGACGTCTTCGGCCAGGAACCGCTGCCGGCCCGGTCCCCCCTGTGGGACATGCCCGGCGTGCTGATCTCCCCGCACACAGCGGGCGAGACGACCAGCGAGCGCGAGGCACTCGTCGAAGTGTTCCTCGACAACCTCACCCGCCGCATCGAGGGCCGCCCCCTGCGCAACGTCGTGGACAAGCGCCGAGGCTACGTGGTGGACGAGCCGTACCCCGCCTGAAACGGGCGGACTCGGAGTCCCTCCAGGGGCGCTAGGCGCCCTTCCTCCGTCCATGCACGCTGCCCGTGACGGCCAGCACGGACAGCACCACCAGCGCGGCGGCCGGGCCGAGCACCGTCCAGGGGGCCAGTTCGGCGTACGGCTGGTTCTCCGACAGCAGGCGGCCCCACTCCGGGGTGGGCGGTTGCTCGCCCAGGCCGAGGAAGCCGAGGGACGCCAGGACCAGGACGGTGGTGGGCAGCCGCAGCAGGGCGTTGCGCACCAGGGGCGGGACGACCGCGGGCAGCAGGTGGCGGCGCATCAGGTGCAGCCGTCCCGCGCCGAGGGCCACGGACGCCGCGATGTGGCCGCTGGCGCGTTCCTGCTCGACGAGCGCCGCGGTCTGGGCGGCGTACGGGCTCCAGCCGACCACGCACACCGCGCAGGCCGCACCCCACACGGACGGCCCGGTCACGCCCGCGATGAGCAGCCCCGCGAGCACGGCGGGCAGTGTCGACACGACCTCGGTCGGGCCGGCGCCCGCCCGGGGTGCCATGCCCAGGAGAAGTCCGGTGAGCGCGCTGACGGCCGTCACGGCGAGGGCGACAGCGGCCGTGCGCAGCGCGCCGTGGCCCAGCCGGGCCAGCAGGTCCCTGCCCAGGGCGTCCGTGCCCAGGGGGTGTTGGAGGGACGGGGGCAGCAGGCGCGCGGCCGTGTCGACCTGGAGGGGATCGCGCAGGAGGCCCGCCGTGACCAGCGCGAGCAGGGCGAGGGCGCAGGCCGCGGTGATCCAGCGCAGGGAACGCGGCACGGTGAGCGGGGGCCGGTGCAGGGCCGGCAGCGCGCCGTCGCGCAGGGGCCGGCCGAGCAGCGCGTGGCGCAGGGCCCGGATCAGGACGCCCGCGGCGACACCGAGCAGGACCAGGGCCAGGGTCGCCGTCTGCAGCACCGGGAGGTCCTGGGCGACGGCGGCGTCCAGGGCGAGCCGGCCCAGCCCGGGGATGTTGAAGATCTTCTCCACCGCGACCGCACCGCCGACCAGTGCCACGACGGTCGGCAGCAGTTGCGGCAGCATGCCGGGCAGGGTGCGGCGCAAGGCGTTGCGGGCGATGTGACCGGGCGGGAGCCCGACGGCGTAGGCCGTGCGCGCCCACGGTTCGTGGAAGGCGGCGGGCAGCGCCTGGTCGAGGATCCCGCCGAGCATCGCCCCCGAGGGGATGCCGAGGGCGAGCGAGGGCAGCACCATCGACTGCGGCCCCTCCCACCCGCTGGACGGGAACCATCCCCACCACACCCCGCACACCGTCGCCAGCACCGAGGCGAGCAGGAACTTCGGCAGCGCGGCCAGGACGGCGGCCGTGCCGCCCGCCCGGTCCCGCCGCAGCCGGCGCCGGGAACCGAGGAAGAGCGTGCGGGCACACACCAGTCCGGCCACCAGGGCCGTGACCACGAACGCGCCCAGCATCAGCGTCAAGGAGACCGACAGGGCGGTCGTCACCTGCGGCATGACCGGTTCACCGGAGACCCACGAGACGCCCGCGTCCCCGCGTGACAGGCCGCCCAGCCAGTGCGCGAGATGCGCCAGCGGGCCCTCGTCCAGCCCCAACTGCTCCCGCACGGCTGTCAGCTGCGCGGGCGTCGGAGCCTCGTCCGCCGAGCGGGCCCGCAGCACGGCGCGTGCGGGGTCGCTGCCCGACAGCCACGGCAGCATGGCCACCGCGGTCAGCAGGGCGGCCCCGGCGAGGACCCGGCCGGCCGCCGACCGGCCCGCGGAGGAGCGGGGGGCGTAGCGGTGAGCGATGGCCATGCCGTTACTTCAGGTGCGTGTCGAGATCGACCAGGGACCGCTCACGCGGGTCGAGGACGACGCCCTCGACATCGGTGGCGATGCCCTGCACGACCTTCTCGTGGACCAGCGGAACGACGGCGTCGGTGCGCAGGATCTCCGCCTCCGCCTTCATGATCTTCTCCTGGCGGCGTCCCGGGTCGCTCTCCGCGGCGGCGGCCTTGATCGCCTTGTCCACACCGGCGTCCTTGAGCCGGGCGATGTTGTAGACGCCGTCGCTCGCGAAGTCGCTGGCCAGGTAGGCGACCGCGTCACCGGTGTCCAGGAGTGTCACGCGGGAGAAGACCAAGGCGTCGTACCGGCCCGCGAGGAGGTCGGACTCCATCTGCGTGTACTCGCGCACGTCCAGCTTCACGTTGAACCCGGCCTTCTCCAGGCGCTGCTGGAGGACGGCCGCCGCCTCGGGCAGTTCGGCGCGGTTGGTGATGGCGGCCAGACGCAGCGTCTTGCCCTTGGTCTCGGCCTTGACCTGGCCGGGTGTCGCCGCCTTGGCTCGCCCGGTCACCGCCACGCGTCGATCGGCGGCCCAGGGGACGGCGGGTCCGAAGAGGCCCTGCGCGGGGTCGGCGTACCCGCTGAAGACGGAGTCGACGAGGTCGGTGCCGTCGACGGCCTCGCGGGCGGCCGCCCGCAGGCCGGGGTCGGTGAACATGCCCTTGCCGGTGTTGAGGATCAGGCTGTCGGTGCGTACCGAGGCGACCTCGTGCCGCGTGGCGGCCTTGAGCAGCTTCGCCTGCGAGGTCGGGATCCACTCGGCGATGTCGGCCTCACCGCCGCGCAAGGCGTTGGCGCGTGCGGTGCCGTCCGGGATCCAGGTCACGTCGATCCCCGATGACTTGGCCTTTCCGCCCCAGTAGCCGTCGAAGCGGTCGAGCGTGGCCCCCGACTTCCCGTTCAGCTTCTTGATCTCGAAGGGGCCGGTGCCGGTGCCGACGGGGCTGACCGTGCCGTCCTTCGCGTACGCCTTCGCCGACAGGACGGCGAGGGCGGGGCTGGCCAGCCGCAGCGGCAGCACCGGATCGGGCGTCTTGGTGGTCAGGGTGACCGTGTCGCTGTCGTCGGCCTTGGCGGTGAGCGTCACGTCGCTCAGGACGCGGGGCTTGGGCTTGGCCGCGCTCGCGTGGTCGAGCGCGTTCACGACGGCCTGGGCGGTGACCTCGGTGCCGTCCTGGAACTTGGCCTTGCGCAGTTCGAAGGTCCAGGTGGTGTCGTCGTCCTGCTTCCAGGACCTGGCCAGCGCGGGCCCGGCCGTGCCGTTCTTGCCGAGGGCGGTGAGTCCTTCGGCGACGGACAGCTTGCTCAGCACGGTGGCGTCGTTGCTGTAGGGCGACAGGGCCTGCACCGGGGGGATGGCCAGTGCGATCCGCAGCCGTCCGCCCGATCCGGCTCCGGCGCTGTCGCCCGGCGCGAAGCATCCTGCCAGCAACGGGGTGAGGGCGAGAGCCGCCATGAGGCGGTGGGTGGTGGTGCGCACGTGAAGTCCTGTCGTCATGCGAGGTGGGGCATGCCGCCGCAGCCGCTGCCGGCCTTGATCGACAAGCGTTAAATATAAGGGCAGCCTTACCGAACTTCGCAACGGTAGGGTGAAATCTCAACAACTGGACGGTTCGGGGAGGTCGACCCACGTGTCCGGGCTGTGCCATCGTGGGCGCCGGGCGGAGGTGAGTCGCATGACCGGCGCGGACCCGGGGCTGTTCGGCCCGGACTCGGTGACCTGGCAGGCGCACGGCGACCCGATGATGTGGATCGCCGGCATCCGTGCGCTCTACCTCCAGGCCCTGCACCCGCGCGCGGTACGCGGCGTCCTGCAGAACTCCGACTTCCGCCGGGACGCCTGGGGCCGGCTGCTGCGCACCGCGAACTTCGTCGGCACGACGACGTACGGCACCACCGAGGCCGCCGAGCGGGCCGGCGCCCGGGTCCGGAAGATCCACAGCATGCTGTCGGCGACCGACCCGGACACCGGCGAGCGCTACCGCGTCGACGAGCCGGCCCTGCTGCTGTGGGTGCACTGCGCCGAGATCGACTCCTACCTGCACGTCCTGCGCCGGTCCGGGTTCCGCCTCACCGACGCCGAGGCCGACCGCTACATCGACGAACACCGGCAGAGCGCACGCCTGGTGGGCCTCGACCCCGGTGCCGTACCCGCCAACCGGGCCGAACTCGCGGAGTACTTCGAGAAGGTGCGACCCGACCTCGCCGCCGGACCCGAGGCACGCGAGGTGGACGACTTCCTTCTCCGCCCGCCGACGCACCCGCTCCTCGTACCGGCGCGCGAAGTGCTGTGGCGGCGCGTGGCACAACTGGCGTACGCCTCCCTGCCGCCGTACGCCCACGAGCTGTACGGCAGACCGGCCCCCGCACCCGCCACCGTCACCCGGCAACTGCGCCTCACGGGCCTCCTGCTGCGCCGTGTTCCCGCACGTCTGCGCTGGCAACTCCCGCCCAAACACATCCTGCGCGCCGTGGCGAGGCTCGGCCCGCACACGCGTCCGGCACCGTACAAACTCGGACGGTAGGCCGCCATACTGAGGGGCCAAGGGGAGGGGCGGGCGAACAGCTACCGGGGGGAGCGTCGCGCGAGATGGGGGACAGCAGGCTCATTCACGGCCGGTACCGGCTGCTCGACCTGATCGGGCGCGGCGGCATGGGCGAGGTGTGGCGGGCACGGGACGAGTCCCTGGGCCGGCACGTCGCCGTCAAGTGCCTCAAACCGCTGGGCCCCAACCACGACCACGCCTTCACCCGCGTGCTGCGCGAGCGGTTCCGCCGCGAGGCCCGGGTGGCCGCCGCGCTCCAGCACCGGGGCATCACCGTCGTGCACGACTTCGGCGAGTCCGACGGCGTCCTCTACCTCGTCATGGAACTGCTGGACGGCCGCAACCTCAGCCAGCTCCTGGAGGACAACAAGCAGCACCCGCTGCCGGTCGCCGACGTCGTGGAGATCGCCGAGCAGGTCGCCGCCGCCCTCGCGTACTGCCACGAACAGGGCATCGTCCACCGGGACCTGAAGCCCGCCAACATCGTGCGGCTCGCCGACGGCACGGTGAAGATCTGCGACTTCGGCATCGCCCGCCTCGGCCACGACATCGGCTTCACCTCCCGGCTGACCGGCACCGGCATCGCCATGGGCACCCCGCACTACATGTCCCCGGAGCAGATCAGCGGCACCGAGGTCGACCAGCGCAGCGACCTGTACTCGTTCGGCTGCGTGCTGTACGAGATCGCCACCGGCGTACCGCCGTTCGACCTCGACGACGCCTGGGCGATCCTCGTCGGCCACCGCGACACCCCGCCCCGCCCGCCGCGCGAACACCGCCCCGAACTGCCCGAGTACCTGGAGCGGATCATCCTCGACCTGCTCGCCAAGGAACCGGACGAACGGCCCGGTGACGCCCGCGAGCTGGCGCGGAGGATCAGCGGGCACCGGGCCGCGCCGGCGTACGTGCCGACCGTCGTGGCGGCCGGGCCCGCTCCCGGGGCGCCGGCCCGCGCGGGACGGCTGCCGTCCTGGACCCGCGGCATGACCACCGGGCACAAGGCCGCGGGCGCCGGGCTGCGCACCACACCGCCGGACCCGGCGGCCGGACTGTCCGGCGAGTGGATCGCGCGGCCCGCCACCGGTCCCGTCGACGAGCCCGTCCCGGAGGAACGGCCCACCCCGTCCCCGGAGGTCCTGACCGCCCTGGCCGGCCGGCACAACGCGGGTCTGAGCCTCGGCCGGCTCGGCCGCTGGGCGGAGGCGGGAGAGGTGCACCGGGCGGTCGCCGCCGAACGCGAGCACCTCCTCGGACCCGACCATCCCGACACCCTCGCCAGCCGCTACGAGGTCGCCTTCACCCTCAGCCGCACCGGCCGCGCCCCGGACGCCCTGCGCGAGTACAAGCACGTAGCCGAGGCCAGGATCCGCACCCTCGGCGCCGACCACCCCGACACGCTCGCCGCCCGCCAGGAGATGGCCTACGTGCTCGGCCAGCTGAACCGGCCCTTCGACGCCCACCGCGTCTACACGTCCGTGCTCGCCGCCCGGGAGCGCACGATGGGCCCCGACCACCCCGACACGCTGCGCTGCCGGCACAACCTCGCCTTCAACCTCAGCCGCCTCGGCCGCCTGGAGGACTCCTACCGCATGGCCCGCGAGGTCGCCGCCGCCCGCGCCCGGGTGCTCGGCCCGGACCACCCCGACACCCTGGTCACCCGCTACGAGGTCGCCTACGCCCTGGGCCAGGCCTGGGCCGCTGGCCCGAGGCCCTGGAGACCTACCGCGAGGTCGCCGAGGCCCGCGGCCGCGCCCTCGGCCCCGATCACCCCGACACCCTCGCCGCCCGCCACGAGATCGGCATCAGCCTGGGCCGCCTCGGCCGCGGCGCGGAGGCCCTGGACCTCTACACGGTTCTGGCCGAGGACCGCACCCGGATCCAGGGCCCCACCCACCCCGAGACCCTGCGCGCCCGGCACGGCCGCTGCGTCAACCTCGGCCGCCTCGGCCGCTGGGCGGAGGCCCTCGCCGAGTCCCGGGACGTGAGCGCCCTGCGCGAGCGGGTGCTCGGCCCCGACCACCCGGACACCCTGGTCAGCCGCCGCGAGGTCGCCGTGGGCCTGGGCTGGCTGGGCCGCTGGGCCGACGCGCTCACCGAGTACCGGCGCGTGGCCGCCGCCCGCGAACGCGTCCTCGGCGCCGACCACCCCGACACCCTCGCCAGCCGCAACGACGAGGCGCACTGCCTGCAGCAACTGGGCCGCGGCGCCGAGGCAGCGGCGCTGTACCGCAGAGTGGCGGCCCTGCGCCAGGAGCGGGCGTCCGGCGGCCAGTGAGCCCTGACGGCGGCCGACGCGTCCGGCGGGCGGTGCGGCCTTCCGGCGGACAGTGCCTGTGGCCGACCCGGATCACCCCGTGTTACGAAGAACCATGACCGCACCCCTGGGACCCCGCGCACACCGGACGTACGACGCCGTCATCGTCGGTGGCGGCCACAACGGCCTGGTCGCCGCCGCCTACCTGGCCCGGGCCGGCCGCTCCGTGCTGGTACTGGAGCGGCTGGACCACACCGGCGGCGCGGCCGTGTCCACCCGGCCCTTCACCGGGGTCGACGCCCGCCTGTCCCGCTACTCGTACCTGGTCAGCCTGCTGCCCAAGAAGATCGTCCGGGACCTCGGCCTCGACTTCCGGGTGCGCACCCGCACCGTCTCCTCCTACACGCCCGCCGAACGCGACGGCCGCCCCACCGGGCTCCTCGTCGGCGGCGGCGAACGACGGACCAGGGAGGCCTTCGCCCGGCTCACCGGCTCCGACGGCGAGTACCGGTCCTGGCAGGAGTTCTACGGCATGACCGGCCGCGCCGCCCAGCGGATCTTCCCCACCCTCACGGAGCCGCTGCCCACCCGCGAGGAGCTGCGCCGCCGCCTCGACGACGAGGAGACCTGGCGGGTGCTGTTCGAGGAGCCGATCGGGGCCGCCGTCGAGCGGCACTTCGCCGACGACCTGGTGCGCGGCGTGGTCCTCACCGACGCCCTCATCGGCACCTTCGCCGACGCCCACGACCCCTCGCTGAAGCAGAACCGCTGCTTCCTCTACCACGTGATCGGCGGCGGCACCGGCGCCTGGGACGTGCCCGTCGGCGGCATGGGCGCCCTCACCGACGCACTGGCCGACACCGCACGCGCCGCGGGCGCCGTCCTCGCCACCGGCCACGAGGCGCTGCGCATCGCCACGGACGGCCGTACGGCCGAGGTCACCTACCGCACCGCCGACGGCGAGGGCACCGTCGCCGCCCGGCACGTCCTGGTCAACGCCTCCCCACAGGCCCTGGCGGACCTGACCGGCGACCCGGCCCCCGGCCCCGCCGAAGGCGCCCAGCTGAAGGTGAACATGCTGCTCAAAAGGCTGCCGCGGCTGCGCGACAACTCCGTCGACCCGCGTGAGGCGTTCGCCGGCACCTTCCACATCGCCGAGGGCTACGAGCAACTGGCCACCGCCCACGCCCAGGCCGCCGCCGGCGACCTGCCCGCCGCGCCGCCCTCCGAGATCTACTGCCACTCCCTCACCGACCCGAGCATCCTGGGCCCCGGCCTGGCCGAGCAGGGCTACCAGACGCTCACCCTCTTCGGCCTGCACACCCCGGCCCGGCTGTTCGAGCGGGACAACGACGCCGTCCGCGAGGAACTCCTCAAGTCCACGCTCGCCCAGCTCGACGCCCACCTGGCCGAACCCCTCGCCGACTGCCTGGCCACCGACGCGGACGGACGGCCCTGCATCGAGGCCAGGACCCCGCTCGACCTGGAACGGGACCTGGGGCTGCCCCGTGGCAACATCTTCCACCGCGAGCTGAGCTGGCCCTATGCCCAGGACGGCACCGGCCGATGGGGCGTGGAGACCCGGCACGCGAACGTGCTGCTGTGCGGGGCAGGCGCCGTGCGCGGGGGCGGGGTGAGCGGGGTGCCCGGGCACAACGCGGCCATGGCGGTCCTTCAAGGCGGGCCGGCTGAATCACTGCCCTCCTGAGGGGCACTCCGGCAGGGAAGGTATCCGTACCGGCCGCCCCACGCGGACGGTCGTACCCCCACGGGAGGCTCCCATGGCCGAGCTCAGCCCGACCGACCTCCAGAAGGCGCTCAAGGGCATGGACTACCCCACGGACAAGAAGCACCTGGTGGAACGTGCCCGCAGCAACCAGGCCGACGACAAGGTCGTCCGCACCCTCGACGGCCTGAAGGAGGACCGCTTCGACGGCCCGAACGAGGTGCAGAAGGCAGTCTTCAACCAGTGAGGAAACAGCTGAGGGATCCGTTGAGGAGACCGCCTCAGTCGGCCGACGGCGCCCATCCCGCCGCTTCGACGCGCGACGCGTCCGCCGGGCGCGCCTCGTCGAACAGGACGCCGTCGGCCGCCTCCACCCGCAGCCCGTCCACGTAGACCCCGCGGCCGACGTACAGCCGGTCCGTCGCGTACCGCCAGCGCACGGCCAGTCCCCGCGCGGCGGGCAGTTCGGCGGCCAGCCGGTGCCAGACGCGGCCCGACCAGCCGGTGACCGAGCCCGACGGATGCTGCCGGGGGTCCTCGCCCCGGCGGGACGTCGTGAAGGGCACCGGCTGCCAGGACGCACCGCCGTCGGTCGTGGCCTCCAGGACCAGGACGTCGGCCTTCGGCTCGGTGTCCCACCACAGCGCGCAGCGCAGCCGCGCCCCGCCGGACGACGTGTCGAGCGCGGGGAGGGTCAGCGTCGCCGCGGCGGAGACCGCCATCCCGGAGAACCAGGCCGTGCGTCCCCGCGCCGGCCGGACCGGCACGGCCCGCGCCAGATGGTTCGCGGCGGCCACCCGGGGAGCGGAACCGGACCGCCAACCGCGCACCGGGTGCACGGAGTTGCCGAGGACGACGAGGAACGAGTCGGTGGTCGGGTCGAGTACCAGCGAGGTGCCCGTGAAGCCGGTGTGCCCCGCACTGCGCGGCGTGGCCATCGCGCCCATGTACCAGTGCTGGTAGAGCTCGAAACCGAGGCCGTGCTCGTCCCCGGGGAAGGCGGTGTTGAAGTCGGTGAACATCAGCTCCACCGACTCGGGCCGCAGGATCCGGGCCCGTCCGTAGACGCCCCCGTCGAGCAGCGTGCGGGCGAGGACCGCCAGGTCCCACGCGTCCGAGAACACGCCCGCGTGGCCCGCGACGCCGCCCAGAGCGAAGGCGTTCTCGTCGTGCACCTCGCCCCACACCAGACCGCGCTCCAGCCCGGACCACGGCTTGCGCGCGTCCTCGGTGGCCGCGATCTTCGGCCGCCAGGAGGCGGGCGGGTTGTAGCGGGTGCGGCGCAGGCCCAGCGGGGCGGTGATCTCCTCGCGCAGGAGGGTGTCCAGGGAGCGGCCCGTGATCCGTTCCAGCACGAGCTGGAGCGAGATGAGGTTCAGGTCCGAGTACAGGTAGGCCGTGCCCGGGGCGCTGACCGGCGCCTCGTCCCAGATGCGCCGGAGCTTCTCCTCGTACGTGGGCGCGCTGTACAGCGGGATCCAGGCGCGGAAGCCCGAGGTGTGCGTGAGCAGCTGACGGATCGTGATGTCCTGCTTGCCCGCACGGCCGAAGTCGGGCAGGTACGAGGCGACCTTCGCCTCCAGTTCCAGCTTCCCCCGCTCCATCTGCTGCACGGCGAGGAGCGAGGTGAACAGCTTCGACACCGACGCCAGGTCGAAGACGGTGTCCTCGGCCATCGGGATCTGCTCGCCGGGCGGGAACTCGATCCCGGTGTCGGTCTTCTCGTCGTAGGCCCGGTAGCGCACCGCCATGCCGATGGGCCGGTGCAGTGCGACGGTGCCGCCGCGTCCGGCGAGCAGGACGGCGCCCGCGTACCAGGGGTGCGCGGGGGAGGGGCCGAGGAACGCCTCGGCGTCGGTGACGAGGCGGCGCAGATGGGCGGGGAGCAGCCCGGCGCGGGCGGCGGAGCCGTGCCGCAGGGTGGGACGCCCCGTGACCGGGGCGGCCTCGGCGGGTAAGGGGGCGAGGGCCAGGGCGCCACCCAGGACCAGGGCACTCCTGCGCGTCAGCCCGTCGTTCGTCGTCGCTCTGTCTGCCGTGCCTTCGGTCACCGCGCATCCTCCCGCCGAACCGCCCTGGACGTCCCGGACAGTATGTCCTCCGGGCACCGCCATGAATCTGACGGTGTATCAGAAAACCTCTTCCGTCCTCCGGAGGAGTCCGGCATCCTGCGCCCATGCAGACGGAGCTGAGCAAGCAACTGGGAGTCGAGCACGCCGTCTTCGGCTTCACGCCGTTCCCCGCCGTCGCCGCGGCCATCAGCCGGGCCGGCGGCTTCGGAGTGCTCGGCGCGGTCCGCTACACCGCCCCCGACGACCTCAAACGCGACCTGGACTGGATCGAGGCGCACGTCGAAGGCAGGCCGTACGGCCTGGACGTCGTCATGCCCGCGAAGAAGGTGGAAGGCGTCACGGAGGCCGACGTCGAGGCGATGATCCCCGAGGGGCACCGGCAGTTCGTCGAGGACACCCTCGCCAAGTACGGTGTGCCCGGCCTGCCCGAGGGTGAGGCGTCCGGGTGGCGCATCACGGGGTGGATGGAGCAGGTCGCCCGCACCCAGCTCGACGTCGCCTTCGACTACCCGATCAAGCTGCTCGCCAACGCCCTCGGCTCCCCGCCCGCCGACGTCATCGCCCGCGCCCACGACCAGGACGTCCTCGTGGCGGCCCTCGCGGGCAGCGCCCGGCACGCCCGCAAGCACCAGGACGCCGGCATCGACATCGTCGTGGCGCAGGGCTACGAGGCGGGCGGCCACACCGGCGAGATCGCGTCCATGGTGCTCACGCCCGAGGTCGTCGACGCCGTCGCCCCGCTGCCCGTCCTGGCCGCCGGCGGCATCGGCAGCGGACGGCAGGTGGCTGCCGCGCTCGCCCTCGGCGCTCAAGGTGTGTGGCTGGGATCCATATGGCTGACCACCACAGAGGCTGACCTCCACTCGCCCGCCCTGACCCGCAAGCTCCTCGCGGCCGGCTCCGGCGACACCGTGCGCTCCCGCGCCCTGACCGGCAAGCCCGCGCGCCAGCTGCGCACCGAGTGGACCGACGCCTGGGACGGCCAGGACGGACCCGGTCCGCTGCCCATGCCGTTGCAGGGCCTGCTGGTCGCCGAGGCCGTCTCCCGCATCCAGAAGTACGAGGTGGAACCGCTGCTCGGCACCCCGGTCGGGCAGATCGTCGGGCGGATGAACAGCGAACGCAGCGTCCAGGCCGTCTTCGACGACCTCACCCGCGGCTTCGAGCAGGCCGTGGACCGCGTCAACCGCATCGCCGGAAGGAGCGGCCAGTGAACAGCAGCGTCCCCGCGGGCTTCTGGGCCCAGGCGGCACAGGACCCCGGCCGTGAGGTGCTCGTCGCACCCGACGGCGCGGAATGGACCGCCGGACGGCTGCACGCCGCCGCCAACCGGCTCGTGCACGGACTGCGCGCGGCCGGGCTGGAACGCGGCGACACCTTCGCGGTCGTCCTGCCCAACGGCGTCGAGTTCCTCACCGCGTACCTCGCCGCCAGCCAGGCCGGGCTGTACCTCGTCCCCGTCAACCACCACCTGGTCGGTCCGGAGATCGCCTGGATCGTCTCCGACTCCGGCGCCAAGGTCCTCCTCGCCCACGAGCGGTACGGCGACGCGGCCCGCCACGCCGCCGACGAGGCCGGCCTCCCGGGCACCCACCGGTACGCCGTCGGCACGGTCGAGGGCTTCCGGCCGTACGCCGAACTCCTCGCCGGGCAGCCCGAGTCGCCGCCCGCGGACCGCACCCTCGGCTGGGTCATGAACTACACCTCGGGCACCACCGGCCGCCCGCGCGGCATCCGCCGCCCGCTGCCCGGCAAGCCTCCCGAGGAGGCGTACCTCGGTGGCTTCCTCGGCATCTTCGGCATCCGGCCCTTCGACGACAACGTGCACCTGGTGTGCTCGCCGCTGTACCACACGGCGGTCCTCCAGTTCGCGGGCGCCTCCCTGCACATCGGGCACCGGCTGGTGCTGATGGACAAGTGGACCCCCGAGGAGATGCTCCGCCTCATCGACCGGCACCGCTGCACCCACACCCATATGGTCCCGACCCAGTTCCACCGGCTGCTGGCCCTGCCCGACGAGGTGAAGGACCGCTACGACGTGTCCTCCATGCGGCACGCCATCCACGGCGCCGCGCCCTGCCCCGACCACGTGAAACGGGCCATGCTCGACTGGTGGGGCCCCTGTGTGGAGGAGTACTACGCGGCCAGCGAGGGCGGCGGCGCCTTCGCCACCGCCGAGGACTGGCTGAAGAAGCCAGGCACCGTCGGCAAGGCCTGGCCCATCAGCGAGCTCGCCATCTTCGACGACGACGGCAACCGGCTGCCGCCCGGCGAACTCGGCACCGTCTACATGAAGATGACCACCGGCGGCTTCTCGTACCACAAGGACGAGGCCAAGACCCGCAAGAACCGCATCGGCGACTTCTTCACCGTCGGCGACCTCGGCCACCTCGACGAGGACGGCTACCTCTTCCTGCGCGACCGCAAGATCGACCTCATCATCTCCGGCGGCGTGAACATATACCCGGCCGAGGTCGAGTCGGCCCTGCTCGCCCACCCCGCCGTCGCGGACGCCGCCGTGTTCGGCATCCCCCACGACGACTGGGGCGAGGAGGTCAAGGCGGTCGTCGAACCGGCCCCCGGACACCGGCCCGGCCCCGCCCTGGCCGCCGACCTCCTCGACCACTGCGCCCACCGGCTCGCCGGGTACAAGCGGCCCAGGAGCGTCGACTTCATCACCGAGATGCCCCGCGACCCCAACGGCAAGCTGTACAAACGGCGGCTGCGCGAGCCGTACTGGGAGGGCCGGACCCGGCCGGTGTGAGGCGACGCGGCGGCTTAGGTAGCGCGGAGCGGGGGCCGGCGTCATCCTTTGGTCGGCCCCCGCTCGTCCTCCGGCCGATGTCCGGCCGGGCCCCGCCTCCCTAGCGTCGAACCATGACCATCGCGACCACAGAGGGACCGCTGAAGCGGGGGGCCGTACAACCGGGCGAGCGGGCCCTCGCGCCCGATCTCGCGCGCGGGACCATGCTGCTGGGCATCGTGCTGTCCAACACCGCCTTCCACCTGTGGGCCGCCCGGCGCGGACCGTCCGGATGGCAGCCCGTGGACGGCTCCTGGCTCGACCACGCCGTGCAGTTCACCATGATCATGGCGCTGGACCTGCGGATCTACCCGCTCTTCGCGTTCCTCTTCGGCTACGGCATGATGCAGCTCTACCTCCGGCAGACCGCCGCCGGCACCGACGGGCGCGACGCCGCGAGGATCCTGCGCCGGCGCAGCCTCTGGCTGATCGTCATCGGCCTGACGCACGCCGCCCTGCTCATGTCGGGCGACATCATCGGCTTCTACGGAGTCCTGAGCCTCATCCTCGGCGTGGTCTTCCTGCGGCGCGGTGAACGGGCCCTGACGTGGGGGATCGGGATCGGCATCGCACTGATCCTGCTCGTCTCGGCCGGACCCGTCGTCGCGGCGCTGCTCCGCGGCGAGCTGGGCACGTTCGGCGACGCCGGCGCCGAACCGGGCTTCAAGGCCTACGCGCCGGACGAGGAGAACTGGCTCACCGCCGCGGGCATCCGGCTGGAGACGGGCCTGTTCGTCACCTTCGCCGCCGCCCCGCTGACCCTCGTCGGCGGCGGTTACGTCCTCTTCCTGCTGGGCTTCAGGGCCGCGCGGCACCGCGTCCTGGAGGAACCCGGCCGCCACCGCACCCTGCTGCGGCTGACCGCCGTGCTCGGCATCGCCACCGGCTGGCTCGGCGCGCTGCCCGCCGCACTCGCCCACACCGGCGTCCTGCGCGTGCCGGAGGACATGCAGAGCGAGTCCGGGGCGCTCACGGTCCTGCGCGACGTGACCGGCAACTCCGCCGGCCTCGGCTACGTGGCCGCTGTCACCCTCTTCGCGCAGTGGTGGACCACCCGCAGGCCCCGGCGCGGCGCGACAGCGGTGGCGGCGGTGACCGCCGTCGGCAAACGGTCCCTGTCCTGCTACCTCGCCCACTCGCTGCTCTTCGCCCCGGTGCTGGCCGCCTGGGGACTGGGCCTCGGCGCGCACCTGGGCAGCGCCACCATGGCGCTCTTCGCGCTGGCCGTCTGGCTGGTCACGGTCGCGGGAGCGTACGCCCTGGAGCGGGCCGGCCGCCGGGGCCCGGCCGAAGTGCTGCTGCGGCGGCTGATGTACGGCTCCCGCCGGGCGTGAACGGGGTGCCGCCCCGCGGGAGCGGCACCCCTCACTCGGTCAGCGGCGCTCGTGCACCCGCACCACCCTCAGCTCCGGCGAGGACCGGATGTCCTTCTCGCAGAAGCGTGACGTCACCCACTTCTCACCGGAGAACAGCCGGGTCTGGTCGGCGAAGTGCGGCGAGTCCGGGTTCGACGACTGGGAGTACGCGAGCAGGGTGCGAGCCACCGGGCAGTGACCGTCGTCCCAGCCCACCGCCTGGAGGTGGCTGGTCCCGAACGGCACTTCCGTGTAGCCGCCCCCGGCCGCGTCCCACACCGGCTCCAGCACGTTCCACACGCCCAGCCGCCCCGAGCCGCCCGGCATCGCGAGGCGCTTGCCCTCACGGACGACGAACTGGTGCGCGCCGAGCGGCGCGTCGAGCGCGATGCCCGCGCCGCGCAGCTCCGTCACCGCGTCGGCGAGGGCGGCGGCGAAGCCGGGAGCGTCCGTGTTCAGCGTGTTCGGGGTGCGCACCGGGTCGGCCGCCGAGAACGGCACCTTCCACAACCGGTCCTGCGGCACGGTCTGCTCGAGCCTGCGCCAGAATCGGTCGAAGAGCAGCGCTCCCCGGCTGCCGGTGTCCATGGTGCGGTCCCACGCCTTGAGCACCCCGCAGGCCGCCGACACGTCGACGGCCGTGCCGCCGCTGCCCGTCGCGGTGCCGCCGGGCAGCGCGGCACACGCCCGGGCGACGTCCTCGGCGGCGAGGTCACCCGCGGGTGCCCGGTTGGCGAACTGCTGCCGCTGCAGGTCCCGTACGGTCAGACCGCCCCGGTCCGCCATCGCCGCCACGTCCTCGATCCCGCCTCGCGTGCGCAGGCCCAACTGGGTACCGACCGTGCCGAAGACCCGCTCGTACCCGGTCACCGGCCGGTCGGCGTTGGTCATCCACGCGGTGCCGTTCGAGTTCTCCACGTACGGGGTGTCCTGAAGCGTCGGCATCCTCGCCGGCCCGAAGATCCCCGGCAGGACCGCGTCCGGGTCGCTGCCGAGGGCGCAGTCACCGCGCGAGCCGTCGAGGATCGCGATCCCCGAGGCCGGATAGGTGGTCCGGCCCAGCTCCGTCGAGCAGCGCTCCGCCAGCTCGTCGGTGATGCGGGGGAGTACCTGGGACTGGGTGAAGAGGGAGTGCCCCGCGCGGTCGGCCGCGATCGTGTTCACCCACGGGAGGCCCTGGTGCCGTGCGAGGGAGGCGCGGATCCCGTCCGTGCCGCGTGCCTTGCCGAAGCCCAGCGAGGTGTCGGCGAAGCGGAGGTTCGCGGCGTTCGGGTCGTGCAGGGCGTACGCCGTCGAGGTGGTCCAGGGCAGCGGCACCTGGGAGCTGAGGGAGGTGACGACGGGGCCGTAGCGGGTCCACCACTGGGTGCGGGTCACCGGCGCGCCGTCCTTCACCGCGACCGTCACGGTCCGCTTCGTCATGCGTTCCGGCCGGCCGTCCACCAGGTACGTCGTGGGATCGGCCGGATCCAGCGCCAGCCGGTGGAAGTTGGCCGGTATGCCGGTCGAGACGGTGTGGCTCCACGCCACATGTGCGTTGAAGCCGATGGAGACCGCCGGAGTGCCCAGCAGCGAGCCGCCGGAGACGTTCAGCTCGCCGGGGATCGTCTGCTGCGACTGCCAGAACCGCCGCCCGCCCTGCCAGGGGTAGTGCGGGTTGCCGAGCAGCAGGCCGCGGCCGTTCGCCGTCGTGTCGCCGCGGAAGGCGACCGCGTTGGAGCCCATGCCGGGGTCGCCCCACAGCTCGTCCGCCGCCTTCGCCACGGCCTTCGCGTCCGGCATGCGCGGGGACGGGGCGGACCGCGTGGACCGGGCGGAGGGGGCTCCGGAAGCCTCGGCCGGTCCGGCGGGTCCGGTCGGCGGCTGCGCCGCGGTGATCGTCTCGACGAAGCGCCCTTCGCCGGAGATCGAGGCGATGGCGAGGCCGCGGGCCGCCACGTCGAGTTCGGTGACCGGTCGCACCCAGGCGGCGCCCGCGCAGCCGGGATCCGTGATCCTCCGCTGCTTCAGCCAGGCGTTGTAACCGGCCGCCCAGCCGCGCATCATGTCCCGGACCTCACGGCTCGGGCCCACGGGAGCGGGCTCGGCGAGCAGCTTCTCCACCGTGCCGGCCTGCCGGACCCCGCGGAAGTACAGGTCGCTGGCGAGGTTCGTGCGGGCCGCCGAGAGTTCACCGCCGGCGGCCGCTTCTGCCCCGAAGTACCGGGAGCGCTCGCCCCGCAGGGTCACGAACCCCTCGGCGAGCGTGCAGACCTCGTCGGCGGCCTGCGCCCAGCCCGTGCCGAAGCCCAGGTCGGCGTAGCCTTCGGCGAGGATGTGCGGAATGCCGTACTCGGTGTAGCGGATGACGGCGGACAGGCCGCCGCCGGACGGGTGCTGCTCCGCCCGCCCCGGGTCCGGGGCGGCGGCCGCGGGTAACGCGGACGCGGCCGTGAACAGGGCCGTGGCCCCGAGAACGAGTCGTCTCCAGCGGGTGCGCATCGTGCCTCCCGGCTTTGTAGAGCAGAGGGATGGCCGAGCGCACGAACCGGCACCCGGCTGTCAGTTCCATGACATGTGACGCGAGTGACAGCGGTGAGGTTGATCGCGGCGCACTTGACCTCCCCCCGGCACCCGCCCAGGATCGACTCCCATGACGACGCCCGGACACGGCAGCACGGTCGACGGAGTCCTGCGGCGCAGCGCCCGGCGCACCCCGGCGCGCGTCGCGGTGGAGTACGGCGAACGCAGCTGGACGTACGACGAACTCGACACCGCCGTCTCCCGCGCGGCGAGCGTCCTCCTCGCCCAGGGGCTGTCCCCTGGCGACCGGGTCGGCGCCTACGGCCACAACTCCGACGCCTACCTCATCGCCTTCCTCGCCTGCGCCCGGGCGGGCCTGGTCCACGTCCCGGTCAACCAGCACCTGACCGGCGACGAACTCGCCTACATCGTCGGCCAGTCGGGCAGCTCCCTGGTCCTCACCGACCCGGACCTCGCCGCCCGGCTCCCCGGCGGCGTACGGACGCTGCCCCTGCGCGACGCCGACGGCTCGCTGCTCGCGCGGCTGGCCGAGGCACCCGTCCACGACGGCCCCGAGCCGCGCGGCGAGGACCTCGTGCAGCTCCTGTACACCTCCGGGACGACCGCCCTGCCCAAGGGCGCGATGATGACGCACCGGGCCCTGGTGCACGAGTACCTGAGCGCGATCACCGCCCTCGACCTCAGTGCGGGCGACCGCCCCGCGCACGCGCTGCCGCTGTACCACTCGGCGCAGCTGCACGTCTTCCTGCTGCCGGGCCTCGCCGTCGGCGCGACGAACCTCATCCTCGACGCACCCGACGGCGACCGGCTCCTCGACCTGATCGAGGCGGGCCGCGTGGACAGCCTGTTCGCCCCGCCCACCGTCTGGATCGCCCTGTCCCACCGCCCCGACTTCGCGACGCGCGACCTGAGCGGCCTGCGCAAGGCCTACTACGGGGCGTCGATCATGCCGGTCCCCGTGCTCGAACGGCTCCAGGAGCGCCTGCCGGACCTGGCCTTCTACAACTGCTTCGGCCAGAGCGAGATCGGCCCCCTGGCCATGGTGCTCGGCCCCGGCGAACACAAGGGCCGCATGGACTCCTGCGGCCGCCCCGTCCTGTTCGTCGACGCGCGCGTGGTCGACGAGAACGGCGACGACGTCCCCGACGGAACCCCCGGCGAGATCGTCTACCGCTCTCCGCAACTGTGCGAGGGCTACTGGGACAAGCCCGAGGAGACCGCCGAGGCCTTCCGCGACGGCTGGTTCCGCTCCGGCGACCTCGCCGTACGCGACGCCCACGGCTACTACACGATCGTCGACCGCGTGAAGGACGTCATCAACTCCGGCGGCGTCCTGGTCGCCTCGCGCCAGGTCGAGGACGCCCTGTACACCCACCCCAAGGTCGCCGAGGCGGCGGTCGTGGGCCTGCCCGACGCCCGCTGGATCGAGGCGGTCACGGCCGTCGTCGTCCCCCACGGCGAGGTCACCGAGGCGGAACTCGTCGACCACGTCCGCGAGAAGCTCGCCCCCTTCAAGGCACCGAAGCGGGTGGTGTTCGTGGCGGAACTGCCGCGGAACGCCAGCGGGAAGATCCTGAAGCGGGAGCTGAGGAAGGACCTCGCGGGCGAGCCGGGCCCGGCGGCATCCGGGTAGCGCGGCACACCCTCCGACCGGCGTCCCCCCGGCCGGCCCTCAGAACCTCGTTGCGGGCGAAGTCCCCCGGACACGAGGATCTACGGCATGCCGTACTTCACTGCCCCGGACGGAACCCGGCTCGCCTGCCACCTGCGCGGTTCCGGCGAACCGCTCGTCGTGCTGCCGGGCGGGCCCATGCGGGCCTCCGCCTACCTCGGGAACCTCGGCGGGCTCGACGCGCACCGGCAGTTGGTGCTCCTGGACCTGCGCGGCACCGGGCAGTCCGCGGTGCCGGCCGACCCGGCGACGTACCGCTGCGACCGTCTGGTGGACGACGTCGAGGCGCTGCGGCTCCACCTGGGCCTGGAGCGGATCGACCTGCTCGCGCACTCGGCGGGCGGCAGTCTCGCCATGCTGTACGCGGCCCGGTACCCGCAGCGGCTGTCCCGGCTGGCGCTCGTCACGGCCACCCCGTGGGCGCTGGGTCTGCCGGCGACGGCGGAGCAGCGGCTCGCGGCGGCACGGCTGCGGGCGTCGGAGCCCTGGTTCCCCGAGGCGTTCCCGGCGTTCGAGGCCTGGCTGTCCGGCACCGGCGACTTCGACCCCATGTTCGTCCCGTTCTTCTACGGCCGTTGGGACGACACCGCCCAGGCCCACGCCGATCGGGAGGAGGACGAGACGAACGACGACGCGGCGGGCGTCTACGGCGCGGACGGCGCCTACGACCCGGCCGCGACGCGGGCCGCCCTCGCCCGGGTCGTGGCCCCGGTGCTCGTCCTGGCCGGGGGAGCCGACGGCGGCCCCAGCCCGGCCCTCGCCCGCCAGGCCGCCGACGCCTTTCCGGCGGCCGAGTTCGTGGTGCAACCGGGCGCGGGCCATTACCCGTGGCTGGACGACCAGGAGTGGTTCACACGGCGCGTGGCCGCCTTCTTCTCCTGACGGGCGCGGCGGGTCCCTCTGCCGTCGGCAGAACGGCCCGCCCCGGCCCGGCCCGTCGCCTACCGTCCCCGGTATGGACACACCACCGCGCACCGTACAGGCGAACGGCATCACCCTGGCCTACCGCGTCTGGGGACCGCAGGACGCACCCCCCGTCCTGCTCCTGCACGCCCGCGGCGCCGACGGTGCCGACTGGGCGGAGACCGCCCCGGCGCTGGCCGCCGGGCCACGCCGCGTGTACGCCCTCGACCTGCGCGGCCACGGCCGCAGTGACTGGCCCGGCGACTACGCCCTCGAGACCATGCGGGACGACGTCCACGCCTTCCTCGGCGCGCTCGGCATCCGCGGCGCCGACGTCGTGGGCCACTCCCTCGGCGGCGTCGTCGCCTGCCTGCTCGCCCAGCACAGTCCGCGGCTGGTACGGCGGCTCGTCCTGGAGGACGTGCCCGCGCCCGTCCCGCTGGACCCGCCGCGGCCGCCCGCCGAACGGCCCGACGGGGACCTGCCGTACGACTGGGCGATGATCCTCGCCACCGACGAACAGCGCAACGCCCCGAACCCTGTGTGGTGGGACCACATGGGGCGGATCACCATGCCCACGCTGCTGATCGGCGGTGGCCCGACCAGCCTGATCCCCCAGGAGCAGATCGCCGCGCTCGCCGGGCTGCTGCCCGACGCCCGGCACGTCACCATCGACGCCGGCCACCTCGTGCACGAGACCCGGCCGAAGGAGTTCCTGGCGGTCGTGGCGGAGTTCCTCAGCCCCGTGGTCCCCAACCCTGTGGTCGTCAGCCCTGCGGACCGTACGCCGTCATGAAGCGGTCGCGGAACTTGTCCATGCCCCACCGGGGCGCGTCCGGCGCGGGCTTGAGACCGTCGGTCCAGCCCCAGTCGGCGACCCGGTCCAGGACCTTCTCGTCCCGGGCGACGATCGTGACCGGCACGTCCTTGCCGGTGTCCCCGGCGGTGACCGTCGGCACCGGCTGGTGGTCGCCGAGGAAGACGAGCACCGTGTCCTCGTCGCCGTAGCGCTCGACCCACTCGGTGAGGCTGCGGATCGAGTACTCGATGGCCTTCCGGTACTCGGTGCGGACCTTCTCCGGGTCCTTCCAGACCTCCGCGGGGTCGGTGCCCTCCTTCTTGATCCGGTGGAACACCGAGCCGTCGCCGAGGTCCTCCCAGTCGATCATCCGCGCGATGGGGGACCAGGGGTTGTGGCTGGAGGCCAGGATGATCTCCGCCATGATCGGCTCACGGTCCTTCTTGCCGTGCTCCAGGCGCTGGAACGCCTCCATGCTGAACTGGTCGGGCACCGGCGTCCAGCTGAAGTACGGGCCGTGGTAGCCGAGGTGCTCGGAGTCGTAGATGTGGTCCAGGCCGAAGTACTTGCCCTCCGGCCAGGCCCGGCGCACACCGGGCACGATGCCGACGGTCCGCCAGGCACCCGTCTTCCCGAAGTACTTGGTCAGCGTCATGCGGTCGCTCGTGGTCAGGCTGCGGTACCGCTGCTGGTTCTTGATCCACAGACCGGACAGGAACGTCGAGTGGGCGAGCCAGCTGCCCGCGCCCGTCACCGGCGACTGCAGCCAGCCGCTGCGCGACTCGAACCCGGCCGCCTTCAGCGAACTCGTCCCCTCGTTGAGCACCGCGTCCATCCGCGGCGCCATCGCCGGGTCGTCGATCGCGACCCGGCCGTAGCTCTCGATGAACGTGAACAGGACGTCCTTGCCGCGCAGGCCCGTCAGCAACTGGTCCGGCGGCGTCTTCGCGAAGGCGTCCACGGCGGCCTGCTTCTCGAAGACCCGGGCGTCCCGCAGTCCCGCGCGCACCTGTTCCACCCGGTTGCCGAGGAACTCGGCGTTGCCCTTCGTGGCGACCGGCACGCCGCCGAGCTGCACGCCCAGCGTCATGCAGGTGATCCACGCCGTACCGAGGATCAGCGTCGTACGGGCCGCGACGGGACGGTGACCGACCATCAGGTTCGTCAGCCGCACGACCGCGAGCGTCGTGAGCACGAGCACGGCGACGAACAGGACGATCACCCCGATCACGGCCAGCACCTGGCCGGTGCGGCCGAAGGTCTCCCGGAGGAAGTCGGTGGCGTGCTCGATGAGAATCCAGTCCAGGACCAGATCGAAGGGCCGGGCCAGCACCTGGTAGAAGCCCATGTCGACGAATTTCAGGATCGTGGTCAGCCCGAGGAACACGCCCGTCACGACCGCCGTGATCCGCCGGGGCCTCGGCGGCAGCGCGAGCAGGAGGCCCGCGAGCAGCACGCCCTCGGCGGGGATCCGCACGAACGACGCGAACTCGATCCGCTCGACGCGGTTGGGCACGAGCAGCGCGAACACCACGAGAGCCCCGGCCAGCACGGTCGTCCCGAGGGAGACGCCGCGTGCGGCACGGGGGTGGCGCCGCCGCCAGCCGAACCAGCCCGCACTCGCCGCGCCCGGGGTGTCCTCGGCGGCTGCTTCCCGCGCGGCGCCGGTGTCGTCGCCTGCTTCCTGTGCGGCGGTGTCGCCGTCATGGTCGGGCGTGCCGGTGCCGCCGTCGTCGCCGGGGTGGCCGGCACCGGCATTGGCACCGGTGCCTTCGCCCTCGCCGTCGGTGTCCGGTGCCCGGTCGCCCGAGTCGGTCGCGACCGTGTCCTCGCCCCGGTCGACAGCGCCGACAGGGTCGGCAGCGTTCGCAGCGCCCGCATCACCGCCTGACGCGGCCGCTCCCTTTCCGCCGTCCGAGTCCTCCGCGTCGGATTCCCCGCCCGGTGCCGCCGCCCCCGTGTCGTCAGCCGGTTCCGCTCCGCCCTCGGTCGTGTCCGACTGCTGGTGGGAGCGAGTGAAGAGCGACACCCGGGGGTCCTTCCGTGCGGTCTTGCGATGGCATGGCAAACACAGCCCAGTGACCGAGCCTGCCACCACCAGTACGTCCGCACGTCACCTCGGGTTCAATCGGCGGGCGGGAGATTCACCCGTTCGCCGCCACCGCCACCTCGCGCGCCCACCGGTAGTCCGCCTTGCCGCTCGGCGACCGCTGGATGGCCTCTGTGAGCACCAGTTGCCGCGGGATCTTGTAGCCGGCCAGCCGGTCACGGCAGTGCTCCCGGATGTCCTCCAGCGACGGGCGCGCCGCACCCTCCCGCAGTTGCACCACGGCCGCCACATGGTGTCCCCACCGGGGATCCGGCACCCCGGCCACCAGCGCGTCGTAGACGTCGGGGTGGGACTTGAGCGCCTGCTCGACCTCCTCCGGGTACACCTTCTCGCCGCCGGTGTTGATGCACTGCGAGCCACGGCCCAGGACGGTGACCACACCCTCCGCGTCGACGGTGGCCATGTCACCCAGCAGCACCCACCGCTCGCCGTCCTTCTCGAAGAACGTCTCGGCGGTCTTGGCCGGGTCGTTGTAGTAGCCGAGCGGCACATGTCCGCACTGGGCCACCCGCCCCACCTCGCCCGCGGCGACCGGCTGGTGCGTGGCGGGGTCCACCACCTGCGTGCGGGCGTTGACGCGGACCCGGAAGCCCCGCTCCGGGCCCGCGTCCTCGGTCGCCGTGCCGTTGAACCCGGACTCCGAGGAGCCGAAGTTGTTCAGCACCATGGCGTTCGGCACCAGCTCCTGGAACTGCCGGCGGACCGTGTCCGACATGATCGCGCCGGACGACGACACACTGAACAGCGACGAGAGGTCGATGTGCCGCAGCGGGCCGCGCAACGCGTCCACCAGCGGCCGCAGCATCGCGTCGCCCACCAGCGAGATGCTGCTGACCTTCTCCTTCTCCACGGTCCGCAGCACCTCCTCGGGCACGAACTTGCGGTGGATCACCACCCGTTGCCCGAAGTCGAAGCCGATGAACGCCGTGAGCGTGGAGGTGCCGTGCATCAGCGGGGCCGTGGGGAAGAAGGTGATCCCCGCCCCGCCGGCCGCGACCCGTTCGGCCAGCTCCTCCGGTTTCCTCACCGGCTCACCGGTCGGCGCGCCCCCGCCGAGACCGGCGAAGAACAGGTCTTCCTGCCGCCACATCACGCCCTTGGGCATCCCGGTCGTACCGCCGGTGTAGATGATGAACTGGTCATCGCCCGAGCGCGCCGGGAAGCCCCGCTCGGGGGACCCGGCGGCCTCCACCTGTGCGAACTCCACACAGGGCAGGGCGGCGGCTCCCGGCGCCGGCGTGCCGACCCGGATCAGGTGCCGCAGCTTCTCCGCGCGCGGCCGCGCCGCCGCCACCCGGTCCGTGAACTCCGCGTCGAAGACCAGCGCCACCAGATCCGCGTCCCGGTAGAGGTACACCAACTCCTCTTCCACATAGCGGTAGTTGACGTTGACCGGGACGATCCGCGCCTTCAGGCAGCCCAGCACCGTCTGGAGGTACTCCACGCAGTTGTAGAGGTGGAGCCCGAGGTGCTCACCGGGCCGTATCCCGCTGTCGAGCAGGTGGTGGCCGACGCGGTTGGCCGCCGCGTCCAGCTCCGCGTACGTCAGCCGGCGCTCCGCGCCCGTACCGGGATGGTCGACGTGGACGAGCGCCTCACGGCCGGAAACGACGTCGACGACCGACTCGAACAGGTCGGCAAGGTTGTACTCCACCGCTCCTCCTGACCCCGGGACGTGCCTGGCATCGGACGGTTCGCCGGTCATCAGAGCAAAGGGCGCCGCAACTGTGAAGGGTCCGCACAAGAAAATCTGACTGTCTGTCAGAAAACCCTTGAAGTGCCTCACGGCCTACTGCAACCTGTTCTCGTTCCAGGAGAGGGGAGTTCGCCATGGGCGGGACGGAACACCTCACCGTGCAGCGCGAAGGCGCCACACTGGTGCTCACGCTCAACAGGCCGGAGGCCAGGAACGCGCTCTCGCTGCCGATGCTCGTCGGCCTGTACGACGGCTGGCTCGAAGCCGACGCGGACGACTCGGTCCGGTCGATCGTCCTCACCGGCGCGGGGGGCTCGTTCTGCTCGGGCATGGACCTCAAGGCCCTCGCCGGGAACGGCATGGCGGGGGAGGAGTACCGGGACCGGCTCAAGGCCGACCCCGACCTGCACTGGAAGGCGATGCTGCGCCACCACCGGCCGCGCAAGCCGGTCATCGCCGCCGTCGAGGGGTACTGCGTCGCGGGCGGCACCGAGATGCTCCAGGGCACCGACATCCGCGTCGCCGGCGAGTCCGCGACCTTCGGCCTGTTCGAGGTGAAGCGGGGCCTGTTCCCCATCGGCGGCTCCACGGTCCGCCTCCAGCGCCAGATCCCGCGCACCCACGCCCTGGAGATGCTGCTCACCGGCCGCCCCTACAGCGCCCCCGAAGCCGCCGCCATCGGCCTGGTCGGACACGTCGTCCCGGACGGCACCGCCCTCGACAAGGCCCTGGAGATCGCCGAGCAGATCAACTCCTGCGGCCCGCTCGCCGTCGAAGCCGTCAAGGCCTCCGTCTACGCGACCGCCGAGATGACCGAGTCCGACGGTCTCGCGGCCGAACTCACCCGCGGATGGCCCGTGTTCGACACCGCCGACGCCAAGGAGGGCGCCCGCGCCTTCGCGGAGAAACGACCGCCCGTCTACAAACGCGCCTGACCGAAGGAGCCCCGCTCCATGCCCGAAGTCCTCAAAGCCCCCCTGGTCGTCGAGTTCCCCTTCACCCGCTCCCTCGGCCCCGTCCAGAGCGCCTTCCTGACCGGCCTGCGCGAACGCGTCGTCCTGGGCGTCCGCACCGGCGACGGCCGCGTCCTCGTCCCGCCCGTCGAGTACGACCCCGTCACCGCCGAGGAGATCCGCGACCTGGTCGAGGTCGCCCCCACCGGCACGGTCACCACCTGGGCCTGGAACCCCGCCCCCCGCCGCGGCCAGCCCCTCACCACCCCCTTCGCCTGGGCCCTGGTCCGCCTCGACGGCGCCGACACCGCACTCCTGCACGCCCTCGACGCCCCCGGCCCCGACGCCGTACGCACCGGCCTGCGCGTCCGCGTCCGCTGGGCGGCCGAACGCACCGGCACCATCACGGACATCGCCTGCTTCGAGCCGTACGACGGCGCCCCGGGCGAACCGGCCGGGCACACCGGCGTGTTCCAGGACCCGGTCACCGGCATCGTCGCCCCCGCCCGCCTCGACTACACCTACTCACCCGGCCGCGCCCAGACCGCCTACATCAACGCCCTCTCCGGCCGCCGGACCGTCGGCGAGCGCTGCCCGGCCTGCCGCAAGGTGTACGTCCCGCCGAGGGGTGCGTGTCCCACATGTGGGGTGGCCACATCCGAACAGGTCGAGGTCGGGCCGCGGGGCACCGTCACCACGTTCTGCATCGTCAACATCAAGGCGAAGAACCTCGACATCGAGGTGCCGTACGTCTACGCCCACATCGCCCTCGACGGCGCCGACCTCGCGCTGCACGGCCGCATCGGCGGCATCCCGTACGACGAGGTCCGCATGGGGCTGCGCGTCGAACCCGTGTGGACCGAGGGCGCCCGCTACCCCGACCACTACCGGCCCACGGGCGAACCCGACGCGGACTACGACACCTACAAGGAGCTGCTGTGACGAGCGCACCGCCGCACCGCGAGATCGCCGTCGTCGCCTTCGCCCAGACCGGCCACCGGCGCACCAGCGACGAGCTCTCCGAGGTGGAGATGCTCATGCCGGTGCTGCACGAGGTCCTCGACCGGACCGGCCTGAAGACCGCCGACATCGACTTCACCTGCTCCGGCTCCAGCGACTACCTCGCCGGCCGCGCCTTCTCCTTCACCCTGGCGCTCGACGGCGTCGGCGCCTGGCCGCCGATCTCCGAGTCGCACGTCGAGATGGACGGCGCCTGGGCCCTGTACGAGGCCTGGACCAAACTCCTGACCGGCGACGCCGACACCGCCCTCGTCTACTCCTACGGCAAGTCCTCGCCCGGCCCGGTCCGCGACGTCCTCACCCGCCAGCTCGACCCGTACTACGTGGCGCCCCTGTGGCCCGACTCCGTGGCCCTCGCCGCCCTCCAGGCCCAGGCCCTCATCGACGCCGGTGACACCGACGAGCCGGCGCTCGCCGCCGTCGCCGCCCGGAACCGGGAGTCGGCGGCCGCCAACCCCCACGCTCAGCTGCGGGGAGCCGTGCCGCAGGGCGACTACCTCGTACGGCCCCTGCGCACCGGCGACTGCCCGCCCATCGGCGACGGCGCCGCCGCCGTGATCCTCGCCGCGGGCGACCGGGCCCGGGAGCTGTGCGCACGCCCCGCCTGGATCCGCGGCATCGACCACCGCACGGAAGCCCACGGCCTCGGCGTGCGCGACCTGACCGACTCGCCCTCCACCCGCCTGGCCGCCGAACGCGCCGGAGCCTTCGAACGGCCCGTCGACACCGCCGAACTGCACGCGCCCTTCACCACCCAGGAGATCGTCCTGCGCAAGGCCCTCCGCCTCGGCGACGACGTGACCGTCAACCCCTCCGGCGGGGCCCTCGCCGCCAACCCGATCATGGCCGCCGGGCTCATCCGCGTCGGAGAGGCCGCCGCCCGCATCCACCGCGGCGACTCCGACCGCGCCCTCGCCCACGCCACGTCCGGCCCCTGCCTCCAGCAGAACCTGGTCGCCGTCCTCGAAGGGGAAGCCCGATGAGCAAGGAGCCCGTGGCCGTCGTCGGCATCGGCCAGACCAAGCACGTCGCGGCCCGCCGGGACGTCTCGATCGCGGGACTGGTCCGGGAAGCGGCCCGCCGGGCGCTGGACGACGCCGGATTGTCCTGGGCCGACGTCGACGCCGTCGTCATCGGCAAGGCGCCCGACTTCTTCGAGGGCGTCATGATGCCGGAGCTCTACCTGGCCGACGCCCTCGGCGCCGTCGGCAAACCCATGCTCCGCGTGCACACCGCGGGCTCCGTCGGCGGCTCCACCGCGCTCGTCGCCGCGAACCTCGTCGCCGCCCGCGTCCACGGCACCGTCCTCACCCTCGCCTTCGAAAAGCAGTCCGAGTCGAACGCCATGTGGGGCCTGTCCCTGCCCATCCCCTTCCAGCAGCCCCTGCTCGCCGGGGCCGGCGGGTTCTTCGCCCCGCACATCCGCGCCTACATGCGGCGCAGCGGCGCCCCCGAGACGATCGGCGCCCTCGTCGCCTACAAGGACCGCCGCAACGCCCTGAAGAACCCCTACGCCCACCTGCACGAACACGACATCACCCTGGAGAAGGTGATGGCCTCGCCGATGCTGTGGGACCCGGTCCGCTACTCGGAGACCTGCCCGTCCTCCGACGGCGCCTGCGCCATGATCCTCACCGACCGGACCGGAGCCGCCCGGGCCCCGCGACCGCCCGCCTGGATGCTCGGCGGCGCCATGCGCAGCGAACCCACCCTCTTCGCCGGCAAGGACTTCGTCTCCCCGCGGGCCGGGCGGGACTGCGCCGCCGACGTCTACCGGCAGGCGGGGATCACCGACCCCCGCCGGGAGATCGACGGCGCCGAGATCTACGTGCCGTTCTCCTGGTACGAACCCATGTGGCTGGAGAACCTCGGCTTCGCCGACGAGGGCGAGGGCTGGAAACTCACCGAGGCGGGTGTCACCGAACTGGACGGGGACCTGCCCGTCAACATGTCGGGCGGCGTGCTGTCCACCAACCCCATCGGCGCCTCCGGCATGATCCGCTTCGCCGAGGCGGCGCTCCAGGTGCGCGGGCAGGCCGGAGAACACCAGGTGGAGGGCGCCCGCAGGGTCCTCGGGCACGCCTATGGCGGAGGATCGCAGTTCTTCTCCATGTGGCTCGTGGGAGACCGGCCCCCGGACTCCTGAAAGGTCCCCCTCACGTGCCCTGTTGGCCATGGGACGCGATCGCTAGGCTGGCCGCGGACGACGCAATCGGGAGGAGCACGGACGTGGCCGAGACCACCACCCAGCAGCGACCGCTCACGGGCTGGGACAAGCCGGACCTGGACCTCAGCAAGGCACAGTGGCAGTCCAGCAGCCGCGGCCTGGGGGATGTGCAGATCGCCTTCGTGGAGGGCTTCATCGCCATGCGGAACAGTGGCCGCCCCGAAAGCCCTTCCCTGATCTTCACGCCCGCCGAGTGGGGCGCGTTCGTCTCGGGAGCGCGGGAAGGGGAGTTCGATCTCACCTGAGACCTCCGACGGCCGTGTGGGCCGACCCCACGTGACACGTCCGACGCAGCCGAGTCGGCCGGTCTGAGCCCGACACGGCGGGTGAACCATCCCGGGCGGCCGTGATCCGACGGCCGATCCGGGGGTGTTCCGCCCGCGTTTGCGGACACGCGTACCGAGGCACCGCCCCGGGACCGGCAGCTGAGCCAGGCTGGTCCCGGGAGACAACGGTCGTGTCCCGGAGGTGAGGACCCATGAGCACTCTGCCGGTCGTCGTGGCCGTCGACGGTTCGGACGACAGCCTGCGCGCCCTGGAGTGGGCCGTCGACGCCGCCCGCCGGCGCTCGGCGCCGCTGCGCGTGGCGCACGTCCGCCAGTACGCCCACTGGGCCCAGCCCGAGTTCCTCGCCGCCGGGCCGGCGGACCCGCAGGACGACCCCGTCCTCGACCGGGTCCGGGCCCACCTGGAAGGCCGCGCCGACCTGCCGGCCACCGAGTACCTCGGCCTGGAGGGCGCGACCTCCGCGCTGCTGCCCGAACTGGGCGCCACCGCCCAGCTGCTGGTCCTCGGCTCCCGGGGCCGCGGCGGCTTCGCCGGCCTGCTGCTCGGCTCGAACAGCATGACCGCCGCCCGTGACGCCGAGTGCCCCGTCGTCGTGGTGCCCCGGCCCGGCCGCGAGGTCGACGGCCAGGCGCCGGCCGCTTCCGGCCCGCGGGTGGTCGTCGGCCTGAAGGTGGACGGGCCCGACGAGGCCACCCTCGAGTTCGCCTTCGCCGAGGCCGCCCGGCGCGGCGCCCGGCTCCAGGCGGTCGCCGCCTACCCCTGGCCCGCGCAGCCCTGGATGCTGCCCGGGGAACTGCCGCCGCCGATCGTCGACCAGGACGTGATCGAGGACGAGGCCCGGGTCCTCGCCGAGGGCTTCCTCACCCCGCACCGCGAACGGCACCCCGACGTCCCGGCCGAGACGGTCCCGGCCCCGGGCGACGCGGCCGGACACCTCGTGGCGGCCTCCCGGGACGCCGACCTCGTCGTCGTGGGCCGCCACCGGCGGCACCTGCTGGCACCCGCCCGCATGATGGGCTCGGTCACCCACGCCGTCCTGCTGCACTCCGCCTGCCCCGTGGCCGTGGTCCCGCCCGCGCCGCCGGAGGACTGACCTCGCGGTAATGTATACGGGCGGGCCTATCATTAGCCACATGCGGGAACCGATCAGCAGCGACGCCCGGCTCGCCCTGGACCTGGCCCTCACCATCCGGCACGACGGGAGCGGTGGCGTCACCGACGACCTGACCGGCCCGGCCGACCTGACCGCCTGGGTCCGGGCCCACCCCGAGGTCCTGCCGGACACCGGCCGTTTCACCGCCGGCGCCGCGCAGCTCGCCGCCGTCCGCGAACTGCGCGCCGCCGTCCGCGCGCTCTTCGCCCGTGCCGTGCGCCCCGGCGAACCGAGCCCCGCCGACGCGGCCCGCCTGCTGCCCGTGCCGGAGGCCGTGCGCCTGCTGAACGAGGCGGCCGCCCGTACCCCCACCGTGCCCGTCCTGGACTGGCCCGACGAGGCCGCCCCCGTCGTGCACCGGCAGCCCGTCCGGGCCGACGACGAACTGACGGCGTCCCTCGCGCACGCCGTGATCGCGTTCCTCGCGAGCCCGGAACGCGAACGGCTGCGGGCCTGCCACGCACCGCGCTGCGTGCGGTACTTCCTCAAGGAGCACGCGCGCCAGGAGTGGTGCAAGCCGTCCTGCGGCAACCGCGCCCGGGTGGCCCGCCACCATCAGCGCCACAAGGCGACGGCCTAGTCCGGCCGGTACGGCCGTAGCGGCCCGCCCCCGCCGACGGCGCGGGCGGCGATCCGGCCCGACCGGTACGCCGCCCGCCCCGCACTTCGCAGGCCCGGGCACGTACCATGGCGGCATGTCGTTCCTCCGCCGCCGCAGCGCCACTCCCGCCGGGCCCGACTTCGACGTACTGGCCATGGATCCGGGCGACTGGCCCGGCAACCTCGGTGCGGGCCTGCTGCCCGCGCCCGACGGCACCTGCCAGGGCGTCTTCCTGCGCTACGACCTGTTCGGCGGCCGCGGCCCCGCGATGATCATCGGCAATCTGCCGGAGGGCTCCCCGGCCCGCGAGGTCCCCGAGGGCGAGGTCCCCTTCGAGGTGGCCCAGCTGCTGCTGGCGCTGGAGAACGACGAGGAGGTCACCGTCGTCGGCACCGAGGACGTCCCGGTGATGCAGGGTGACAACCTCCTGATCGTGCGGCGCGTCAAGCTCTCCGAGGGCCGTATCTCCTGCGTCCAGTTCGACCGCAGCGACAACGTCCTGGTGACCATCGCAGCCTGGGACCGCCCCATCACGGACGACCTGTACGCCCTCCTCAAGCCACTGCCCGCGGAGCTCTTCCAGCAGGGCTGAACCCTCGGCGGCAGCCCGCACACACGAAAGGGCCGCTGTGCGCCTGACCAGGCGTACAGCGGCCTCTTCGTCCCCGTCAGCGAGTGCCGACCGCCGCGCGCACGGCCCGCCGGGCCATCTGGCAGTCGTCGTGCAGCCGCCGCAGCAGCAGCCGCTGCTCCTCGCCGGACGGCGCAGCACCAGGGTGGGCCGTGCCCGGTGCCGCCGGGGTCGCGTCGTGCATCGAACGCTGCACGGCCGTCTCGTACGTCCGGATCTCACGCGTCAGCACCAGCATCAGGTTCACCAGGAAGGCATCCCTGGACGCCGTGCCCGCCGACTGCGCGATCTGGCTGATCTGGCGACGAGCCACCGGTGCGTCCCCGAGCACCGACCACAGCGTCGCCAGGTCGTAACCCGGCAGGTACCAGCCCGCGTGCTCCCAGTCCACCAGCACTGGACCGGCCGGTGACAGGAGGATGTTCGACAGCAGGGCGTCGCCGTGGCAGAACTGGCCCATGCCCTGCCGCCCGGCCGCCTGCGCGATGCCGTGCAGCAGCTTCTGCAGGTCGCCCAGGTCCCGGTCGGTGAGCAGTCCCAGCTCGTGGTAGCGCGAGATCCGGGCCGCGTAGTCCAGCGGGGCGTCGAACGTGCCCGCCGGGGGCCGCCAGGCGTTCAGCCGGCAGATCGCGCCGAGCGCCGCCCTGATGTCCGCCCGGGGCGGTGCCTCGGCCGGGTGCCGCTGGAGGGCCGCCACCCGCCCGGGCATCCGCTCGATCACCAGGGTGCAGTTGTCCGGGTCCGCCGCGATCAGTCGCGGCACGCGCACGGGAGGGCGGTGCCGGACGAACGAGCGGTACGCCGCTATCTCGTGGCGGATCCGCTCGGACCAGGCGGGGGAGTGGTCCAGTAAACACTTGGCGACGGCCGAGCTGCGACCGGTCGTACCGACCAGCAGCACGGACCGGCCGCTGCGGCGCAGGACCTGCACCGGGGAGAACTCCGGGCAGATGCGGTGCACCGACGCGATGGCCGTGCGCAGCTGCGCGCCCTGGGGGCCGGACAAGTCGAGTCTCCCGCTGAGCGGTTGCGTGCCGAGCACCGCGCCGCGCCGGGCCCTGCCCGCTCCGAGCACGGGGGCCGCCGGCCGCGCGGGGGCGAGGTAGGGGCCGCTGTCCGTGGGACGCGGGTGGAGCGGCCGGGGCGGTGCGGACACGGAGGACGATGCTGCGTACATGGGCGAGACAGATCCCTTCGTGTGCCTGCGACGACAGCGCACCACCCGGCCCGGACTCCCGGGATCACCCTGGGGAATGTCCCTGCGGCGACCGGGTCGGGGTGGCGCGTTCCTACCTGACACCGGATGGCCGGTGGCACACCATCTGGCGCACCCTGGCGAACCCTGGCGAATAGTCGCCCGGCAAGTCTCCCCGGGCTACTGTCAACTCAGCCGAGAACCTGGGGGCTTGACGTGAGCGGACAACCCAACACCCGGCTCGCGGACCTGTTCGGCCTGGCCGGCTGGTCCAAGGGCGAACTCGCGAGGCTGGTCAACCGGCAGGCGGCGGCCATGGGCCATCCCCAGCTGTCGACCGACACCTCCCGGGTGCGGCGGTGGATCGACATGGGAGAGATCCCGCGCGATCCGGTGCCGCGGGTGCTGGCGGCTCTGTTCACCGAGCGTCTCGGCCGTGTCGTGACCATCGAGGACCTCGGTCTGGTCCGGCACGGGCGTGCGGGGAAACGGCAGGGCGGCGGGAGCCCGGAGGCTCCCGACGGTGTGCCGTGGGCGCCCGAGCGGACGGCTGCGGTCCTCACCGAATTCACGGGAATGGACCTCATGCTCAACCGACGCGGCTTGGTGGGCGCGGGCGCCGCGCTCGCCGCGGGATCCGCACTCAGCAGCGCCATGTACGACTGGCTGCACACCGACCCTGCCCTGACGGCCGACGCCCCCGACCTCGACCATCCCCTGCACGCCGACCCCGCTGGGTTCGACCGTTACGAGGCCGCCCCCATCGGGTCGCAGGAGATCGAGGAACTGGAGCGCTCGGTCGAGGTGTTCCGCGCCTGGGACGCGGCCCGCGGCGGCGGGCTCCAGCGCAAGGCCGTGGTGGGCCAGCTCAACGAGGTGGGCGGCATGCTCGCCTACCGTCACCCACCCCACCTCCAGCGGCGCCTGTGGGGCGTCGCCGCCAACCTGGCCGTCCTCGCGGGCTGGATGTCGCACGACGTCGGCCTGGAGCCCACGGCCCAGAAGTACTTCGTCATCGCCGCGCACGCGGCCAGAGAGGGCGGGGACCGGCCCCGCGCGGGCGAGGCGCTCTCCCGCGCGGCCCGCCAGATGGTGCACCTGGGCCGGCCGGACGACGCCCTGGACCTGATGAAGCTCGCCACGTCCGGCTCGGGCGACGAGGTGCTGCCCCGCACCCGGGCGATGCTCTACACCATCGAGGCCTGGGCACAGGCCTCCATGGGCAAGGGCCAGGCCATGCGCCGCACGCTCGGGCAGGCGGAGGACCTCTTCGTCTCCGACAAGGCCGACGTCCCCCCGCCGGACTGGATGCAGACCTTCAAGGAGGAGGACCTCTACGGCATGCAGGCCCTGGCCTACCGCACGCTCGCCGAGTTCGAGCCGGGCGCGGCCGCGCATGCCCAGCACTACGCGGAGAAGGCGCTCGCCCTGCGGGTCGACGGCCGGCAGCGGTCGAAGATCTTCGACTACCTGTCGATGGCCTCGGCCTGCTTCATCGCGGACGACCCCGAACAGGCGGACCGCTACGCGCGACTGGCCCTGGTGTCGATGGGTTCCAACTCCTCCCACCGCACCTGGGACCGGCTGCGCCAGATGTACCGGCTCACCGCCGAGTACGCCGGATACCCGAGGATCCAGGAGCTGCGGGAGGAGATCAAGCTCGCTCTGCCGAAGGCGAAGGGCAGGGGCGGCACCAGCGCACGGGCCTGATGTTCCTATGACGTGACCTTGACGGCGAGCAGACAGGCGTTGTCCTCGCGCTCGCTCGCGCCGAACTCCTCGACGACCGTCTGCACGCAGTCCTCCGCGGTGCGGTTCCCGGCGAGGCGCGGGGCCAGGTCGAGGAGGAGGTTCGCGGCCGCCGTTCCGGTGTGCCCGGGCACCAGCCCGTCGGTGTGCAGGAGCAGCAGGTCGCCCACGCGGAGGGTTTCCTCGGCCTGCCCGTAGACCGGCCCCGAGGTGGCGCCCAGCAGGACGCCGTCCGGGGCGTCCAGCGCGCGTCCCGTCCCGTCGCGGAACAGCAGCGGGGCGGGGTGTCCGGCCTGCGCCCACACCAGGGTGCGGCTGTCGGGCCGGTAGCGGCAGCAGACGGCGCTGCCGAGGGCGGGTTGCACGGTGGCGTCGAGTAACTGGTTCAGCCAGGCCATCAACTGTCCGGGCTGCGCGCCGGCCATCGCCATGCCGCGTACGGCGCCGAGCAGCATGGTCATGTTGGAGGTGACACCGACCCCCTGCCCGGTGAGGTCGCCGACGCTGAGGAGCGTCTCGCCGTCGGTCAGTTCGAGCGCGTCGTACCAGTCGCCGCCGATCAGGGTGGTCGTGGACGCCTGGAGGCACCGGGCCGCGAGGTCCAGGGTCCGCGGGCCCCGGTGCGGGAGCCGCAGGGAGCCGCGCCATGGCGGCAGCACGGCTTCCTGCAGCTCTACCGCGAGCCGGTGCTCGGTCCGCGCGGCCTCCCGCTGGTGGTGGAGCGAGTCACGGGTCTCGCTCACCACCCGCTGGCTGCGGCGCAGTTCGCTGACGTCCCGCAGCACGGCCCACATCGAGGCGGTGCTGCCGTCAGTGTCGAGCACCGGTTCGCCCATCATGTGCACGGTCCGGACGGCGCCGTCCCGGTGTGCGATGCGGAACTCGCCGTCGATGGGCCGGGCGTCGACGAGGCAGTTCGTCACCATCGCCGTCAGCTTCGGCCGGTCCTCGTCGAGTACCAGTGACGGCAGCTCGTCGAGGGTGAGCGGGGGAGCGGCGGGGTCGCGGCCGAGGATCTGGTAGAGCTCCCCGGACCAACTGACCTCGTCCGTCAGCAGGTTCCACTCGGCGCTGCCGACCCGGCTGAGCAGTGAGCCCGGCGGGGGTGTGGCCGGCTCCGGCGTCCGCGTCGTGGGCGGCGGGCCGTCCCGCAGCTGGGCCAGGTGCTGGTCGAGGTCGTTGAGCTGGTGCAGGGCGAGGTCGTACAGGGCGCGCTGCCAGCGTCCCCGCGGGTGGTCCGCTTCCTCCTCCTCGGCGCCCCGGCGCACGGCGTCCACGTCGCCCTTGAGCCGCCGCGTCTGCGATATGAGGGCGTCGACCGAGCCGCGTCCGGGCGGCTGGGCGGCTGGGCGGTCCGCGGAGAGGTGGGACGGCATGACGCACTCCGATGCGGGGACGGTACGGCCAGGGCGGACGGAGGGACCGTTACGACTGTCGCACAGCCCGCGACGCCCTGTAAGGGATTTGGCACCACACGATACGGTGGTGCTTCTGGCATATGCCACAGTCTCACGGAGTTACTCCGAGGTAGGCGCTGGGCGCGCTCCCCGGAGGCCCAAGTCGTAGATTACACAGGGTATTTGACGCTCCGTCGGGACGCCGGGAGTAGGTTCCCGCGCATGTTCGACGGCCCTGTGTTCGATGCCCGGGTCAGTACCTCAGCACTCCGGCGATGCCCTCCGCCTCCCCGAGGGTGCCGTCCGGTACGAAACGGACGTCGGCTCCCGTCTCCAGGCACTGCTCGACGATCTCGTCCACGATGTCCTCGCGGGAGTCGAGGTCGCCGTCCGCGGCGAGGACCAGGTGGTCCCCGGCGTCCTGGACCGTCACGCGGTAGTTCTCCTCGACGGCCAGCAGCCGGACGCGGCCGTCCCGGGCGCTCTGCCACAGCTCGTCGACACCGGCGGCGAACGCCCGTCGCCCCCGGGCCGTTTCGAGGGCCCGGGCCACGGCGTCCGCGCTGCCGCGGGCCTCCTCCTCGAGCACCGGACGCAGGGCCTGCCACACCGCCTCGGGGGTCCCGTGCGCGAGCCCGCCGTGCGGGACGTGCACCGCACCCTTGGCGGCGCTGCCGACCTCGTCCAGCAGGGAGAGGGCGGCCGGCTCGCCGGTGACGTACAGCCGCCGCGGGTGGTCGCGCAGGACGGCGCCCACCGCGGTGTCGGTCTCGCGCAGGAACTGGCGGGTGCGTTCCTCGCGGAAGGCGCTCGGCAGGTCGCCGACGCGCTGCTGCCGCTCCGGGTCGAAGTTCTCCACGCGCCGGGTCAGCGGGAAGCCGCCGACGCGGGCCTCGGTGACGCGGTCGACACCGCCGTTCCAGAGCGTGACGCGGTCGGCGGCGAGCGACAGCGCCCAGAACGGCCGCTCGGCCGTCTGCGCGGAGACGAGGTTGCGGGTGAGGAAGGTGTCCGAGAGCACCACGCGTTCGGGCACGGGCCGGGCCAGTGACCACACCTGGTGCTCGCCCGGAGCGGCGAAGATCACCAGACCGTCCTCGGCGTGCGTCAGATCGATCTCGGACAGGGCGCGGTCGAGGTGCCGGCAGACCTCGGCGCGTCGCTCGCGGCTGACCGCCGGATCCGCCTCCAGTTGCCGCTTGGCCTCGGCCACCACATTGCGCAGCCGGACCTGGTCCTGGGCGTTGTCGGGTTCGCGCCGGTGCGTCGGCGTCAGCACGGAGACCGCGGGGTAGGGGCGCGGGCGCCGCAGTTCGGCAAGGATCGCGGGACTCAGAACGTGCTCCATGACAGCACGATAGAGCGGATTCACCTTTAGGGCATTTGGGGCAATCGGCCGGACGGCTCGGGTGCTCGCGGGGGCCTTCGCGGGTGCAGGCTGGGGGAGGAGGTGGCTGCCGATGGCACGCCTGGTGGTGGACGGCGACGAGGTCGTGGTCCGGCTCGCGCCGCGGGAAGCGCTGCCGGCCCGGCGCCGCGAGGTGCGGGTGCGCTCCGCGGACGTGCGGGACGTGCGGGTCGAGCCGGAATGGTGGCGGGCTCTGCGCGGCACGCAGCTCGGCGGCCGCTGCCGCCCCGGCCGGTGGTGTGTCGGGGAGCGGCTCCACGCCCTGGGCCGGGATTTCGTCGCCGTCCGGGCGGGGGTCCCCGTCGTGGTCCTGGAGCTGCGGCGGCCGGTGCCGTTCACCCGCCTCGCCGTCTCCGTCGCGGACGCCGGGCAGGTCGCCGAGAGCGTTCGGCGGCGGCTGGGTGCGTGAGGACGGGCGCGCCGTCACGGACGTACGTCCCGTTCGGCTGAGGTCGGGGCCGGCTCACTCCGTGTCGTGGTCCGAGCCGCAGGAGCTGCCGTCCGGCGGGAGCGTGCCGTACAGCAGGAAGGCGTCGACCTTGCGGTGCACGCACGGGGAGGAGCCGTAGCCGGTGTGGCCCTCGCCCCGGTTGTCGAGCACCACGGCCGACGACCCGAGCCGCTCGGCCGTCTCCATCGTCCACCGGTACGGCGTGGCGGGGTCGCCCCGGGTGCCGACGAGCAGCATCCTCGGCGTGTCGACGTCCTTGACCTCGTCGCGGATGAAGTCGGTGCCCTTGGGGCGGCCGTAGCACATCAGCACCTGGGTGAGCCGGTACCGGCCGAAGACCGGTGACGCGCGCTCGTAGCGGGCGCGCAGCCGGCCGAGCTCCCGGCCGACCTGCGCGGCGGCGGGGCGGTCGGGATCGTCCGCGCAGTTGACCGCCATCAGGGCCGCCGGCAGGTTGTCCAGGGGCACGTCCTCCGGGTCGGTGAGACCGGCGTGCGGGGCCCGCAGCGGCGGGAGGAGGAACCCGCCGGACAGGAAGGCCTCCAGGCCGCGGGTGTCCCCGTCCTCGATCAGCCGCGCGATGGCCCGCTGCAGCGAGGGCCACAGCTCCCGGCTGTACAGCCCCTGGGCCAGCGCGCCCGCGAAGTCCTGCCCGGAGAACTCCTCGCCGAAGTCCGTCGGCACCGGCTCCTCGTCGAGCGACTCGACCACCTGTACGACGTGTTCTCTCGCCTCGCGGGCGTTCCGGCCGAACGGGCAGGCGATGTCCTCCGTGCACCAGGTGAGGAAGTTCTCCAGCGCGGTCTGCTGCCCCTGCGCGCTCACCACACCCTGCTCGGCCAGCGGCTCGGTCAGCGTGTCGACGCCGTCCAGCACCATCCTGCCGACCCTGTCGGGGAACTGGGCCGCGTACACCGCGCCGAGCCGGCTGCCGTACGAGAAGCCCAGGTAGTTGAGCTTGTCGTCGCCGAGCGCGTCACGCATGACGTCCAGGTCGCGGGCGGCGTTCACGGTGCCGATGTGGGGCAGGACGGGGCCCGAGTGCTCGGCGCACTCGGCCGCCGCGTCGCGCAGCTTGCCGAGCACGGCCTGCGGGTCGGTCACGTCGGCGTTGCCGTCGGTGGCGTCCAGGGCCTCGCCCGAGGCGTTGCCGCAGCTGACCGGTGAGGAGCGGCCGACGCCGCGGGGGTCGAAGGCGACGACGTCGTACCCGTCCGTCAGGCCCATGAAGTCCTTGCCGCCCACGGCGAGTTGGGCCACGCCCTGACCGCCCGGGCCGCCGAAGTTCAGCAGCACCGAGCCCCGGGACTTGCCCGTCGCCCGGTAGCGGGCCACGGCGAGATCGAGGGTGCCCTGCTCCGGCCGGGAGTAGTCGAGCGGCACGGTGACCTTGCCGCACTGCAGGTCCTTCGGTATCTCCGCGCCCGCGCAGGCCGACCAGCGGACCTTCTGTTCGTAGAAGCGCGCCAGGCCGGGCGGGGGGTCGTCGGCGGCCGGCAGCCCCGTACCCAGCAGGGCGAGCCCGGCCGTGCCGGTGACCGCGCAGCGCCGGAGCGAGGGGTGCGTGGACAGCTTGGCCAGCATCGATGCCTCCCAGGGCGCCCCACGGCGCCCTCGCCCACGATAAGCGGGCCCCCGGGGCCGCGCCTCCGCACGGGCGGGGCCGGGCGAAGTGCCTTATCCTGCGCCGCCGCACCCCGCATACGAAGGGTTTTACCGCTAGTTCGACAACCGGGCCGCTCGATGGAGTGAAAGGCCGATAAGCCATAACTCGGATCGGGGGCGTCGCGTTTTGTCTCATGCGGGTGAGTGCCCGCGACGATGTCTGGAAGGCAGGGAACCTATGAGACGGGTTACCCGAAACGGTGTGATCGCCGTCGCCGCCGCCTCGGGCGCGATGGCCCTGACCGTCCCCGCCCACGCCGGTTCCGGGGCGGACGGCTCGGCGGCCGGTTCGCCCGGGGTGGTCTCCGGCAACACCATCCAGCTGCCGGTGCACGTCCCGGTGAACGTGTGCGGGAACACGGTGAACGTGGTGGGGCTCCTGAACCCCGCCGCGGGCAACAGCTGCGCGAACAAGAGCAGGCCCGCGCATCGCCCCGGCGACCGGCCCGGCAAGCCCGGCGGCGCGGTCGCCCAGGGCAGCGGAAAGGATTCCCCGGGCGTGGTCTCCGGCAACGGGATCCAGCTGCCGGTCGACCTGCCGGTCAACGTCACCGGCAACTCGGTGAACGTGGTCGGCATCGGCAACGCCTCGACCGGCAACGAGTCCTCGAACACACCCGGCGAACGCCCGGTCCGCCCCCACCACCCACCGGAGCCGGCCCCGAAGCCCTCCACCCCACCGCGCGCGCACCCGGCCCCGGCCCCGGAACCGGCCCCGCACACCCCGCAGCAGACCCGGGGCGCCCTCGCCCGCACGGGCACCGACCACACCCTCCCGGCCGTCGCGGTGAGCGCGGCCCTCGTGGCCGGGGGAGTGGTCCTGCGCCGACGGTTCCGCCCGGGAGCGGACGGCTGAGACAGCCATCCGGCACGGGGGCCGGCCGCTCCCGGGGCTCTCCCGGGAGCCGCGGCCGGTGTCTCAGACCGCCTCCGCCACCCCTGTGAGCAGCACCATCCCCGAGTCGCCGTAGTCCGGCAGGGTCGGGTCGGTGTCGATGTGGGTGACGTCCAGGTCGCGGGTCAGCGGGGTGAAGACCTCGGTGACCGTCGTCGGGCTCACCGGGCAGCCCGGCCAGCGGGAGGCGGGGCCGATGCGGTAGGTCGGCATGTTCTCCATGAACGCGGCGACCAGGTGGCCGCCCGGCGCGACCACGCGGACGAAGGTGCGGCAGAAGTCGGCGAACTCGGCGAAGTCCTCCGTGGCGCCCTCGGCGACGAAGTGCATGGAGGCGAGTCCGTACGTGCCCGGCCGCAGGGTTCGCACATCGGCGTGGACGACGTTCACCGGGGCCAGCGCCCCGGCCAGGGTCGCCGGCACGGCCGGGTTGAGCCGCCGGCACAGCGCGTGGAAGGGCAGCCAGCTCGCGTCGGGCCGGTGGCAGATCTGCTCCTGGAGGTAGGCGACGTTGCTCGACCCCGCCTCCACGGCGTCGATCCTCCGGCTCACGGCGGACGCGAGGATGAGCGGGTAGAGGTTGGGGCCCGCGCCGAACTCCACCGAGCGGGCGACGCTCCCGGGCGGCAGGCGCCGGTAGTAGGCGGAGTGGTGCGCGATGACCGCCGCGTCCGAGGGATGCACCTCGCGGTAGTTCTCCGCGAGGTAGTCGGCGACCGGCCAGCGGTCCCAGTCCACGTCGTCGTTGTGCGTCGTCATGGCCGTCTAGCCCTTCAGCCGCAGCGGGAATCGTTCGGACAGCCGGGTCAGGGTGCCGTTCAGGCGGTCGATGTCGTCGTCCGAGTTGAGGGCGGTGAGCTGGATGCGGAAGCCCACCCGGTCGCGGGGGACGAGGGGGTAGGCGGCCAGCGTCACGTAGATGCCCTCCTCCCACAGGAACGCGGCGACCGCGTCCAGGTCCGCGGGGTTCGCCAGCGGCACCTCGACGATGGGCAGCCGGTCCGTGTTGAGGGTGCTCACCCCCAGGTCGTCCAGGTGGTCGAGCACCCGCACCGTCTTGCGGTACAGGTCGGCCCGGATCGCGTCGCCCCGGCGTTCGTTGACGTCCAGCCCGGCCAGCGCGGTGGCCAGGGACGCCGTCGGGGACGGCCCCGAGTACAGATAGGGAGCCGCCGCGGTCTTCAGCCGGTTCTTCAGCTCCGACGGCAGCGCCAGGAACGCCAGCAGCGACGAGTACGCCTTGGAGAAACCGCCGACCAGCACGATCCCGTCGTACGACTCCCCGGTGTGCCGCACCACGCAGTTGCCGCGCATGCCGTACGGGCACGGCTCGCGCGGCCCGCGTTCCCCGATCACGCCGAAGCCGTGTGCGTCGTCGACGTACAGCGTCGCGCCCTCGGCGCGGCACACCGCCGCCAGCGCGGGCAGGTCGGGGATGTTGCCGCTCATGCTGTTGACGCCGTCCAGACACACCAGCCGGGGCGTGCCCGGCGGCACCCCGGACAGCAGGGCGCGCAGCTCGTCGAGCCGCTCGCCGTGGAAGCGGTGCAGGGTGGCACCCCGCCCACGGGCCACCACACAGCCGTCGTAGACGGTCCGGTGGGCGGTCGCCTCGACGAACACGTGACCGTCCTCCGCGAGCGCCGGGATCACCGAGGCGTGCACCAGCGTCAGCGTGGGCAGCAGCAGCGTGTCCGGCGCGCCCAGCAGCGCGGCGAGCCGCTCCTCGATGTCCGGGTACAGCCGCGGACTGCCCAGCAGGCGCGACCAGCTGGGGTGCGTGCCCCACTCGCGCACCGCGGGATCGACCGCGTCCATGACCTCCGGGTCCCAGTCGAGTCCGAGGTAGTTGCACGACGCGAAGTCGATCAGCCAGTGGTCGCCGCTGCGGATGTGCCGGCCGCGCACCTCGTCGAGGACCGCGTCGCTCATGGGACTGGTGCGCCGCAGGTGCTCCAGGTCCGCCCAGCGCGCCTCCCGGCGTCCCCGGGCGGCGTCCACCCGCGGGCGAGGCGTCCGGGGCGGCGCGAAGGGGCGGGTGCTCGGCTCCCGCAGCACGTGGGCGCTCTGCTCGACGGTCAGGGGCCGGGCGAACAGGAACCCCTGCCCGAACCGGCACCCCATGCTCGCCAGCAGATCCCGCTGGGCCGCGTCCTCGATGCCCTCCGCGATGACCTGCAGGCCCAGGGTGTCGGCGATGCGCACGATGCCCTCGACCAGGGCGACCTGCTGGGCGTCGCGCGCGATGTCGTCGATGAACGACTTGTCGATCTTCAGCACGTCGATGGGGAAGTCCCGCAGATAGCGCAGCGAGGAGAAGCCGGTGCCGAAGTCGTCGACCGCGATGTGCACCCCGAGTTCCTTGAGCGTGTGCAGCACCGTCTGGAGCCGGTCGTCGCGGTGCAGCAGCACCGTCTCCGTCAGCTCCAGCTGCAGCGACCCGGGCTCCAGCCCCGGCGTGCTGAGCGCCTGGCCGACCTGCTCGACGAAGCCGGCGTCGCGGAACTGGCGGGCGGAGACGTTCACACTCACGTACGGGGCACGGGAAGGCCCCGGCAGCCGTTGCAGGCCCGCGATGTCGCTGACCGCGTTCTCGAGCACCCACGACCCCAGCGGGCCGATGTGCCCGGTCTCCTCGGCCAGGCCGATGAACTGGTCCGGCGTGACGGGCGGCCGCTCCTCGGCCGGCCAGCGGACCAGTGCCTCGAACCCCACGACCTCCCCCGCCGCGATGTCCACGACGGGCTGGTAACGCAGCGCGAACGCCTTGTCGGCGACCGCCTGGGCCAGCTGCGACTGCAGATCGTGCCGCTCGACCATGCGGCTGCGCAGCAGCGGCCGGAAACGGCGCCACTGCCGCTTGCCCGCCGCCTTCGCCGCGTAGAGCGCGAGGTCGGCGTGGCCCAGCAGCTCCTCCGCGTCCGTGCTGTCGCGCGCGGTGGCCACGCCCACGCTGGCGGACACCGTCACCGACTCGTCGTCCAGGTCGAACGGCCGACCCAGCGTCTGGATCACCTGGGCCGCCAGCAGCTCGGCGTCGAGGGGCTGCTTGGCGTCCTCCATCAGCACCGCGAACTCGTCACCGCCGAGCCGGGCCGCCGTGTCGGTGCGCCGCAGGGTCCGCGACAGCCGGTTGCCGACGGCGATCAGCAGATGGTCGCCCGCCCGGTGCCCCATCGTGTCGTTGACCAGCTTGAAGTCGTCGAGGTCGATGAAGAGCAGACAGGTCAGGGAGGACTCGCGGCGACCGCGCAGCAGGGCGCGTTCGATCCGCTCCAGCAGCAGCGTCCGGTTGGGCAGACCGGTCAGCGAGTCGTGGAAGGCCCGCTGGGTCAGCTCCTGCTCCAGCCGCCGCTGCTCGGTCACGTCCCGCAGCGTCACCACCAGCCCCGATACGGTCCGCTCGTCCCGGAAGTCGCTGAACCGCACCTCCACCTCGACGCGCCCGTCGCCGCGCCGCACCCACCAGTGGTCGTGCCCCGCCGGCGACCCCCGCTCCCGTACGGCGGTCAGCTCCCGGGTGGCTCGCTCCCGGTCCCCGGGGTCCACCAGCTCCGGCAGGGACACGCCGACGAGGTCGTCGGTGCCGAACACGGACCGCGCGGACGGGCTGGCGTACCGGATGGTGTCGTCGTCCTCGAGGATCAGGATGACGTCGGAGGCGTTGCGGACGAGGGTGCGGAAGTACGCCTCGTTCTCCCGCCGGACCACTTCCTGGCGCAGCTTGACCCGCTCCATGGCCAGGCCCGCGTGCGACGCCAGGATCTCCAGGGAGCCCCAGGTCTCGGTGAGCTGTCGCTCCGGGCCGGCGACCAGCAGGACGCCCGGGATCGCTCCGGCCGGGCGGTCCGGCTGGGTCATCGGGCACACCAGGACGGACGGCAGGGCGTCCAGCTCGGCGCCGACGCTGTCGTCGAGGGCGGCCGGACTGACCAGCCGGGTGCCGTGCGCGCCGAGGTCCGCGACCCGCTCCGACGGCAGCAGCACCGTCCGGTGCGGCACGTCCGGCCCGAGCAGCCGGTCGACCGCCGTACGGCAGGACTCGTCGACCTCCTCCTGCCGGAAGGCCGAGACCAGCGAGGCGGCGGCCCCGCGCAGGGCCAGCTCCCGGGTCACCGCGTGCCGATGGGCCACCACCATCCCGGCCAGCCGGAGGATCACCAGCAGGAAGAGCACCCCGGAGAAGGCCGCGATCACGGCGGCGTCCCGTGTCTGCTCGCTCAAGCCCTCGTACAGCAGGATCCCCGGCGCGATGAGCGTGGCCACGGCCAGCATGACCAGCCGGCGCGGCGGCGGCAGCAGGGACTCGCGCTGCGGCACGGAGGCGGTCAGTTCGACCATCGAGGGGTGCAGGGCGGCCAGGCCCCAGGCGGTGTAGAAGGCGATCCATCCGGTGTCGAGCAGGGTGCCCGTCTGCCACAGGCCGTTCAGTTGCAGGATCCCGTACGCGATGTCGAAGCCGAGCAGCGTCACGGTGCCGACGACCAGCAGGCCCACGGCACGGTTGTGGCCGGTGACCGGGCTCGGCGTCAGCAGCCGGGCCAGCAGGGCCAGTACGAGGACGTCGCCCAGGGGGTAGGCGATGCTGATCGCGCGCTGCTCCCAGGTCAGCCCCTCCACCACCGTCAGCGGCTGCACCAGGTACACCCACACGGGCAGCGCGAGGCCCGCCGTGACGATCAGCGCGTCGAGCAGGCTCGGCAGGTCGCGGTCGGCCCAGCGGTGGCGCACCAGTCCGGACAGGCCGATCGCGAAGAGCGGGTAGGTGGCGAGGTAGCAGGCGTCGGCGGGGGACGGGAACGGGTTGGAGGCGTCGAAGTACTCCTCCATCACGTTGTAGTAGGTGTCACCCGTGATGAAGGTGAGCAGCCCGCCGGCCAGGAACCACCAGGGCCACTGGTGGGCGGGCCGGTGCAGGCGCACGCCGGCCAGGACGGCGGTGACGCCGGCCAGCCCGATGACGGCCCACAGCGCGGGAGCCAGCACCGGCACGGTCAGGTAGACGATCGTGACGGCCGTGACCAGGGCGATATAGGCGGCCATCAGCCGCCGCGCCGGCAGCAAGGACATGTGCCTCCCCCCGTCGGGGAGACCGGGGTGTACACCTGGTCTTGTTGAATTCGATCGTAAGTTTGCCCGCGTGGCTCTGCATCTCGGGGCCGGTCCCGCGGCCCGGGGGAGCGGGCTCGGGCCGGGCGGCTCGGGCGGGGTCAGCCGCGTCCGCGGTGGAACCGGACGTGCAACTCCCGGACACTCTCGGTGAGTTCGGGTACGGGCCCGTCCACGACTACACCGGGTGCGACCTCGTGGACGGGGAGTGTCCGGACCGGTGGCGCGGGGACCAGCAACTCGCTGAGCCAGGACGAGAGTTGCTCGGAGGAGGCGGCGTAGACGATGCGTCCCAGGCCGACCCAGGCGTGCGCGGCCGCGCACATCGGGCAGTGTTCGCCGGAGGTGTAGACCGTGGCGGCCGCCCGCTCCTCGGGGGAGAGGCGGGCCGCCGACCAGCGCGCCAGTTCGAACTCGGGGTGCCGGGTGCGGTCGCCGGAGGCCACCCGGTTGTGGTCCTCGGCGAGGACCGTGCCGTCCCCGCCGACCAGGACCGATCCGAACGGCTCGTCCCCGGCCCGCAGCGCCTCGGCGGCGAGCTCCACGCAGCGGCGCAGGTGCGGCAGTTCCGTGTCCTTCACGACCATGGTGCGGTCCTTCCCCGTGGCGATGTGATCAACGGGACCGTACCCGGAAATGGCGTTGCCGGGCCGGGCGGCCGGTGGTGGAGTGCACCCATGGACCACATGGATCATGCCGCGCTGCTCGCCCTGTTCGACCGTGACCTGAGGGAGGGAGCCCGGCCGGACGGCCCCGGCGCCCGTGTCGAGCGCACCGGCGGCGTCGTGCGCCAGGTCGCCACCGCGAAGGGCTGGAACGGCGTCCTGTGGTCCGCCCTCGACGAGGCCGGAGCGGAGGCGGCGATCGCCGAGCAGATTCGCCACTACACCGGCCTCGGCCTGGACTTCGAGTGGAAACTGTACGGACACGACCGGCCGGCGGACCTCGGGGCCCGGTTGCGCGCGGCCGGTTTCACGCCCGGGCCGCAGGAGACGCTGATGATCGGCGAGGCCGCGGGACCGGTCGTCGGCGCCGAACCGCCGCAGGGGGTCCGCGTCGTGCCGGTCACCGACGCGCCGGGGGTCGGCCTCGTGGCCGAGGTCCACGAGAAGGCCTTCGGCGCGGACAGTTCCTGGCTGCGTCACCAACTGCTCGCGCGACTGGCGGCGGACCCGGACACCGTCGTCGCCGTCGTGGCGATGGCCGGGGGCGAGCCGGTGAGCGCGGCCCGCATGGAACTCGTGCCCGGCACGCGGTTCGCCGGACTGTGGGGCGGCGGCACCGTCGAGGGCTGGCGCGGCCGCGGCATCTACCGCGCCCTGGTGGCCCACCGCGCCCGCGCCGCCGCGGCCCGCGGCTACCGCTACCTCCAGGTCGACGCCTCCGGCCAGAGCCGACCCATCCTGGAACGCCTCGGCTTCCTGCCGCTGACTTCGACGACGCCGTACGTCTACGAGCCGTGACGCACCGCGTCGCCGTGGGTGGGCCGCTCGGCCCTGTGCCTCAGGGGGCGGGTGCCGGCACCGGGTGCCGTCGTCGGGTGGTCGCGTCCGCCGTCGGGTGGCCGCGTCCGCGCGGCTGGTCGGCCGCGCGGACGCGTTGTGTCGTGCCGTACGGGCGGGTACGCCGTCAGCGGCGTGCCTTCGAGCGGTCCAGTGCGATCACGCCGAGCGCGGCGAGACCGATCTGGATGAGCCACTCGACCCAGTCGACGCCCTTGGTGTCGGCCACGCCGAACGCGGCGGCGAGCGCGGAGCCGATCAGCGCGGCGATGATGCCGACGACGATCGTCCACAGGATGCCGATCCGCTGACGGCCCGGGACCACGAGTCGGCCCAGGACGCCGATGACGATGCCGATCACGATGGCACTGATGATCCCGTCGATCTCCATTTCCGCCCCTTCTCCTCAGGACCCCGTTGCAGTGCGGGTGCCCCCTGCCGGCCGGGACACTCCGGTCCGGGACGGTCCGGCTCTTGGAGTACTCCGGTTCCTGGGCACTCCGGCTCCAGGGAACTCCGGCTCCTGGGCTCTCCGCCGCTCGCGGCCGGGCGCGGGTATGAAGAGGCCGGTCCGGGGCGCGGACCGGCCTTCGGTTCTCTCTCCGGCGGGGCTACGGCCGCTGGGAGGCCTTCGCCGCCGTGCCGGCGCACACCAGCCCCAGGATCACGGCCAGCGCACCGATGATGATGTTGTTCCACACGACGCCGGCGTCCGGGCTGTCGCCGACGACCCACGGCGAGATGACCAGCCACACCCCGAGGGCGCACATGGCCCAGCTCAGGCCGTACATGCGCTCCGGAGCGCGGGTGAACCCGAGCGCCAGCAGGCCGATCGCGATGCCCATGATCAGGTTGTGGGTCACGAGCGGCGGCTGGCTGGTCGTGTAGTGGACTATCCACGGGGAGGCGGCGCAGTACAGACCGAGCAGGAACACCGGTCCGTCCACGAGCGCCACATCGCGACCACCGAGCACGCGGGCGTACCGAGCCCGCATTTCGGAGGCATCAGGATGGCTGGCTATGTCACCTCTGGTGGGCGAGACGTTGGCCATGACTCGTCTCCTTCGACTTGCAGGGCGACCGCGTCTGGTCGGTATGCGGTAAGCGCCGCGTAAGCCTCATTCTGCACTTATTTCCCTTTTATGTGTAGAGGTCGGCACGGGTGGGCCGAGGCGTCCCGCGGTACATGTCCGGGCGGATCGCGGGCAACCGGATATGTACGACAGCGACCGACGGACGCCGCCCGGCAGGCGGCGCGGGACAGGGGAGGACGGCGGACATGACGGCGGCCATGAGCGCGAAGGTGTGGGAGCGGTTCCCGGCGGGGGCTCCGCGCGGATCGTGGCCGGCGGAGGAGTGCGCGGCCCGCCTCCGCGCCGAGGGGAAGCCCGCGACCGTCGTGATGGACCTGGAGTCGGACGCCTTCCTCGTGGTGGTTCCGTCCGACGAGGACTGACCGAACCGGGCGCACGGGCTTTCCGGGGCTCCGTCGTTTTCCCGGGGGCAGCCGTTTCCCGGGGGCAGCCCTTTTCCGAGGGCAGCCGTTTGCCAGGGGCAGTCGTTCTCCGAAATCCGTGGTCCGGGATGCGAGATGAGCCGCGTTTTCCTTGACGGCCCTCGCGTCCCGCTGCCACGATCCATGGCATGACCATGCGACTGGACCTCACGCGGCGACGCCACGTCGACCTCGCACGCGTCTCCAGCGCTTCCTGTCGCGCCGCAGCCTGAGCCCGTCGGCTCGCCGCTTCCCCGCACCGCCGTATCCGCCTTCGGCCCCAGCCTGTCGAGCCGTGGCGCGTCCACGGGATCCGGTGCGCGGTGAATTTCCCCCCGCCCTGCGCGGTGGACTGCGCGGTGCACTTCCCGCACGCCTGAATTCGGCGCACTGTCACGCCCTTTGAGCGAGGCGCCCATCGAATTCGGCTCTGTCCGCGCCCAGTCGCGCCTTCTCCCGGAAAAGAGAGCCCATGGCCACCGTCCTGTCCGTCTCCGGCAGCCCCTCCGCCTCCTCCCGCACCAGCCGCCTGCTGCGCCACCTGGACAAGCGGCTGGTCGCACAGGGCCACGACGTCATCCCGCTCGACGTCCGCACCATCCCCGCCGAGGCCCTGCTCGGCGCGGACTTCCGGCACCCGGCCATCGTCGAGGCCACCGAACTGTTCGCGCGTGCCGACGGCGTCGTCGTCGGCACGCCCGTCTACAAGGCGTCCTACTCCGGGGTCCTCAAGGCCCTGCTGGACCTGCTCCCGCAGTACGCCCTCACCGGCAAGGCCGTGCTGCCCCTCGCCACCGGTGGCAGCATCGCCCATGTCCTGGCCATCGACTACGCCCTGCGCCCGGTGCTCACCTCCATGGGCGCGGCCCACACCGTCCAGGGCTGGTTCACCCTCGACAAGGACATCACCGTCCACGACGACGGCTCCCTGACCGTCGCGCCGGCCGCCACCGAGGCGCTCGCCCAGGTGGTCGACCAGTTCTCCGCGGCGCTCGGCCGCACCCCGCTCCTCGCCGTGGCGGGCTGACCCTCCCGCCGCCGCGCCCGCGGACGTTCCCATCGATCGGAGATTCCCGTGTCCCTCACCTTCCACTGGTTCCTGCCCACCAACGGCGACAGCCGCCATGTCGTCGGCGGCGGCCACGGCAGCCCCGCCACCGCGTCCGGACGGGACCGGCCGCCGACGGTCGCCTATCTGAGCCAGATCGCCCGCGCCGCCGAGGAAGTGGGCTTCGAGGGCGTCCTCACGCCCACCGGCGCCTGGTGCGAGGACGCGTGGCTCACCACCGCGATGGTCAGCCAGCACACCGAACGCCTGAAGTTCCTCGTCGCCTTCCGTCCCGGCCTGATCTCGCCCACCCTCGCCGCGCAGATGGCCGCCACCTTCCAGCGGCAGACCGGCGGACGGCTCCTGCTCAACGTCGTCACCGGCGGCGAGAACCAGGAGCAGCGCGCCTTCGGCGACTTCCTCGACAAGGACAGCCGGTACCGCCGGACCGGCGAATTCCTGCAGATCGTCAGGGAGTTGTGGGAGGGCAAGTCGGTCGACCTGCACGGCGAGCACCTCCGGGTGGAGGACGCGGCGCTCGCCCGCGTGCCCGACCCCGTCCCCCAGGTGTACTTCGGCGGGTCCTCGCCCATCGCCGGGGAGATCGCCGCCCGGCACGCCGATGTCTACCTCACCTGGGGCGAACCGCCCGCCCAGGTCGCCGAGAAGATCGCCCGGATCCGGTCCCTGGCCGCCGGGCAGGGCCGCACCCTCCGCTTCGGCATCCGGCTGCACGTGATCACCCGCGACACCGCCGAGCAGGCCTGGGCCGAAGCGGACCGGCTGCTGGACGGCTTCGACCCGGAGACCGTGGCGTCGGTGCAGGCCGGGCTCGCCCGCAGCGAGTCCGAGGGGCAGCAGCGCATGCTCGCGCTGCACGGCGGCCGGCGCGACCGTCTGGAGATCCACCCCAACCTGTGGGCCGGCATCGGCCTGGTGCGCGGCGGGGCGGGCACCGCCCTGGTCGGCAGCCACGCCGAGGTCGCCGAGCGGATCAGGGAGTACCACGCCCTCGGCATCGAGGAGTTCATCCTCTCCGGCTATCCGCACCTGGAGGAGGCGTACTGGTTCGGCGAGGGTGTCCTGCCGCGCCTGGCCGCGGAAGGCCTGTGGCGGCACCCCTCCGGCAAGGAGCTCGCCGCTGCGACCGCCACAGCCGTGCCCTTCGCCAGTTAGCGCCGCCCGAGGGCAACGATCAACCTCCCGGCCCGAGTTCGGCGTCATCCGCACCAAGGGGCACCCCGGCCCCTTGGTGAACGGGAGACGAGACCTTATGAAGCAGCGAGCCGCACGGACCGTCTCGTTCGCACTGGCGGTGGCGTTATCGACCGGGGCGGTGGCCGTCGCGCCCTCCGCGCACGCCGCGCCGCCGCGGCCCGGCCACGAGGCGACCCGGGCCGCACTGCGCGACCTGGTCGAGAAAGGCGGCCTGCCCGGAGTGGCCGCCGAGGTCCGGGACAGTGAGGGGACTTGGTTCGCCGAGGCCGGCCACGCGGACACCGCCACCGGCCGTGAGCGCTCCCCGGGTGACCACTTCCGCGGCGCCAGCATCACCAAGACGTTCATCGCCACCGTCCTGCTCCAGCTGGAGGCGGAGCGGAGACTGAGCCTGGACGACACGGTCGAGCGCTGGTTGCCCGGCCTGGTACGGGGCAACGGCTACGACGCGGACCGCATCACGCTCCGCCGGCTCCTCAACCACACCAGCGGCATCGCCAACTACACCGACGACCCCGCGTTCCGCCACAACGCCGCCGGACCCGGATTCCCCGAGCACCGGTACGACACGCACACGCCCGAGGACCTCGTGGCGATCGCGCTGCAGCACCCGCCCGTGAACGAGCCGGGCACGGCACCCTCGTACTCCAACACCAACTACGTGATCGCCGGGATGGTCATCGAGAAGGCGACGGGCCGCTCCTACGCGCAGGAGATCACCCGCCGCATCGTCCGGCCGCTGAAGCTGCGCGGGACCTCGTTCCCCGGTACGTCACCCCGCATGCCGAAGCCGCACCCCGTCGGCTACTCCCGGCTCCACCAGGACGCGCCGGACGCCCCCGTCCACGACGCCACCGAACAGAACATGACCTGGCTGGGCGCGGCCGGCGACGTCATCTCCACCAGCGGCGACCTCAACCGCTTCCAACGAGCGCTGATCAAGGGCGAGTTGCTGCCCCCCGAGCAGATGAAGGAGATGCTCGACGAGGTCCCGACGGGGGACGGGCTCGGGTTCGGGCTCGGGGTCGAGTTCGCGACGCTGTCCTGCGGTGTCGGGGTGGTGGGCAAGACCGGCCGGACGAACGGCTCCCTGACCGCCATGGTCGGCACCCGGGACGGGAAGCACCAGCTGACCTTCAACGTCAACGGCGACTGGCTCCCCGACCCGTCGCTCTACATCGGCGTGATCGAGGCGGAGTTCTGCGGCAGGACGCCCTCCCGGACCGGCAAGGTCCCCTCCCGCGCCGGCGAACCGTCCCCGCCCCGGCTCGGCTAGCCGGACGCCAGCGAGCCGAGGTGGATCCGGCGCGCCTCGGCCGTCTGGCCCTGCACCAGCAGGAACATCCCCTCGCGCGCCAGCCGCTGCGCCCGGCTGCCCAGGTCCATGGACCGGCCGCCCCCGGCCACGATCGCCGCGGTCGTGGCCGCGCGCAGCACGTCGTACGCCTGTGTCCTCACCGCCAGACGATCCGGGACGCACTCGTGGGGGGCGGGGTGGTCGGCCAGCGCGTAGGCCTCCCGCCGGACCGCGTCGAGCCGGGCCCGCAGCGACCGCGCCGTCTCCTCGCCCTCCGGTGCCCGCGCCACCAGGTCCAGCGCCGCGGACGCCACCCCGAACACGGCCGGACTGGCGTTGGCCGCCCTGGCCAGGTCGACCAGGGCGAACTCCTCCTGCGAGGCGCGCAGCACGACGGACTCCTCCGGCACCCACAGGCCGTCCAGCTCCAGGGAGACCGTACGGGCGGCGGTGAGGGCCGCGAGCCGCATCGGCGCCGACGCGGACAGCCCCGGCTGCTCCCGGGCCTCGGCGACGACGAACACCACCTCGGCCGTGTCCGTCACCCCCGCCAGCAGCAGCACGTCGTTCAGACCCCAGCCCGTGTACCAGGGCACCGTGCCCGCGAAGCGCCAGCCGCCCCGCTCGGGCACGGCCCGCACGGGGACCCGGGGAAAGGCGCGGACGTGCGCGAACGCGATGCCGGCCAGCAGCTCGCCGGTCGCCAGCGGGCGCAGCAGCTTCTCCCGGACGGGCGAGTCGTATGTGGCGAGCAGCTTCACCGGCGTGTGGTGCTGTGTCTGCACGAACCATGTGGAGCAGCACGCCCCGGCGAGGATCTCCGCGGTCTCCCGCGCCACCGCCACGGGCGCGTCCGCCCCGCCGTACTCCCGCGGCGCGCCCACTCCCAGCAGCCCCGACCGCTTCACCGCCTCCACATGGCTCGCGGGCACACCCTCCTGGTCGACGCGCTCGGCGTGCGGGACGAGGAGGTCGCGCGCCAGTCGCCGGGCGCGGGTGACGAGGGGATGAGGCGCGGTGGTCATGGGGGGAATTCTCCCGGTCGGCCGGCGCGGGGTGCCGATCCGGGGGTGTGTCGTGCGTGCAGGGGGCCTCGACCGCCGTAGCAAGGCGCTCACCGGGGACGGTCCGGACGGTCCCCTTAGGGGCGCGCGGTCAGCTCCGTGAGCACGTCGAAGTCGAGCCCGTCGGCCCGCGCCAGGTAGATCCGCTGGCGCACATGGGCGTCGCGCAGGTGCAGCAGCCCGCGCGGGCCCTCGTACGACACCGCGCCCGCCGCCGCGCCGATCGCCGCCACGTCCAGCGTCCCGGCCCGCTTCAGCAGCGCGGCCAGCAGCAGCACCCCCTCGTAGCAGGACTCGCCGAGACTGCCGAGGGCGGGCGCCTCGACGCCGTACCGGGCGGCGTACTGCCCGTGGAAGTCGAGGGTGTCCCGGTTGGCCAGCGACGCGAAGAACCCGGCCGTGCTGTAGAGGTCCTCGGTGGCCGCCGGGCCGCTCGCCATCAGCATGTTCTCGTCCATCAGCGTGCTCAGCCGCAGACAGCGCGCGTGCAGGCCGTACGCCGCGAACGCCCGGTTGAAGCGCACCGCGTCGCTGCCCACCAGCAGCATCAGCACCGCGTCCGCGTCCGAGCGCTCGATCCGGCGCAGCACCGGCTCGAAGTCGTGGGTGCCGAGCGGGAGATACGCCTCGCCGGCGACCCGGCCGCCGGACGCGCGGGCGTACACACGGGCCGAGCGGGCTGTGTGCCGCGGCCACACGTAGTCGTTGCCCACCACGAACCACCGCCGCACCCCGCGCTCGTGTGCCAGCAGGTCCATCGCGGGCCGCAGCTGGTCGCGCGGGGTCTCGCTGGTCAGGAACACGCCCGCCGTGTCCTCGCCGCCCTCGTACAGCGCGGTGTACACGTACGGCACGCGGTGCGCGATACGCGGTGCCAGCGCCTGGCGCACCGAGGAGATGTGCCAGCCCGTGACGCCCTGCACGACGCCGAGGTCCACCAGTGCCTCGACCTGGGCGGCGACCTCGTGCGGCGGGCCCGAGCCGTCGACCGGCACCAGCCGCAGCTCCCTGCCCAGCACGCCGCCGTCCCGGTTGACCTCCTCGGCGGCCAGTCGCGCGCACAGCTCGCAGGCCGGCCCGAAGATCCCGGCCGGCCCCTGGAGCGGGAAGACCAGGGCCACGCCGAGCACGGAGTCGTCGGCCGTGAACCACTCGGGCGCGGGGAGGTCGTGCCGGAACATGGCGTCATGATTCCGGGTCGACCGGACGAACTCCAGTGCGTCTCCTACGATGGACACCCCTCGTAGGCAAGGAGCAGGATGCCCACCCCACCCCCGCGTCGGCCCGACGACCTGGTGCAGCTGCTCACGCGGGCCGAGCGGCTCGCCGCCCGCCGGCTGCAGGCCGTGCTGGCGGAAGAGGGCTGCTCGCTGGACGCCTGGCGGGTGCTGGCGCTGCTGTCCGACGGCGAGGGGCACCACATGACGGCGATCGCGGAGGCCGCCTTCCTGCCGCCGCCGACCCTGACCAAGCTGATCGACCAGCTCGTCGACCAGAACCTCGTGCACCGCCGGGTCGACCCGTTCGACCGCCGCCGCGTCCTCGCCCACCTCACCCCGCGCGGCCAGGAATACGGTCAGCGCGTCGACCGCGCGGTCCGGGCCGCCTGGCCTCCGCTCGGCGAGGGCGACGACGAACTGCTGCGGTCCCTGCTCGACCGGCTCGCGGCGACGCTGGAGCAGCAGACCCCCGTGTGAGCCCGCCGGGAACCGGCGCGGGGATGACTGGTCTACACCCTTGACTGGTACAGACCAACGCGGTTGAGTGTGCCTCCATCACCCCCCACCACGGCCGCGTCCACGCCGTGACCGGTCCACCGGTACGTGCGGCGCGGGCTCTGCTCAGTCCTGCCCTCGACGGGTGCGGCCGTGCCCGGCAAAGGAGTTGATCCCGTGTCGAGACGCCGTGTCTCCGCCGTCCTGACCGTCCTCGCCCTCGCGGGCACCGCACCGGTGCTCCTGCCCGCCTCGAACGCCTCCGCCGCCGCGTGCTCCAGCTACCCGAACTGGGTGGCGGGCAAGTCCTACGCCGCCGGCGACATCGTCCGCTACACCGACGGCAAGGCGTACATCGCCGAGCACGCCAACCCGGGGTACGACCCCACCATCAGCACCTGGTACTGGGAGCCGTACGCCTGCGACAGCGGTCCGGGCACGCCCGACGGGCGCTTCGTCGTCACCGAGGCGCAGTTCCACCAGATGTTCCCGAACCGGAACCCCTTCTACACCTACAGCGGCCTCACCGCGGCCCTGAGCGCCTACCCCGGCTTCGCCAACACCGGCAGCGACACCGTGAGGAAGCAGGAGGCCGCCGCCTTCCTCGCCAACGTCGGTCACGAGACCGGCGGCCTGGTCCACGTGGTGGAGCAGAACACCGCCAACTACCCGCACTACTGCGACTGGAGCCGCCCCTACGGCTGTCCGGCCGGGCAGGCCGCCTACTACGGGCGCGGCCCGATCCAGCTGAGCTGGAACTTCAACTACAAGGCCGCGGGCGACGCGCTCGGCATCGACCTGCTGAACAACCCCTGGCTGGTGCAGAACGACTCGGCCGTCGCCTGGAAGACGGCCCTGTGGTACTGGAACACCCAGACCGGCCCCGGCACCATGACCCCGCACCACGCCATGGTCAACGGCGCCGGCTTCGGCGAGACCATCCGCAGCATCAACGGCTCCCTGGAGTGCGACGGCAAGAACCCGGCGCAGGTGCGGAGCCGCGTGACCGACTACCAGCGGTTCACGCAGATCCTCGGCACGTCACCCGGCGGCAACCTCTCCTGCTGACGCCGGACCGCAGGGCGTGGTGTCATGCAGGATGTCATGCACCTGATCAGTCAACGAAGGGCCTCCCGCATGCGCAGACGCACCCCCCACGCCCTGCTCGCCACGACCGCGGCCCTGGCAGCCGCGGTCGTGGCCCCGCAGCCGGCCGCCGCCGCTGTCCCGGCTCCGGGCACCTACTACGTCCAGAGCGCCACGACCGGCCTCAACGCGGCCGACAGCGGCGGAGCCGTCGAGCAGCACCGGCCCCGCGGCGACGAGGACCGCCAGCAGTGGCGGCTGAAGCCGCACGGGTCCGCGTACCTCCTGGAGAACACCGACGCGCCCGGCCGTTGCCTCGGCCGCGACGGCGACCAGGCCGCGACCGTCGACTGCGGCGGCCCCGACGCCTCCTGGGAGATCGCCTCCACCGGCGTCGACCGCTACACGCTCAAGACGCCCGGCGCCCCGCGCTACCTCACGGTCGCCCCCAAGCCGTCCGGCGCCACCCACCCCGCCCGCCTCGCCCTCGGCGGCGCGGGCGACCTCGCCGCCTGGTACCTCACCCCGGTCGACCCGGCCACCGGCCCCATGCCGCCGCAGGACCGGCGCACCCTGGACCAGGTCACGTTCCTCACCGCGCACAACGCCTACGCCAACGGCGTCGACGGCGGTTTCGCCCCGCCCTTCGTCAACCTGGTGCCCAACCAGACCCGCGGCATCGAGCGGCAACTCGCCGACGGCGTCCGAGGATTCATGCTGGACATCCACCAGACCCCGGACGGCGCGATCCTCTGCCACAACAGCTGCGCTCTCGTCAGCCGCCCGGTCGCCCTGTGGGTCGACCTCCAGCGCATCGTGGACTTCCTGGAGGCTCACCCCGACCAGTTCGTGACCGTCTTCCTGGAGGACTACGTCGACCCTGCCGTCCTGCGCGCCGAACTCGCCCGCGTCGAGGGCCTGTCCGGCGTGCTCTACCGGCCCGACCGCACCGGCGTACGACGCAACGGCTGGCCGGCGATGGCGGACCTGATCGCCGCGAACGACCGGCTGCTGATCTTCACGGACCACAGCCGCTCCGCCGACCAGGCCGCGGGCCTGACCCGGGACGGCTTCGGCGTCATGTACCAGCGCGAATGGACCGTCGAGAACCACTGGTCCATGGGTCCCGGGATCGGCTCCTCCGACTGGTCCTGCTACAGCCGCTGGTACGACGCGCACACCAACATCCCGCTGACCCGCACCGAACCCGGCTTCCGCCCGCTGTTCGTCATGAACCACTTCCGCGACGCCGGGATCACCGCCACGGCCGCCACGGACAACGCCAAACTGGCCGACCGCGCCCGGCGCTTCTGCGAGCCCGCCGCCCGCAAGAAGCCCACCTTCCTCGCCGTCGACCACTACGACCTCGGCAACCCGGCCGCCGCCGTCGCCACCCTCAACTCGTACACGTATCCGTAAAACCGCCGCACCGGCCCGCACCGCGTGTGTGACACTCCGCCGATGGACTCACAGACGATCACCGCGGACGCCGCGGGCACCTGGAAACTCGGCGACCTGCCCGTCCACCGCCTCGGCCTCGGCGCGATGCGGCTCACGGGCAGCGCCGCCTTCCACCACGGCACACCCAGCGACCGCGACCGGTCGATCGCCGTCCTGCGCCGGGCGATCGACCTCGGCGTGAACCACATCGACACGGCCGCCTTCTACTTCTCGTCGCTGCGCTCCGCCAACGAACTCATCAACAGCGCGCTCGCGCCCTACCCCGACGACCTGGTGATCGTCACCAAGGTGGGCCCGTACCGGACGTACACGGGGGAGTGGGGCACCTCGGCACGCCCCGACGAACTGCGCGGCCACGTCGAGGAGAACCTGCGCCAGCTCGGCCGCGACCACCTCGACGTCGTCAACCTGCGCCGGATGCCGACGTACGACTCGATCGCCGAACACTTCGGAGCCCTCGCGGAACTGCGCGAGGCGGGCCTGATCCGGCACCTCGGCATCTCCAACGTCACACCCCGCCACCTCGCCGAGGCCCAGGCCATCGCACCGGTGGTCTGCGTGCAGAACCGCTACGCCCTCGACCGTCCCGACCCCGACACGGACGAACTCCTCCGCATCTGCGGCGAACAGGGCATCGCCTTCGTGCCGTTCTACGCCGTCGCCGGCGAGGCCGGTGAGCGCGGCGCGACCACCGCCCACGACGAGGAGGTCACAGCCGTGGCCCGGACCCATGGCGTGAGCCCCGCACAGATCCGCATCGCCTGGACGCTGCACCAGGGACCCCACGTCCTCGCCATCCCCGGCACCGGCAACCCCGACCACCTCACGGAGAACGTGGCAGCCGGCGCGCTCCGCCTCACCGACGAGGAACTGAAGCGGCTCGACGGACCGCGGAGGAAGGCCGGGCAGTGACAGCCAGCCCTGGCGTGGTCCCTGCCCACTGCGCGAAGGTGCGGGCGGGCCTTCCGGTGACGGCTTCCGCCGTCGGCATGGGGCCGAGGGACGAGGAATCGAACGCCTCGGCCTCCGACGGGTCCGACTGCCTCCTTCAGCGAGTCGTCGAGTCGTCGCAGACAGTCCTCGACCACCGCCGACACCAGGTCCTCCCGGTCCGGGAGGACCTGGTGGAGGGCGCTGCGTCCCACGTCCGCGGCCGCCGCGAGGTCCGCCAGCGTGGCGTCGCGCCGGCGGGACAGCACGGACGCCGCAGCGCTGAGGAGCCGCTAGGCCGCCCAGACCCCCTCCCGCATCAGATGCCTGCGCGGCAGCTCGTGCACCTCGCACCACGCCTGGACCGCCCGCGGCCGGACCCGGAAGAAGGCGTACGACGCGTGGTCCTCGCGCGGATCCCAGCCGGTCTTCACGCGGAACGCCTCGGCCGCCGGCGGGGGAACCTCCCGGAGCGTGAAGGCCTCCGCGTCGCCGTCGAGGAGCACGACGTCCCGGGTGTCCCCGAAGGCCAGCCGCGTCCGGCGGCCGTCCCGCAGGTTGCGGCCGGTGGGGTTGGTCAGCCGGGTGCACAGCCAGACGGCCTCCTCGTGCCAGACGAACCACAGTGGGACCAGGCACGGCACACCGTCGGCGTCGGCCGTGGCGACCCAGATGTCCATCTCCCGTTCCAGACGGTCCAGTACGTCGGCCTTGCGCTGCGCGGGGGTGCGGGGTGACGGCTCGGTGATCTTCATGGCAGGGACGCTAGCGGGCGCCCGGGCGCCACGCCTCGGGCTGAGGGCGTAGGCGCCTGTCCTAGGCCCCCGCGCCGTCCAGGTACTGCGCCGCCCCCTCCCCGAGGGACCAGTCGGCCGGCTCGTTCTCGGTCAGGACGACGAACACGTTCCGCGGCTCGGTGCCCGCGTACGCCTGGGCGAGTTCGGCGATCCTGCGGTACAGCGCCTGCTTCTGCGCGGGCGTGCGACCGGAGCGCAGCGTGATCGCGACGTAGGCGATGCCGCCGTCGCGGCGCACGCCGAGGTAGTCGCCGTACCGCAGGGTGCCGCTCGTGCCGTCGTGGTCCACGAGCACCTGGAACCGGTCGTCGGGCGGGATGCCGATCGTCTCCGTCAGGGCGTCATGGACGGCGCGGCCGAGCGCGGCGAGGCGCTCGGGCCCGGCGCGGAGCGTGTCGATGCGGATGAAGGGCATGGGGCTCCCCGGGTGTCGTCGACGGGTTGTTGAGGGTGGTGTTGAGGGGGTTGTTGAGGCGTCGTTGAGCGTGAGTGTACATACTAGTAGTTACAACCAGTCGCGCAGCCCCGCCCCGGTTGGCATCCCGTGCGTTTTACGTATAACCTCTCCCGCTAACCCCGCGCTCCGAGAGGCCCCGATGAGACGTATCGCCCTGGTCACCCTCGTCGTCGACGACTACGACGAGGCGATCCGCTTCTACACCGAGGCCCTCGGATTCCGGCTCGTCGAGGACGCGCCCCGGCCTGACGGATCCCGCTGGGTCGTCGTCGAACCCGGCGCCCCGGGAACGGGCACCGGACTGCTGCTCGCCCGCGCCAAGGGGGAGGCCCAGGCAGCCCGGGTCGGGGACCAGACCGGCGGTCGGGTCGGGTTCTTCCTGCACACCGACGACTTCGCCCGCGACCACGCCCGGATGACCGCCGCGGGCGTGACCTTCCTGGAGGAACCGCGGCACGAGCCGTACGGCACCGTCGTCGTCTTCCAGGACCTGTACGGCAACCGCTGGGACCTGCTCCAGCCCGCCCGCTGACCTTCCTCCCGTCCCCGCACCACCCCGCTCAAGGAAAAGACCCGTCATGACTGCTACGCGCGTAGACACCGAAGTGATCCGTCGCCTCCCCAAGGCCGTGCTGCACGACCACCTCGACGGCGGCCTGCGCCCCGCCACCGTCGTGGAACTCGCGGCCGCGGTCGGCCACACCCTGCCCACCACCGACCCCGACGAACTCGCCGCCTGGTACTACGAGGCCGCCAACTCCGGCGACCTGGTGCGCTACATCGCCACCTTCGAGCACACCCTCGCCGTCATGCAGACCCGCGAGGGCCTGCTGCGCACCGCCGAGGAGTACGTGCTCGACCTCGCCGCCGACGGCGTCGTCTACGGCGAGGTGCGCTACGCCCCCGAGCTGAACACCAAGGGCGGGCTGACCATGGCCGAGGTCGTGGAGACCGTTCAGGAGGGCCTGGCGGCGGGCATGGCCAAGGCGGCCGCCGCCGGCACGCCGGTGCGGGTCGGCACCCTGCTGTGCGGGATGCGGATGTTCGACCGGGTGCGCGAGGCCGCCGACCTGGCCGTGGCGTTCCGGGACGCGGGTGTCGTCGGCTTCGACATCGCCGGCGCCGAGGACGGCTTCCCGCCCGCCGACCACCTCGCTGCCTTCGAGCACCTGCGCCGCGAGAACGTGCCGTTCACCATCCACGCGGGCGAGGCCCACGGTCTGCCCAGCATCCACCAGGCGCTCCAGGTCTGCGGCGCCCAGCGCATCGGGCACGGCGTGCGCATCACCGACGACATCCCCGACCTCGCGGCGGGCAAGCTCGGCCGGCTCGCGGGCTGGGTGCGCGACCGGCGCATCGCCCTGGAGATGTGCCCGACGTCCAACCTGCAGACGGGCGCCGCGACCTCCATCGCCGAGCACCCGATCACCGCGCTGAAGGACCTCGGCTTCCGCGTCACTCTCAACACCGACAACCGGCTGGTGTCGGGCACGACGATGACCCGCGAGATGGCGCTGCTGGTGGAGGAGGCGGGCTGGACCGTGGAGGACCTGCGCACCGTCACCGTGAACGCCCTGAAGAGCGCGTTCCTGCCGTTCGACGAGCGGAACGCGCTCATCCGGGACGTCGTCCTGCCCGGCTACGCGGCCGTGCTCTGAAGCAGTCCCTTGAGGTAGGCGGCCTGTCCGACGTGCTGGAGATCGTCGGACAGGACGCTGACCAGCCGTACGCCCAGGCTGACCGGCGGGTCCCAGCGCTCGTCGACGATGCGCTCCAGGTCCTTGGCGGCCAGGCCGCGCAGGGCGTCCAGGCTCTGCGCGTGCACGGCGTCGTAGTAGCCGGTCAGCAGGTCGCCGGAGTCGACCCTGACCTTGGCGACCTTGGCGGGGCTGTGGCCGTAGCCCGTGTCGTGGCGGGGCAGGCCCAGGCCGAAGCGTTTCTCCCAGTCCTGGGTCAGCCACACCTGGTCCAGGCCGAAGGCGTCGGCGATGTGGTCGTCCTGGACGCGGGTGAGGTGCCAGATCAGCCAGGCGATGGAGTTGGTGTCGGGGGAGGGGCGGGCGGCCAGTTCGTCGGGCCCGAGCCCCTCGACGGTGGCGTGGACTTCTTCCTGGATGCGGTTGTAGCCGTCGATGAGGATGTCCTTCGCATGCATGGCTCCACCATCGCGCATCGGCGCGCCGTGTGCGTCCCCGTGGGCGCGGGCGCCGTGTGCGTCCCCGTGCGCGCGGGCGCCGTGTGTGTCGCCGTTCATGTGCGCGCCGTGTGCGCCCCCGTTCACGCGCCGGTGGTCTCCAGCAGCTCCATCAGTGCGCGGGCCGCCGGGCTGGTGGCCTGCCGGGGCGGCAGCAGCGCCACCGTCTCGTAGACCGCCTCGCCGGTGCCCTTCACGGGCAGCGCGGTCAGCGAGGCGCGCTTGTGCGCGAAGTGCCGCGGCACGACGGCGACGCCGAGGTTCTCGTCGACCAGGTCGAGCAGTGTGTGCACGTCGTTCACCTCCAGGGCCACGGTCCGCCGTACGCCCGCGGCGGCGAACACCGCGTCGGTGGTGCGGCGCGGACCCCAGTCCGGGTGGAAGTCGACGAACACCTCCCCGCCCAGTTCCTCCGGCGTCACGGCCGCGCCCGCGGCGGCGAGCCGGTGACTGGCATGGCACAGCAGGGTCATCGGCTCGCTGGTCAGCGGCACCGACCGCAACTGGTCGCTGTCCTCCTGGGTCCGCACGGCGAACGCCAGGTCGAGCCGCCCGGCCGCGACCTCCTCCGCCAGCGCGCCCGACCCGGCCTGCCGCAGGCAGATCTCCACGTCCGGATGGCGGTGCCGGAACGCGGCGAGCAGCCCCGCCACATGCACCCCGGCGATGCACTGCTCGCTGCCGAGCGCGAGCATGCCGCGCAGCACGCCCTGCACCGCCGCCACCGCCTCGTGGGCCGCGCGCACCTGCGCCAGGATCCGCTCCGCCTCGCCGAGCAGCGCCCGCCCGGCCGGGGTGAGCGTCACCCTCCGGGTCGTGCGCACGAACAGCGGCGTCTGCAGCTCCCGCTCCAGCGCCCGGATCGAGGCCGACAGGCCCGACTGGGACACCAGGAGGCGTTCGGCCGCCCGGGTGAAGTGCTGGTCCTCGGCGACCGCGACGAAATGCTGCAAGTGGCGCAGTTCCATGACTGAGAAGCGTAGCCGCTGAATTCCATCGGATTCTTCTGTTGGACGCATGGGAGCAGGTCACGCCAGAGTGGACACCGGTTTCCTCTCCGACCGAGCCCAACCCCTCTGGAGTCGCGTTGTACACCGCACACCCCGACCGCTACGCGGACATGCCCTACCGGCGCACCGGACGCAGCGGCCTGAAGCTCCCCGCGCTCTCGCTCGGCCTGTGGCACAACTTCGGCCCGGACCGGCCCGTCGAGACCCAGCGCGCCATCCTGCGCCGCGCCTTCGACCTCGGCGTCACCCACTTCGACCTCGCCAACAACTACGGCCCGCCGCCCGGCGCCGCCGAGTCCGCCTTCGGCGAGTTCCTGAAGTCGGACTTCGCGCGCTACCGCGACGAGCTGGTCATCTCCACCAAGGCCGGCTACCTGATGTGGCCCGGCCCGTACGGCGAGTGGGGCTCGCGCAAGTACCTGCTGTCGTCGCTGGACCAGAGCCTGAGCCGGATGGGCCTGGACTACGTCGACATCTTCTACTCGCACCGCCCCGACCCGGACACTCCGCTGGAGGAGACGATGGGCGCCCTGCACTCGGCGGTGCAGCAGGGCAAGGCGCTGTACGTCGGTGTCTCCAACTACTCCGCGGAGCAGACCCGCGAGGCCGCCCGCATCCTGGGCGAGCTGGGCACCCCGCTCCTCATCCACCAGCCGCGCTACTCGATGCTGGACCGCCGCCCCGAGGACGAGGGCCTGCTGGACGCCCTCGACGAGCTCCAGGTCGGCTCCATCGTCTTCTCCCCGCTGGAGCAGGGCCTGCTCTCCGCCCGCTACCTCGACGGCATCCCCGAGGACTCCCGGGCCGCGAGCGACAGCCCGTTCCTGAAGTCCGACGCCGTCACCGAGGAGCTGGTGGCCCGGCTGCGCGACCTGAACGACATCGCGAAGGGGCGCGGCCAGACCCTGGCCCAGATGGCGCTGGCCTGGGTGCTGCGCGGCGGCCGGGTCACCTCGGCGCTGGTCGGCGCGAGCAGCCCGCAGCAGGTCGAGGACAGCGTCGGAGCCATCGGCAACCTCGACTTCGACGCGGAGGAGCTGGCCCGCATCGACGCCATCGTCCGCCAGTAGCCGCGGTACGTGCCCGGGGGAGCGCGCCCCCGGGCACGCGGGCTAGGAACCGATCCGTTCCTCCAGGCGCACGGTCACCGTGTCGCCCTCCGCCTTGCCGATGGCCTTGCGGACGTCGGCCTTCACGGGCAGCTTGTGCGTGCCGTCGCCGAGGGCCATGAACGAGCCGCGGAACGGATGCCCGTCGATCGTCCCGCGGACCTTGACCAGGCCGCGGGTGCCGAAGAACGCGACGGACTCGGGCCAGACCAGATAGGTCCAGCCGCCCTCGGCGGGGCTCTTGCGCAGGACGGCCGTGAACTCGGCGTCCAGTTCTCCGGTCGGGGCCATGGCTTCCTCCGGTGCTCGGCGGTCTCTCACACGGCAGACCGCCGGGCACCGGAAAACTCATCGCGGACCCCGGCTCACGCCCCGGCCGGCACCCGGTCCAGGAACCCCAGCACGGCCCTGATCCGGCCCTGCTCGTCCAGCGTGATCACATCCGACCCGGCGACGGGCGCCGAGCCGTCGGCCTCGCTCACCAGCTCCCACGAGAAACGCGCGGTGTCGTGGTGCCCGTCGACCGCGCCGGCGAGCCGGAAGACGAACCCCGGGAACTGCTCCCGGGCCGCCGCGATGACCGCGGCGATCTGCTCATGGCCGCTGACGTCGGCCAGCGGGTCGGTGTAACCGCCGTCCGGGGTCCAGGCGGCGGCGACCGCCTTCTCCCGCGCCACCGCGTCCTGGGCGTTCCAGGCCTCGAAGTAGCGGGCGACGGCGTCCTCGTGGCGACGGTCGGGTGCGGACATGGGCGATCAGCCTCCAGAAAGGTCGTACCTGCTGGTCGGAGCCCGGATCACCGCTCGCGGCGAACCCGGCACGGACCACCCTGCCCGGGCCCGCCGCGACCGTCGATTACCTCCCGGGTCATGCCCCTCGGAGACCGCCGCAGCGTTTCGGCCAACTCGGGGCGTGAATATGCCAGGAGAGTGGCCGGAAAGTCGTGGTGACAGTGTTTCAGTAGTGAACATACTGACCTGCGAGAGCGCTTTCACTTCCAGCGACGGCGCCCTCACGCACAGCACGCGAGCCGCCCGAGCAGCGAGGCCGGGCCGGCGGACGGGCAGGGCGACGGGGGAGGGTCACGTGCACGACGAGTTTCTGTGCCACGTCACGGCGTACGGAGTCTGCGACGGCCGCCGCATCGGAGTGCCCCTCGGCACCTATCGCGCCCCCACCCTCGCCCTCGCCCTGTGGTGGCTGCGCGACCGCGCCTCCTGGATCGCCCAGCGCCTCGACCCCCAGCCGGACGCCGAGCACTTACCGCCGGGCGCGCTCGTGCCGGTCGCCGACACCGTGCCCGACGTGCCCGCGCTGCTGCGCGCCTGGTGCGGCGACCCCGCCCAGCAGGAGCGGGTCGCCGAGGAGCTGGCGGCCGGCCGGCTGGTGCGCATCGCCACCAGCGACGAGACGACCGAGTACGAACTGCTCGCCGAGTCCGTGGACGCCCTGCGGATGCAGCGCACGGCTCCCGTCCTCGGCATCCCCGTCGCCTGACCGGCCCTCACACCCTCACGGAGGCGCACACCAGGGCAAATCGGTAGAATCTTGGCCATGGCGCAGCCGTCGGTAGCACCAGAACTCGTCCTGGAGACCGAGACGGGCTCCACCGTGATGATCCCGGGCCGCGACTACCACGTAGGACGCGACCCGAGGAGCGACATCGTCCTCGACGACGACCGGGTCTCCTGGCACCACGCGGTGCTGAAGCCCGAGGACGGCCACTGGACCATCGAGGACGAGGACAGCACCAACGGCACCTACGCGGACGGCCGGCGCATCCACGAATGGGACGTCGGACCCGGCAGCGTCATCCGCTTCGGCAGCCCCTCCGACGGGCCGCGCGTGGTCCTCCTGGGTCGCCCCGCACCCGCCCCGGAACGCCCCTCCGCCGTCTCCATGCCGGCCCTGACCGGCACCTACCGGCAGCCCACGACCGTGCGGCCGCTGCCCACCCGCACCGTCCGCATCGGCCGCGCCGGCGACAACGACTTGGTCATCGACGACCTCGTGGTCTCCCGCCGGCACGCCGAACTGCGCGCCCTGCCCGACGGCACGTACGAGATCACCGACCTCGGCAGCCACAACGGCACGTACCTCAACGGCCGGCCCGTCACCACCGCCCCCGTGGCCCAGGGCGACATCGTCGGCATCGGCCACTCGGCGTTCTGCCTCGTCGGTGACCAACTCCAGGAGTACGTCGACACCGGCGAGGTCTCCCTCGACGTGCAGGACCTCGCCGTAGCCGTCGACCGCGGCCGCAAGACCCTGCTCGACCACGTGTCGTTCCCGGTGGGGGAGAAGTGCCTGCTCGCCGTCGTCGGCCCGAGCGGCGCCGGAAAGTCCACGCTCCTCAACGCCCTCACCGGCCAGCGCCCCGCCGACCACGGCACCGTCCTCTACGACGGCCGCGACCTCTACCGCGACTACGCCGAGCTGCGCCAGCGCATCGGACTCGTCCCGCAGGACGACATCCTGCACGCCCAGCTGACCGTCAGAAAGGCCCTCTCCTACGCCGCCGAACTGCGCTTCCCGCAGGACACCGCCAAGGCCGAACGGCGCGCCCGGGTCGACGAGGTCATCCGCGAACTCGGCCTGGAACAGCGCGCGAACCAGCCCGTGCACAGCCTCTCCGGCGGCCAGCGCAAGCGCGTCAGCGTGGCCCTGGAGCTGCTGACCAAGCCGTCGCTGCTCTTCCTCGACGAGCCGACCTCCGGCCTCGACCCCGGCATGGACCGCTCGGTGATGCACATGCTGCGCGGCCTCGCCGACGACGGCCGGACCGTCATCGTCGTCACCCACAGCGTGCTCAGCCTGGACGTGTGCGACCGGCTCCTCGTGCTCGCGCCCGGCGGGAAGATCGCATACTACGGGCCGCCCGAGGACGCCCTGGCGTTCTTCGGGTTCGAGCAGTGGCCGGAGGCCTTCGAGGCCTTCGACCGGGACACGGACCGGGACTGGGCCGAGGAGTACCGCGCCTCGCCCTTCCACGGCCGGTACGTCGCCGACGCCTCCGCCCAGCCCCAGCTGCCCCGGTCCGAACCCGTCGTCATCACCGCGCCGCCCCGGCCGCGCAGCCGGGCCGCCCAGCTCGGCACGCTGGTGCGCCGGTACGCCTCCGCGCTGAGCGCCGACCGCACCTTCCTGATCATCATGATCGCGCTGCCGTTCGTGATGGGTGTGATGGCGCGGGCCCTGGCGGCCGGCAAGCTGACCTTCGACACGGCGATGAACACGCTGCTCATCCTCTGCGTCGGCGCGGTGCTCACCGGCGCCGCCAACGCCGTGCGCGAGCTCGTCAAGGAACGCGTGATCTACCAGCGGGAACGGGCGGTGGGCCTGTCCAGATCGGCGTACCTGCTGTCCAAGGTCGTCGTCCTCGGCGTCATCACCGTGCTCCAGGCGGTGGTGCTGACCCTGGTCGCCCTGCTCGGCGTGGACCTGAACGCGCCCGGCGGCGAGGGCGTGCTGATGCCGCCCCTGGTGGAGATCACCGTCGCCGTCGCCCTGCTGGCGTTCACGGCGATGATGCTCGGGCTGCTCGTCTCCGCGCTGGTGCGCAAGGAGGAGGTGACGATGCCGCTGCTCGTCCTCATCGCCATCGTCCAGGTCGTCTTCTGCGGGGCCCTGCTGAAGCTGGACGGCGTGCCCGGGCTGGAGCAGCTGGGCTGGCTGGTGCCGGCCCGCTGGGCGCTGGCGGCGATGGCCGGCACCGTCGGGCTGGCCAGGATCGTGCCGGACGACCTGACCAAGGACCCCCTCTTCGAGCACTCGGCGGGCACGTGGCTGCTCGACGTCGGGATGCTGCTCGTGCTGTCGGCGCTCTTCGGCTTCCTCGTGTCCCGGCTGCTGCGCCGGCACGAACCGGCCGTGATGCGGAAGTAGGGAGCCGCCATGACGACTCCCGGCTTCCGGCCCACCCACGTCGTGCCCCAGCACGGGATGCCCGCCTGGGAGGCGCCCGACCCGGCCCGGCCCACCGTCGACCTCGACCCGCTGCTGCCGGTGCAGCTGCTGGAGCGCCAGGGCGACTGGGGGCACGTGCTGTGCTTCAACGGCTGGTCGGCCTGGGTCGACGGCCGCCGCCTGGTCGCGGTGCCGCAGGACCCGCCCGCCGCGGACGGGCCGCTCACCCGCGCCGCGGATCCGCGTCCGCTGCTGAGCCGGGCGCAGGAAGGCCTGGCGCGCTACCGGTCGGCGGTCGAGGACCTCGCGGGCGGCCTGGACCGGGAGTCCTTCCGCGCCCGCACCCGCGGGGTGCGGATCGGCGTGGTCGTCGACGGCGAGTCCGTGTGGCTCTACGACGCCGCGCACGGGCACTGGGTGTACGCCGACGGAACCCGCCTGACCACGTACGCGACGGACGAGACACCCCGCGCCGACCGGGAGCCGTCGCACCCGGCCGAGGCGCCCGCCCGTCCACCGACGCGGGTGGTACCCGAGGAACCACCTCGCTCGCAGCCGGCGCCGGCGCCTGCGCCCGAGCAGGGCGCACCCCCCGGGCCGACCCGGGTCGCGCCGCCCGAGGCGCCCAGGGCTCCCGAGCCGACACGGGTGGTCGTGCCCGAGGCGCCGGAACGGGCACAGACCACGCCACCCGAGGCTCCCGAGCCGACGCGGGTCGTGTCTCCGGAGGCCCCTGAGCCGACGGGGGCCGTGTCCCCGGAGGCTCCCGAGCCGACCCGTATCGTCTCCGCCGAACCTCCCCGACCTCCCGAATCCGCCGGGCCTCCCGAACCCACACGGCTCGTGACGCCGGAGGACGTCGAGGAGGCGGGCCGGCCGGGGGAGGCGGCGCCCACCCGGGTCGTGTCGCCCGAGGGTGACGTCCGTTGAGCCGCGAGACCAGCGTGTTCTCGGGGCGGCCCTCCGAGCTGATCGGGCAGCAGATCGCCGGGTACCGGATCGAGCAGGAGATCGGGCGCGGCGGCATGGCCGTCGTCTACCGGGCCCGCGACCTGCGTCTGGAACGTACCGTCGCCCTCAAGCTGCTCGCCCCGGAACTCGCCCGCAACGACACCTTCCGGCGCCGCTTCACCCACGAGTCCCGCGCCGCCGCAGCGATCGACCACCCCCACATCGTGCCGGTGTTCGAGGCGGGCGAGACGGACGGCGTCCTCTACATCGCCATGCGCTACGTCGCCGGCAGCGACCTGCGGCACGTCCTCGACCGGGAGGGCCCGCTGCCGCCCGCCACCGCCGTCCGCGTCGCCGCCCAGGTCGCCTCCGCGCTCGACGCCGCCCACGAGCACGGCCTGGTGCACCGGGACGTCAAGCCCGGCAACATCCTGGTCTCCCGCGGCACCGACAGCGACCACCCCGAGCACGTCTACCTCACCGACTTCGGCCTCACGAAGAAGTCGCTGTCGCTGACCGGCTTCACCACGGTCGGCCAGTTCGTCGGCACGCTCGACTACGTCGCGCCCGAGCAGATCTCCGGCAAGCCGGTCGACGCCCGCTGCGACGTGTACGGCTTCGCCTGCGTCGTCTACGAGACCCTGGCCGGGCACCCGCCCTTCCGCCGGGACGACGACATGGCCCTGCTGTGGGCCCACCAGTACGACGACCCGCCGCCGCTGACCGAGGCCCGGCCCGGCATCCCCGCCCAGGCCGACCCCGTCCTCGCCAAGGCCCTCGCCAAGAGCCCCGACGACCGCTACCCGTCCTGCCTCGACTTCGTGGCCGCCCTGCGCGCCGCGACGACCGGGGGCGCGGCCGGGGCCGCCCCGGCACCCCCTCGGGGGGACCGGCAGCGGCCGGTCGCGGGGGACGAGCGGCCCAAGCCGCCCCCGCGCTGGGCCGAACCGGTCTTCCTGCCGCGACCGTAGCGGGCGGCGGTCAGCCCTCCCGGGCCGTAGCGGGCCGCGGTCAGCTCCCGGGCCGCCGTCAGCTTTTCCGGACCCCGCGCACCTCACCCCGCCGCCGCACGCGCCGGGCCGCCAGCGCGCCGGCGAAGCCGGTCACCAGCCCCCACGGGACGGCCAGTCCGACCGCACCCCACAGCCGGGGCCGGAGGAACAGCTCGCCCGCGAGACCGCCGCCCAGGTCGCCGATGCCGAGCACGGACAGGCCGTAGTGCGCCGAGACGCGCGCCAGGAGGCAGATCATGAACACCGTGAGCACCAGCGCGACGGCCATGCGTACGGCGTGCTCCCAGGCCCGGACCCGGGCCGGGGACCGGGCCGCCATCACGAACGCCGCGGCCGCCAGCAGCACGGCGGCGACGACCAGCAGCCACCACACCCGGCCGTCGTGCTCCGCCAGCGTCCGCAGGTTGAGCTCCGAGATGTCCGGGGTGCGCAGCACCTCGTCCAGCACGTGCGGCATGGGCAGCCCGAACGGCCCCTCCACCCTGCCGTTCCAGGTGGCGCCGAGACCGATCGTCAGCGCCAGCCACACCAGGTTGGGCATGCCCAGCAGGATCACGGCGAACGTCTCCGCCGCGTGCCCCCGCGTCACCGCGACGACGAGCGCGACGAGCACACCGATGGCGACGCAGGCGAGCAGCAGCGCCACCATCGCGTACGCGGCCGGCCGCACCGAGGCCTGGAACCGCAGCAGCCCGCCCGGCAGCGGCGCCCCGCGCGACACCAGCAGCGCCAGCACCAGCACACCGGCCAGCCACACCACGCCGACCAACACGGACAGCGGAACGTCGGTGGTGAAGCCGACCTTCGGCGAGGCGCCGAACAGGTCACCGAGTTCGCCCAGCGCGTCGTTCCCGAGGGAGAGGTCGAAGGTGTGCCGGGCGGCGAGCGCCAGGCCGATCAGCGCGAGCAGCCACAACGCCGCGACCCGGGCGGCCCACCCGGCCAGCTCCCGGGCACCGGCGACCGCGCGGTGCCGCAGCGGCCGCAGGAAGCCCCAGGCGATGACCAGCGCCCCGGTGAGCGTGACCGACAACGGGATCACCGTCAGGCCCGCCTGCGTGTCGGCGAGGTCGCCGGCGCTCCCGGAGAGCTCCACGGCGCCGCCGACGGCGGTCACCACGGTCGCCGCGACGACCGGGGCGAACGCGCCGTCCGGCAGATCGGCGGCTCCGGCCGCCCACAGGCCGAGCGCGGCCACCACCCCCATGGCGAGCAGCCCGCCGAGCACCGTGACGAGGGCCTGCGCCCAGCCGTGACGGGCGACGGCCCGCTCGTCTGCGGTACGTACCTGGCCGGAGGGGGTGCGCGAACTCACGCTGCCACGCTAAGCAGCACCCGCGCCGCCCGCCCGCCGGGAGGTCCGTCCGCGTCGGCTTGCGGGGCGTACCGGACCGGAGCACACAATGAACTCGTAGCGGAAAAAGCGGCCTGTACCGGGATCAAATTCCTCGGCTGTGCGAAGGCCGCAGAGAACCCACGTGGGAAGAAGAGCTCGTGAGCGTCGAACCGCCGTCGTCCGGCCGCCCCACAGGGCCTCCCTCGGGCCCGCTGTCCGGCCCCTCCCAGCCGCCGCCGGGAGGCGGCCCGCCCGCCGAGCCGCCGGGCGGGAGCGGCGAGCCGCCGGAGCCGCGGCGCCCGTGGTGGGGATCCGTCCCCCGCGTCGCGCTGATCGCCACCGCCGTGGTGGCCGCCGTCATCCTGGCCGTGGTGTTCACCCGCCCCGACGGTGGTGGCACCGGCGCGTCCGACGGAGGCACCAGGACCTCCGAGGGCGAGGTCTTCCTCCAGCCCGCGGCGGACACCGGCCCGGACCCGTTCACCGAGTCCACGGCGAAGGAGAGCTCCGCCGCGCCGGTCTCGCCCTCGCCCACCGAACTGGCCCCGCAGAACGCCGTCCAGGGTGTGCAGGGCGGCGCGCCCGGCCTGTACGGCGGCACCCGCAACGTCTCCAGCTGCGACGTGGAGAAGCAGATCACGTACTTCGAGGGTGCCCCGGACAAGCAGCGGGCGTTCGCCTCCGTCGCCCGCGTGGACCCGACCGACGTCCCCGCCTACCTGCGTTCGCTCACACCGGTGCAGCTGCGCATGGACACCCGCGTCACCAACCACGGCTACAAGGACGGCGCCGCCACCAGCTACCAGGCCGTCCTCCAGGCCGGCACGGCCGTCCTGGTCGACGACCGCGGCGTGCCCCGGGTGCGCTGCGCGTGCGGCAACCCGCTGACCCCGCCGGTCGCCCAGCAGACCGCGCCGAAGGCCTCCGGTGACGCGTGGCCGTCGTACAAGTCGTCGAACGTCGTCGTGGTCACGCCCGCGCCGGAGCCGGTCGACGTCTTCGTCATGTGCGAGCGTGACGGCGAGTGGTTCGAGCGCCACAAGGGCGACACGGGCACGAAGGACCGCAAGACCGAGAAGCCGGACAAGCCCTCCCCGTCGGTGAGCGTGACCACGCCGACGTCACCGACCGACACGACCTCGTCGGAGCCGCCCACCAGCGAACCGCCGACCTCGGAGCCGGAGTCGGAGACGTCGTCCGAGCCGCCGACGAGCGAGCCGCCGACGTCCGAGCCCCAGCCGCCGCCCCCGGGGAGCGACACCGGCAACGGCACGACGGACCAGGCGCCGGCCTCCTGACTCGACCGGCATCTGACTCAACAGGCACCCGACTCAACAGGCGCCTGACTCACCCGGCACCCGACTCACCCGGCACGGACCACCAGGGCGTAGTCGCCGAGCCCGAGCAGCCGATCGGCCGGCACCTCGCCCCGGGCACTGACGACCGCCTCGACGCGGCCCGTCTCCGGCTCGAACGCGACGTCCTGGACGGTGCCGAGTGCGTCACCGGTCTCGGCGAGGATCCGCAGGCCCGCCAGCTCGTGGTGCGGCGGCACCTCGGCGGGGGCGGCGGTCGAGCGCACCAGGACGGCGTCCGGGCCGATGGCGTGCAGGGCGCCCCAGGCCAGCACCGTCTCCTTGCGGGAGTGCCTGCCCCGCACCCGGACGTGGGTGACCACACCGGAGGCGGCGTCGACCGTCAGCGACCTCACGACGCCGATCTCCTCCGCCTCGGTCAGCGTCAGCACCGGCAGGCCCCGCGCCTGCGAGAACAGCATCATGACGGCGTCCCCTTGCGCTCCTCGCGCTCCTCGCGGAAGGCTCCGACGCCGGCGACGAAGGCCGTCAGGTCGTCGGCGACGTAACGGGTGGCGTCCGCGGGGATGACCAGCGCCCGCCCGGAGACGGCGAGCGTCTCCCCGCGCGGCACGTACACCCGGTGCCGACGGCGCCTGGAACCCTGCACGAGCGCCTTGCCCGCGGCGATCCGGAAGCCCACCACCCGGCCGCTGGTGCCGCCCTCGATGATGACGTCGAGCACCGTGCCGACTTCCGCGCCCTCGTCCGTCAGCACCTTCGCGTGCAGCACCCGGCCCTGCTGGGCCTCGCGGCGCGCCACCACGACGGACGTGTCCTGCAGGGCGAGGGCGTCACGGATCATCACGGCGTCATGGCCCAGCGAGTGCACCGCCGCCCAGGGCAGGCTCTGCTTCAGCGGCCCGGACAGCAGGCCGCGGCCGCTGAGCGTGAAGCCGGTGACCCGTCCGGCCGCGGCGTCGAAGACGGTGTCCTTGATCTGCGCGACGGCGTCCCCGCCCAGGGTGACCACCGGCAGGGTCGTCAGGCTCCGCGCCGCCATCAGCTCGTTCATCGCACGCCCTTCCCGCCGGGCCTGCGCCGTACCGCGATGACCGTCCCCGACCGCCGGCCGGCCTGCACCGCGAGCGTCACCACGGCGACCGCGACGAGCGCCGCGACCACCACGACCAGCCATATCCACCAGGCCACCGCACACCTCCGGCGATCCGCCCGGCCGCCCTCGACCGGTCCTGGTTCCTTCCGGGTGCCCCGCGGACGGGGGACAATGCCCAGGGCACGGGACGGACGGACACTGTCAGGACTGCACGGCGCGGCTCGGGGTACGAGCACTGGTGCAGAGCGTCCGGCCAGTCCGGCTTCCCAGAGAGAAACGAATGATCGACCACCTGGACGGGGCAGTGATACCGACTGGTTTCGACGTGCCCGTGGAACCGCTGCGGCGGGCGGCACACTATTCGGGCGAGCAGGGATGCATCGCCGAGGCGCGGTCCTTCGCCGCCCTCTTCCTCGACCAGCTCAGGACGGAGTGGTGCGCGCGCATCGACGACCGTGTCGACGGCGCCGTGCTGCTGGTGGTGAGCGAGCTGGTCACCAACGCCGACCGGCACAGCAACGGGCCGTACATCCTGGAGCTCGTGGGCACGGACACCTCGGTGACGGTGTCGGTCTACGACAGCAGCTCCGCCCTGCCCCGCATCTTCCCGCGCAACCCCGAGCGCGTCGGCCGGCACGGCCTGGAGATCGTCCACGCGCTCGCCGAGCAGGTCAGCGTGGAACGGGTGCCGGTGGGCAAGCGCGTCCGCGCCGTCGTGCCTCTCGCCGACGAAGCCGGCGGGTGAGCCCCTGCGGGTGTCCTAGGTGTTCCGGGTGTTCCCGTGTTCCGGCTGTCGCCCGGTGTTCCGGGTGCTCCGGGTCTCCGGCGGGACGCTCTGCGCGCTGCCGCCCCCGGGTGGAGCCGGTCGGCCGGACCAGGACGCCGTCGCGGGTGCCGTCCCCCTCCCGCATGGGGGCGGCACCCGCGACGGCGTCCGGCTGCGTCAGGCGCAGCCCAGTTCGCCCAGCATGCCCTCGCGCAGCCGGGTGATGATCCGCTTGATCAGGCGGGAGACGTGCATCTGGGAGCAGCCGAGCCGCTCGCCGATCTCCGCCTGGGTGGCCTCCTCCACGAACCGCATGTGGATGATCTGCCGGTCCCGCTCGCTGAGCTCCGCCATGAGCGGGGCGAGCGAGTGGAAGTCCTCGACGAGCCGCAGCCCGTCCTCCTCGACCCCGATGAAGTCGGCCAGGACGGCCTCGCCGCTCTCCGGCCCGTCGCCGGTGAGCGCGGCGTCCAGCGAGGAGGAGTTGTACCCGTTCGCGGCGATCTGCCCCTCGATGACCTGGCTCTCGGAGATGTTCATCAGCGTGGCCAGCTCAGCGACCGTCGGCTCGCGGTCCAGCCGGCTCGCGAGTTCCTCCCGGGCCTTGGCCAGCTCCACGCGCAGTTCCTGGAGCCGCCGCGGCACGTGCACCGCCCACGTCGTGTCCCGGAAGAACCGCTTGATCTCGCCGACGATGTACGGCAGCGCGAAGGAGGTGAACTCGACCTCGCGGGACAGCTCGAACCGGTCGATGGCCTTGATCAGGCCGATCATGCCGGTCTGGACGATGTCCTCCATGTCGTCGCCGCGGCCCCGGAACCGGCCGGCCGCGAACCGCACCAGCGACATGTTCATCTCGATCAGCGTGTTGCGCGCGTACTGGTACTCGTGCGTGCCCTCTTCGAGTTCCGTCAGGCGCTGGAAGAACTGGCGGGACAGCTCCCTCGCGTCCCGCGGGGCCACGGACCGCGGGTCCACGACTCCCGGCAGTGCTCCGTCACCCGTGCTGGCCTCGGCGTTCTCCTCGACGACCTGTGCCTTCGACCGGATCACGGCGGTCTCCATTACCTCTCCCCGAACGTCATGGCGGACATCTGCCTAGGTCCTTCCGAGTTGCGGGTACCCGGTCGGACGCCACACATGCCCGCGAAGGGCCGACCGGCGGAAAACCGGCTGTAGGGCCTCCGCCGCCGGGGACACCGGGGCCAGAACCCGGCATCCCCAACCTCCCTTTCCGGGACGGACGTTGGGGCGATTCCACCCAGGGCGGAACGCCGGGCCCTTCCCCCGGCGAGCAGGACTCCTAGGCTGGAACAGTGAGCAACCACGTGCCGAACGAAGCCCGCGTCATCCCTCTGCGTCCGCACGGCGCGCGCCCCCAGGCGGCCCGCCCCACCGCCGCTCCGCCGCGCCAGGGACCCCCCGCCCCCGCCCCGAAGGAGCCCCTGTGGCGCGACCTGGTGGGTGACGTCCTGCGGCGTGAACGCCTCGCGCAGGAGCGCACCCTGAAGGACGTCGCCGACGAGGCGCGGATCTCCATGCCCTACCTGTCGGAGGTGGAGCGCGGCCGCAAGGAGGCCTCCTCGGAGGTCCTCGCGGCCGCCGCCCACGCCCTCGGACTGGGCCTGGGCGACCTGCTGTCGAGGGCGCAGGGCGAACTGACCCGCGTCACCTCCCGGTACGCGGACGGCAGTCACCGCGGCGCGTCCACGTCGTCGTACGACGGGATGTGCCTGGCCGCCTGACCCCGGCCGGCCCCCGGGCCCAGCGGCATCCGGACGCCGGGGCATCCGGACGCCGGGGCATCCGGACGCCGGGGCATCCGGACGCCGGGGCATCCGGACCCCGGGGCATCCGGACCCCGGGGCATCCCGGTCGCGCCCGGCGCCTCAGGCCTTCACGGGGCGCCGGCCGAGCACCTCGTCGGCCAGCCCGTAGGCCACCGCCTCCCGCGCGGTGAACACCTTGTCGCGGTCCATGTCGGCCCGCAGGCTCGCCACGTCGTGGTGCGTGTGCCGTGCCAGCACCTCCTCCACCTGGGAGCGGATCCGCACCATCTCCTTGGCGTGGAGCGCCAGATCGGACACCATGCCGCGCTGCCCTCCGGTGGCGGGCTGGCCGAGCAGCACGCGCGCGTGCTCCAGCACGAACCGCCGCCCCGGATCCCCGCCGGCCAGCAGCACGGCCGCCGTCGAGGCCGCCTGCCCGACGCAGACCGTCGAGATCGGCGCCTGCACGAACGTCATCGTGTCGTAGATCGCCATGAGCGAAGTGAACGAGCCGCCCGGGGAGTTGATGTAGACCGCGATCTCGCTCTCCGGGGACGACGACTCCAGATGGAGGAGCTGCGCGATGACGACGTTGGCGACGCCGTCGTCGATCTCGGTGCCGAGGAAGATGATCCGCTCCGAGAGCAGCCGGCTGAACACGTCGTAGGACCGCTCGCCCTGCGGGGTGCGTTCGACGACGTTCGGAATCGTGTACGTACCCATCACTGCAGTCCCATCCGTCGCCGGGAGGCGGCCGGGCGGACGTCCTCGAGGGACTCCACGACCCGGTCCACCATGCCGTACTCCCTGGCCTCCTCGGCCGTGAACCAGCGGTCCCGGTCGCCGTCCCGGGAGATCGTCTCCGGGCTCTGGCCGGTGTGCTCGGCGGTGATCCGCTCGATGGTCCGCTTGGTGAACTCCAGGTTCTCCGCCTGGATCTCGATGTCGGCGGTGGTGCCGCCGATGCCCGCCGACGGCTGGTGCATCATGATCCGCGCGTTCGGCAGGGCGTAGCGCTTGCCGGGCGCGCCGACGCTCAGCAGGAACTGGCCCATGCTGGCCGCGAATCCCATGGCCAGGGTCGAGACGTCGTTGGGGATGAGCCGCATCGTGTCGTAGATCGCCAGGCCCGCGTGGACCGCCCCGCCGGGGCTGTTGATGTACAGGCTGATGTCGGTGCGCGGGTCCTCCGCGGACAGGATGAGCAGCTGGGCGCAGACCCGGTTCGCGGAGACCTCGTCGACCTGCGTGCCCAGCAGCACGATGCGCTGCGCGAGCAGTTGGGCGGCCAGATGGTCGTCGAACCGGGTCGGAGGGGTGTCGCCCTCCTCCGCCCGCGGGGCGCGTGTCGACAGTGGAGTCATCGGTTCTCCTCGTGGTGGCAGAAGTGCCGGGGACGTGCCGTCGACTCCACTGTCGACCTCGCACGACGCTCGGACGACGTTTCTCTGCCCTGGGCAGATCCGCCACCGGCAGAGCGCCGGGCTCAGCCGACCAGCAGAGCGGACTCCTCCATCGCCGCGAAGTGCCCGCCGCGGTCGAACTCCGTCCAGCGCACGAAATTCCCGGTGCGCTCCGCCCCGTGCCGCAGGGGGAGCCGGGGCTCGGCCGGGAAGAGGGCGAGCGCCGTCGGGGCGGTGGACGGCTCGGCCGGGCGGCACGGCCCGTGGCGTGTGCCCGCTCGTAGTAGATCCGGCCGGACGAACCCGCCGTCCGGATCGCCCCCGTGGGCGGCCGGATCGGCCGGCGGCCCGACGACGTCCCGGGTACTCCACGATCGAGCCGGGCCAGCCGTGGGCGATCATCAGCGGGGTGGCGTGCGGCTCAGGAGAGCGGACGTGGGCGAAGTGGACCGTCGTCCCGTCGATGGTGGTCGGGAACCGCGGCCACTCGTTCAGCCGCGCCTCGGCGGCCCGCCAGGCGTACTCGTGTCGCCAGTGGTCGAGGCGGAAGGGGCGGATACCGCTGTCGGCGGCCGAGGACGTGATCATGGTCGCGATGCCGGGCGCCGGTCGGGAGGCGGCCGGGAGGCGGCCGAACAATTTCCCCACCGAGCGATGAGTTCCGGGCCGTCGGCCGGTCGACACAGGTGACAGCGATCCACGCCCCGGGAGGAACTCATGGCGACCGACGGTTTCACCACCTGCCTCTGGTTCGACGGCCAGGCCGAAGAGGCGGCCCACCACTACGTCTCGATCTTCAAGAACTCCAGCATCGGCAAGATCGCCCGCTACCCCGAGGGAGCGCTCCAGCCCGCCGGCAGCGTGATGACCGTCGAGTTCACGGCCAACGGCCACAAGTTCCTCGGGCTCAACGGCGGACCGCAGTTCAGGTTCACGGAGGCGGTCTCCTTCATGATCTTCTGCGAGAACCAGGAGGAGATCGACTACTACTGGACCAGGCTCACCGACGGCGGCGAGCCCGGCCCGTGCGGCTGGCTCAAGGACAAGTACGGCGTGTCCTGGCAGGTCGTCCCGGAGCGGCTCGACGAGATGGTCACCGACCCGGATCCGGCGAAGGCGGCCCGGGTGACCGAGGCGTTCATGGCGATGGGCAAGTTCGACATCGCCGCCCTGGAGAAGGCCTACGCGGGCGAGTGACCACCGGCGCCCGTGGGCGCAGGAGCCCGTGCCCGTGGGGCGGCCCCCGTCCCTACGCCGCCTCGGTCAGGATCTCCCCGATCGTGTGCCGGGAGTTCTCCGCGACCGGCGGGTTCGTGTCCCAGTAGTACGGCAGCGCGACGACCGCGATCGACAGGGCCCAGCCCCGGCCCCGCGCCCACTCGGCCTCGTCGGCGCCCACGGCCTCGCGGAAGGCGCCGCGGACCCCGGCGGGCAGCAGGCACCAGGCGCTGATCAGGTCGACGGCCGGGTCGCCCACGCCCACCGTCCCGTAGTCGATCACGGCGCTCAGCCGTCCGCCCGTGACCAGGAGGTTCCCGGCCATCAGGTCGCCGTGCGCCCACACCGGCGGCCCGGCGTGGGCGGGGGCCCGCAGGGCCTCCTCCCACACGGCCGCCACCGCCGTGGTGTCGACCCGGCCCGCCAGCTGGGCGAGCGCGTCCCGCACGAAGGGGTCCCGGGCCGCCAGCGGCACTCCCCGGTACCCGAGGGGGCCCTCCGAGGCGTCCTTGCGGCGCAGGGCCCTGACGTACGCCGCCAGGTCCTCGGCGAGCGGGCCGGGCTCCTCGAGGGCCCCGGGTACCGGGTTGCGGCCCTCCAGCCAGCCGTACACCGACCACGGCCACGGGAAGTCCTCCCCGGGCTCGCCCTGCCCGAGGGGTTCGGGCGAGGCGGCGGGCAGCCCGGGCGCCAGCCGGGGCAGCCAGCGCAGTTCGTGTGTGATGGCGTCGACGGCCCGGGGGTGCCGGGGGAGCCGCACGACCTTGTCCGCGCCGAGGCGGAACAGGGCGTTCTCCGAGCCGGACGACTCCACGCGACGCAGCGGCAGCCCCGCCCACCGCGGGAACCGGTCCGCGATCAGCCGGGCGACGAGCGAGACGTCGATGGCGACTTCGTCCTCATGCATTCTCAGCGCGCACATGGCGCTCCATTCGAGCGGTCAACCCACCGAATGTCGAATGGTTTTGACGATCTCCCGGGCGATCCGCAGGATCCCCGGGGAGCGCACCGGGCAGGGCTTCGGCCTGGACGTCGTGGGCGCCAGGCAGAAGTGAAGGTAGTCGTCGTCGCGGTGCAGGGCCGTACGGTCCCGGGACGGCTGGGTGCAGTAGTCCCGGTGGGCGCGCTCGTGGGCCGTGCACGGCAGGTACCGCGTCCAGGTGTAGCGGCCGCCGGCCGGGCTCACGGCCTTCCCGGCGTCCGCCACCAGGCCCCCTGAGGCGGCGGCCTGCTTCTCGTAGAGCGCGTTGACGCGCCGGACCCGGTCGGGGGTGATCGGGTCCGGGCCCTGGGACACCCAGACGATCCTCGGGCGGCCGCCGCCCCCGGCCGCGGAGATCTGCGAGGCGAGCCGGCGCGCGTCGGCGGCGTACCGGGTGAAGTACCGGTCGGGGGACTCGGCGTAGGTGATGCCGTCCATGCACGGCGTGTAGCCCCAGGAGTTCCCCCAGAACTGCAGCACCACGAAGTCGGGCCGCAGCTTGCGCACCAGCGCGGCGGCCTTGTCGGCGGCCGGGACGAGGGACCGGTCGGCGGTGCCCTCCAGGTAGTCGCAGAGCGTGGTGCCGGAGTACGGGGCACTGGTGTACTCCGCCTTGAGGTCCCGGCGTAACTCCTGGCCGAGGACCTTCTGCGCCTCCATCGCCAGCGAGTCGCCGAGGTACAGCACCTTGGGCGCCTTCCTGGGGACCGGGTCGGGGGAGACGGGAGCGCGCTGGTGGGTCGTGGCCGACGTACGGGGTGCGGCCGGCGGCGGCTCCTCGGGCGCGGACGCCGGATCCCCGCATCCCCCGAGCAGCATCCCGGCCAGCAGCACCCCCACGACCCACGGCTTGCGCATACGGCAACTCCCACCCCGGCCACCGAAACGGCCCTCAGGCAAGCACACCCGGGCGCCGGGGGGAAGACGTACGCCGGACGCGGTGGGTCACACGCGGTCGGCGGAGATCAGCAGGTACTGGAAACTGCCGTTCCGGTAGGCGCTGAGGAACGTGTCCTCGATGCCCGTGACCAGGTGCTCGGCCTGCCGGCGCAACTCCCAGTACGGGATGGTCGCGGCCGTCAGATCCTGCACGTGGACGGGGACCAGCCGGCTGCGGGCCATGGCCCGGAAGTACGCCGACCGCGGGTGGATGTCGCGGATGTAGTGGGCGTTGATCAGGGAGACCTCGCGCGAGGCCCGCCCGTAGGTGTCGTGGTAGCAGCCGGTGATCACCACGTAGCGCCCGCCGCGGCGCAGCAGCCGGGCGTGTTCGGCGAACAGCGGGTCCACCTCCACGTACATGGTCGACTCGTTGTTCCACGAGGCCGCGAACGCGCCCGTCGGGAAGCCGGTGTCGAGCATGTTCCGGCAGTGGTAGCGGACCTTGCCGTCGATGCCCCGGCGCCGGGCCTGCTCGCTGGCGAAGTCAGCCTGCTTGGCGGAGAGGGTCACCCCGTCGGCCCGGCAGCGGTACCTCAGGTGTGCCACCACGCTGCCGCCGCCGCGTCCGCAGCCGGCGTCGAAGACGCGGTCGGCGGGGGAGAGGAGGCCGAGGTGGCCGGCGAGCAGTTCGGCCTGGGCGTGTTCGAGGCGGTGGAGTTCGGCGGTGATCCGCTCGCGGCGCCGGCCCGGGTCGGTCTCGTCGAGGACGGACCGGTCGGCGTCGCCGACGCCGTAGTGGTGGTGGTACAGGTCGTCGATCTTCCCGAGTTCCAGGTTGACCGGGTTCTCCTCCGCGTTCCAGTACTCGGCCACCCGGTTCTGGTACGTCGAGTCGGCGGCGGTCCGGGTCGGCAGCGGTGCTGTCGCGGCGTCTGCGGTGGTGGTCACGGACGGCTCCTCGTGCTTCTGGCGTGCTGACCTCCCTGGGGTGGAACGGGCGGAGCGGGACGCCCCCGGACCGAGCAGGGGCGGGCCGAGCGGTCGGCAGGGGTGGGTGGAGTGGTCGGTGAAGACGGCGGGACGGCCGGCGGGGCCGGCGGCCTCGTGGCGCCGGTGAGCCGGGCGCGGCACGAGTACCAGCCAAACAGCGGCGGAGGCGGCCGGATAACCGCGTGAAAGGGGGCGGCTTCTCGCGTCGGCGGAGGCAAACCCCCGATCGGGGCGGAGGACGAACAGCCGTATGACCCCACGCCGGTCGCCCGCCCCGCGCCGCCGGGCGCACAGGGTGCGCGAACGCCGCCGGCACGGTCGTGCACTCGTCGTAGCCACCGCCGACACGGTCGTGCACTCGTCGTCACCACCGCGCCGACCCGGTCGTGCACCCGCCGTAGCCACCGCCCGCGCTCGGCGCGCGGCCCGGCCCGCAGGTGACTAGCGTGAGGAAACGGACCATCCACCCGTCCGGAGAGGGCCGCAGCCATGGCCGTGCAACCTGAAGGAGCCCCCTGCTGGGCCGACGCGATGTTCAGCGACCTCGAAGGGGCCAAGAGCTTCTACGGCGACGTCCTCGGCTGGACCTTCGCCGAGGCGTCGACGGAACTCGGCAACTACACCGAGGCCTACGCGAACGGCAAGGCGGCCGCCGCCGTCGTCCCGCCCATGCCCGGCCAGGAAGGCATGTCGCAGTGGTGCCTGTACTTCGCGGCCGAGGACGCCGCCGCCACCGCGCGCAAGATCCGCGAGAACGGCGGCGAGGTGCTGATGGAGCCGATGCGGGTGGCGGACTTCGGCACCATGTGCCTGGCCCGCGACCCCGGTGGCGTGCTGTTCGGCGTCTGGCAGGCCGGCACCCACCAGGGGTTCGCCGCGGACATGGGCGAACCGGGGTCGTTCTGCTGGGCGGAGGTCTTCACCCGCGAGCCGCAGAAGTCCGACGCGTTCTTCCCCGCCGTCTTCGGCTACAGCGCCCAGCAGATGCAGGACCACGCGATGGACTTCCGGGTCTACAACCTCGGCGAGCGCCCCGCCCTGGGCCGGATGGAGATGACGGACGACTTCCCGCCCGAGGTGCCGCCGTACATCAACGTCTACTTCAGCGTGGCCGACTGCGACGAGGCGGTGTCGAAGGCCACCGGGCTCGGCGCGACGCTGCAGTTCGGGCCGATGGACACCCCCTTCGGTCGGTTCGCGGCGCTGACCGACCCCCAGGGCGCGAACTTCTCGGTGATCGACACCACCAGGACCGAGGGCGAGATGCCGGCCATGACCGACGTCTCCTGAACGGCCGCGCGACGGGCGCCCGGCCCGCCCATGGCATGATCGTGCCCATGGGTGAACGTGTTGTGGCCGCGTGCGACGGTGCTTCGAAGGGAAACCCCGGGCCCGCGGGCTGGGCCTGGGTCGTCGCCGACGCTTCCGAGACGCCGGAGCGGTGGGAGGCGGGGCCCCTCGGCAGGGCCACCAACAACGTCGCCGAACTGACCGCGCTGGAGCGCCTGCTGGCGGCGACCGACCCGGACGTGCCGCTGGAGATCCGCATGGACTCGCAGTACGCGATGAAGGCCGTCACCACCTGGCTGCCCGGCTGGAAGCGCAACGGCTGGAAGACGGCCGCCGGCAAGCCGGTCGCCAACCAGGACCTCGTCGTGCGCATCGACGAACTGCTCGACGGCCGCTCGGTCGAGTTCCGCTACGTCCCCGCCCACCAGGTCGGCGGCGACCGGCTCAACGACTTCGCCGACCGCGCCGCCAGCCAGGCCGCGACCGTCCAGGAGCCCGCGGGCAGCGGCCTCGGTTCCCCCGAGCCGCCGCCCGCCCCGGACACCCCGGCCAAGGCCCCGCGCTCCCGCCCGCGCGGCGGCGCGGCCCGCGCCGCGAAGACCTCCACGGCGAAGGGCTCCTCGCGCACGATCAAGGCGAAGTTCCCCGGCCGCTGCCAGTGCGGTCGCTCCTACGCGGCCGGCGAGCCCATCGCCAAGAACGACAGCGGCTGGGGCCACCCCGAGTGCCGCACGGCCACGACCGTCTGACGGGCCGCCGCGGCCGCTTCGGGACCTAGACGTCGAACGTGTAGTGCGGCGTGTGGTCCAGCAGGTCCGCCGGGGTCATGTCGTGCCACGGCCGCATCGTCTCGCGCAGGTCGACCACGTTCGGCGTGCCCGCGGCCGGCAGATAGCCGGAGCCGGGGTGGCGCCGCTGCCAGTCGGCCCACAGCTTGTCTATGTACGCGTGGTGCAGCCAGAACACCGGGTCGTTGGGGGAGACCCCGGTGGCCATCTGCCCGCCGACCCAGACGTGGACGCGGTTGTGCAGATTGACGCCCCGCCACCCTTCGAGGTGGTTGCGGAAACCGTCCGAGCCGCTGTTCCAGGGCGCCATGTCGTACGTCGGCATCGCCAGCACCGAGTCGACCTCGGCCCGCGTCGGCAGCTCGCGGCCCCCGGACCCCAGGGAGCGGCGCAGGAACGTACGGCCGTCGACCCGCACGTTGATCGGCCAGTTCCCGCTCGACGCGGCGAACGGCCCGTCCGTCACCCGGCCGTCCCGCTCGCGCCCGGTCCCCCCGAGGAAGTCGGGCGCCCACAGCGAGGCGCGCGGCGTGCGGTCGACGGTCCAGTCCCAGTACGGCAGGCTCACCGACGCGTCCACCGACTGCAGCGCCCGCTCGAACTCCAGGAGGAATCTTCGGTGCCAGGGCAGGAAGGACGGGGAGCGGTGGCCCGTCCGCTCGCCGTTGTCGGTGTCGGAGACGATGAACGCGTTGTGCGTGGTGACGAACTCGTCGTAGCGGCCGGTGCGCTTCAGCTCGATCAGGGCGGCGACGAAACGCCGCTTCTCGTCGGCGGTCAGGGCGGACTGGTTCTTGCGGACAGCCATGTGCGGGTGCTCCAGGTGCGGTGCGGTACGGGTCAGTTGGCGGGGAAGGGCAGCAGGGGCGCGCCCTGCAGCTCGTCCACCGCGGCCTGGGCGGCGGCGCGCGGCGTGGCCACCGGGTCGTAGTGGCTGACGACGCTGATCCAGCTGCCGTCGGCGTTGCGCATCACGTGCAGCTCCACGCCGTCGACGAACACCGCGTAGCCCGCGCCGTGGTGGTGGTGACCGGACCCGGACGCCGGCCGGCCCTGTATGCGGCGGCCCTTGTAGACCTCGTCGAAGGACGCGGGGGAGCCGTGGTGCCCGGCGGCGGTCGCGGCCGGAGCCAGGGCCGGCACGGTTCCGGCGGCGGTGGCGAGGGCGGCCGCGGCGGTGAGCGCGCGGCGTCGGCTGAGTTCCGGCATACGGATCTCCTGGGGTCGTTCGGGTGATGACGCCGTATGCCTATCGGGCTGTCCGGTAACGGGAGAAATCCCCGCGAGCGGGTTGGCTGCGATCCGGGCAATTCCCCTTATGTGGTGCAAGGTTGAACCAAGATGATCTTGCTGCGGCGGTCCGCGTGCCCCGGCCTGGAGGGGGAAATTCCGCCCGCTCCGGGCGCTGTGGCGGATGTTTCTCCCCGGGCGGTCCGCGACTCGTGGTGTGCGTCACGCCGCGGAACTGACGCGAAACGACGGTTCGGTCGATGATGCTTTTGTCCTGCTACTCTGCGTCCGCAATCGACAGCTCTCGGTAATTCTCAGAGGTGTGCGTGAAGGTCGCCTGTGTCGGTGGCGGGCCCGCCGGTCTGTATCTCTCGATCCTGCTCAAGCGGCAGGACCCGTCCCACGACATCACCGTCCACGAACGCGACCCGGAGGGCTCCACCTACGGCTGGGGCGTGACGTACTGGCGCGGACTGCTGGACCGACTCCACGCCCAGGACCCCGAGTCGGCGCGCGCCCTGGACGCCGGCTCCGTCCGGTGGTCCGACGGCGTCGCCCACGTGGGGGACCTGACGGCCCGGCACACCGGCGACCAGGGCCACGGCATCGGCCGCCACCGCCTCCTGGAGATCCTCGCCGCCCGGGCCCGCGAGCTCGGCGTGCGACTGGAGTACGCGTCCGAGCCCGACCCCGGGGCACTGTCCGACGCCGACCTGGTCGTCGCGGCCGACGGCGTCCACAGCGCCCTGCGCACCCGCCACGCGGCGCACTTCGGCACCCGGCTCACGACCGGCCGCAACCCCTACGTCTGGCTCGGCACCACCAAGGTCTTCGACGCCTTCACCTTCGCCTTCGTGGAGACCCGCCACGGCTGGATCTGGTGCTACGGCTACGCCTACGGCACCGACCGCAGCACCTGCGTCGTCGAGTGCGCACCCGCCACCTGGACCGGACTCGGGCTCGACCGCGCCGGCGAGGCCGAGGGGCGGGCCCTGCTGGAGAGCCTCTTCGCCCACGTCCTGGACGGCCACCCCCTGCTCGGCCGCCCCGGCGGCACCTCGTGGCAGACCTTCCGCACCCTCACGAACCGCACCTGGCACCACGGCAACCTCGTCCTGCTCGGCGACGCCGCCCACACCACCCACTACTCCATCGGCGCCGGCACCACCCTCGCCCTGGAGGACGCGATCGCCCTGGCGGCGGCGCTGCGCGAGCCCGCCGCGCTTCCGCGGGCCCTGGCCCGCTACGAACACGAACGCAAGGCGGCCCTCGTCCCCCTGCAGAGCGCGGCCCGCTGCAGCGCCCAGTGGTACGAGAACCTGCCGCGCTACATCCACCTGCCGCCGGAGCGCATGTTCGCCCTGCTCGGCCAGCGCCACTCACCCCTGCTGCCCCACGTCCCGCCGCAGCTGTACTACCGGCTCGACCGGGCGGCCGGGCGACTGGAGGCACTGCGCCGGTTCAAGCGCTGGCTGGGCCCGAAGGTCGCGCGGACCGTACACGCCCGGGAGCTGACCGGCCGCCCGTAGACACTCCACCCTTGGGTGAATTGCCATTCACCGGCTAAGGTGAATGGCAATTCACCCGCGCCCCTTCGCAGGCGCCGCCCTTGGAGTGCCCATGGACCAGACCGCCGCGACAGGCAAGCCGCCCGGTGCGGGCACCGTCCGGGACCGGCTCACCGTCCCGGTGCTCGCGTACGGCGGCATCCTCATGGCCGTCATGCAGACCGTGGTCGTGCCCCTGCTGCCCGACCTGCCCCGGCTGACCGGCGCCCCGGCGGGCACGGTCTCCTGGATGGTCACGGCCACCCTGCTCTCCGGCGCCGTCCTCACCCCCGTCCTCGGCCGGGCCGGTGACATGTACGGCAAGCGCCGGGTGCTCATGGCGGCACTGGCCCTGATGACCCTGGGCTCCGTCCTGTGCGCCCTGACCTCCGACATCGCCCTGCTCATCGCCGCCCGCACCCTGTCCGGAGCCGCCGCCGCGGTCGTCCCGCTGTCCATCAGCGTCCTGCGCGACGAGCTGCCCCCGGAGCGCCGGGGATCCGCGGTGGCCCTGATGAGCTCCACCGTCGGCATCGGCGCCGCCCTCGGCCTGCCCCTGGCCGCCGTGATCGTGCAGTACGCCGACTGGCACACCATGTTCTGGGTGACCAGCGCCCTCGGTGCCGCGGGCGTGACGCTCGTCTGGTGGGCGGTGCGGGAGTCGCCGGTACGGGAGCCGGGCCGGTTCGACGTGCCCGGCACGCTGGGCCTGGCCGCCGGGCTGGTGTGCCTGCTGCTCGGCGTGTCGCAGGGCGGGCAGTGGGGCTGGGGCAGCCCGCGTGTCACGGGCCTGTTCGCCGGTGCCGCCGTCGTGCTCGCCCTGTGGTCGTGGCAGCAGCTGCGGGCCGAGCAGCCGCTGGTGGACCTGCGGCTGGTGGCCCGGCCCCGCGTCGGGCTGTCCCACGGGGCGGCGCTGCTCGCCGGGTTCGCGTTCTACGCCAACACCCTCGTCACCGCCCAGCTGGTGCAGGCACCCGAGGCCACCGGGTACGGGCTCGGACTGTCCATCGTCGCCACCGGCCTGTGCCTGCTGCCCAGCGGCGTCGTCATGCTGCTGCTGTCGCCCGTCTCCGCCCGGATCTCCGCCGCACGCGGGCCGCGCGTCACGCTCGCCCTCGGGGCGGCGGTCATCGCCGCCGGGTACGCGGTGCGCATCGCCGACAGCCGCGACCTGTGGATGATCATCGCGGGGGCCACGGTCGTCGCGACCGGCACCACCCTGGCCTACTCGGCGCTGCCCACGCTCATCCTGCGGGCCGTGCCGGCCGGGCAGACCGCCTCCGCGAACGGCGTCAACGTCCTGATGCGGACGATCGGCCAGGCCGGCTCCAGTGCCGCCGTGGCCGCCGTCCTGGTGCACCACACCGGGCTGGCCGGCGGAGTGCTCGTGCCCACGTTGCACGGCTACCAGCTGGCCTTCGCGATGGCCGGCGCGGTCGCCCTCCTGGCCGCCGCGACGGCGCTGTGCATCCCCGGCGACGCGGCGCAGGACCTCGCGGACGGGCCCGAGCCGGTCCGGCACGGCACCCGGGGCGCACGCGACGGGGCGATGGAGGGAGCATGAGTGCCGTGAGCACTCCACCCGTCACGCCCACACCGGCCCGCAGGGACGCCGAGTCGACCAAGGCGGCCATCCTGAGGGCGGCCCGGTACCTGCTGGCCCGGCACGCGCACGCCGACATCACGCTCAAGGCGGTCGCCGACCGCGCCGGTGTCAGCCCGCCGCTGATCCTCAAGTACTTCGGGAACAAGGACACGCTCTTCGCCCGGGTCATGTCCTTCGAGGCCGACGCCGAGGCCCTGCTGGCCGCGCCGCTGGAGGACCTCGGCCGGCACATGGTCCGGCACGTGCTGGTCAGCCAGTCCGAGCAGGGCGCCGACCCGCTGCTGCGGATCGTGTTCGCGCCCCTGCACGGCGAGCAGGGCGACATCCTGCGCGCCAACTTCCGCACCCAGGTGACCGACCGCCTCACCGACCGCCTCACCGGCCCCGACGCGGGCCTGCGCGCCGAACTGGCCGTCGCCGCCCTGCTCGGCCTGGGCGTGATGTACGGCATCGCCCGCGGTCCGGAGCTGCGGGCGAGCACGGTCGAGAACCTGGTGGACCGGTACGCGCCCGCCCTCCAGGCGCACCTCACCCCCTAGCGAACAGCCGGTCCAGGAAGGCGTTGCCGTAGACGCGGTGCGGGTCGAGACGGTCCAGCACCGCGTCCGCCTCGGCCCACTCGGCCGTCCCCACCGCCGCCGGGACCACCGAGCCCAGCACCTCCCCGTCGCTCCACGCCCCGTCGTCCGTGTAGGCCCACCCCTTGGACCACTCGACCCGGGGCAGGGCGGAACCGCCGTCGCAGGTGCGCAGCAGGAACCGTTCCAGCTCGCGCAGGAACACCTCCGCGTCCGGTGTGCCCGGCAGGGTCAGGACGTCCAGCCACACGGCCGTGTCCCACTCGGGGTGGTCCGCGCGCGGCCGGAGCGCGGACAGCAGCGGCGGACGGGCCCCAGGCGTCCCGACGTCGCCCGGGTCGTCCAGCCCGGTCACCCGGATCTCCACCGAGCCGTTGACCGGGAAGCTGCCCCGGGCGGCGTACGCCGTGAGCCGCTCCCGGTGGAACGCGGCGAACTCGGCGACGACCCGCTGCACCCCGTCCCGCGAGGTGAGGACCGCGTAACCGTTGGCATGGACCTTCAGGGTGCTCGGCTTCAGGTACAGCAGCGTGTTCTTGGACGGCCCCCACAGGTCGGCCGACAGCGTCGCCACCAGCCCGAGTGCCGCCGCGTCGTACTGCGCGTTGCCGAGCACCGGCGCGAGGTACCAGGCCGCCTCCGACGTCATCCGGCCCACCAGCTCCGCCACCGGGGCCGGGACGTTGTCGGAGAAGGGGTAGTTGTACGGCCGCGTCACCGTCCGCGAGGTCAGCGGGCGGGTGGGGGAGACGCTCCACACCTTCAGCCAGGGGTGCTCGGTGAAGGCGAACCAGATCGCCTCGACCCGGCCGGCCTCCTCCAGGAAGCTCGCGAACGTCCGCCCGCCGGAACCGGGCGCGGCGAACAGCTCGCCGGCCGGGATGTCCGTACGGCTCACGCACCGCAACTGGGTGTTGTCCCCCACCCGCAGCACCACCTCGGTCACCAGCGACCGCCCCAGGTGGGTCAGGAGCCCGGCGCCGTCCGCCTCGTCGCGGTGGAAGGTGCGCAGTACGTACGCCCCGGCCCGGGAGTCCCACACGACCGCCGTCAGGGACAGCACCAGATTGCTGAGCGAGCCGTACGTGTGCCCGGGGAGCCGCCGCTCGCCCCGCGCCGGGACGGCGGTGCCGTGTCCGTCCACGGCCAGGACCCCGCCGAGGGTGAGGATCCCGGGTGCCGGCGCGGCCGTGACGCCCAGGCCGTGCTCCTCCAGGTAGGCGAGCAGGGCCTCCATGGTCACGCCCGTCCCGGCGCGCACGGCCGTGGGGGAGTCCAGGGCGAGTCCGGTGAGGTGGGGCGCGGTGTCGACGAGGAGGACAGGCGCACCGGACGCCGTCCCCTCCGTCACCGTCAGGGGCGACCAGCCGTGCGCGGCGCCCCGCGCCCGCACCCGCCACCCGTGCCGCCACGCCCAGTTGACGACCGCGACCACCTGCTCCGGGTCGTCCGGCGCGCACGCCCACAGGCCGTCGGCGGTGATCTCGCCGACCCAGTTCCGGTACGCCGAGCGGTACAGCGCGACGTCCGCCGGGAAGTCCGGCAGCTCCGCGGCGGCCACCGCCGGATCCGCCGGCAGACCCGGCACGACGGCCAGCGCGGCCGCCGTGCGGAGGAAGCACCGGCGCGTCCAGGGCGAGGCGCCCGAAGGGAAGTTGCTCTCCGCACCAGGTGTCACGTGCAGTCACGCTAGAGGCGCGTTGACACGTGGCATGTCCCCGCCCCCGCTATTCACTCGTGCGAGTGAATCCGGTGGGGTCGGCGGACCGGACCAGTACCTTCCACGCGGGACCCTGACGGATGACAGACTGACGCCCATGGACGAGCGCATATTCGACAGGTCGGGCCAGCACGCTTCCGTCGTCGGTCTCGGTACGTGGCAGCTGGGTGCCGACTGGGGAGACGTCGACGACAAGGAAGCCCTCGCGGTCCTGGAGGCGGCGGCCGAGGCCGGAGTGACCTTCTTCGACACCGCCGACGTCTACGGCGACGGCCGCAGCGAGCAGACCATCGCCGCGTTCCTCGCGGGCCGGCCGGACCTGCACGTCCTGGTCGCCACCAAGATGGGCCGCCGGGTCGAGCAGATCCCCGAGAACTACGTGCTCGACAACTTCCGCGCCTGGAACGACCGCTCCCGGCGCAACCTCGGCGTCGACCGCGTCGACCTGGTGCAGCTGCACTGCCCGCCGACGCCCGTCTACTCCACGGACGAGGTGTTCGACGCCCTCGACACCCTGGTCGAGGAGGAGCGGATCGCGGCGTACGGCGTCAGCGTCGAGACCTGCGCCGAGGCGCTGACCGCGATCGCCCGGCCGGGCGTGGCGAGCGTGCAGATCATCCTCAACCCGTTCCGCATGAAGCCCCTGCGCGAGGTCCTCCCGGCCGCCCGGGAGGCCGGCGTGGGCATCATCGCCCGCGTCCCGCTGGCCTCCGGCCTGCTGTCGGGCAAGTACACGCGGGACACGGTCTTCCCCGAGAACGACCACCGCACCTACAACCGGCACGGCGCGTCCTTCGACGTGGGCGAGACCTTCTCCGGCGTCGACTACGCCACGGGCGTCGAGGCGGCCGCCGAGTTCGCCGCGCTCGCCCCCGAGGGGTACACCCCGGCCCAACTGGCACTGCGCTGGATCATCGAGCAGCCCGGCGTGACGACCGTGATCCCGGGGGCCCGCTCGCCCGAGCAGGCCCGCGCCAACGCGGCCGCCGCCCGGCTGCCGGAGCTGCCCGGCGAGACGCTCACGGCCATCCGCGACCTGTACGAGCGGCGGATCCGGGAGCAGGTGGAGAACCGCTGGTAGGGCTCGCCCTCACGGCACCAGGAGCAGTTGCCTCTCCTGCTCCTGGTCGCCGGAGGCGGCACCGTCGTCGCGTGCCGTGAAGGCCCGGGTGAGCGTGTCGCTCGCCCGCCGCACCGCCTCCGGAGTGCCCTGCACGGTGACCGTCACCGGCGCGGACAGCCGCCCGGCGCCCTCCTCGGTGCCTGTGCCGGCACCGGCCTGCGCGCCGTCGAAGGTCGCCATGTGCACCGTCGCGTTCTCGTCGGCGGGAAGCTCGTCCGGCGCCCCGAACGTCCCTTCCAGGGCCCGGACGACCGCTCGCGCGTCGTCGGCGCCTCCGCCGCTGAGCGTCACGGTGAGCTGCGTACCGGACATGCGTCCACGACCTCCTCGGTCTCTGCGTCATTCGCGCCGTCCGTGTAACCGCCCCCTGATCGCTCAAACCGCGCGCGGGCCGGGAGGACGGTCCTTTCCGGGGAACCCGCCCAGGAGGAAGGACGCGCGAGTTGTCACACCGGGAGGACGCAGTGACCGACACGGCAGAGGGCGGGGCCAGGCGCCGGGGGCGCAACGAGACCGAGGAGGAGAGAGCGGACCGGATGTGGCAGGAGCTCATCCAGGAGGTCCGCGTGGCGCAGATGGGCGTGCAGATCTTGTTCGGCTTTCTGCTCACCGTGGTGTTCACCGAGAAGTACGACGACCTGACCGACACGGACCAGATGATCTACCTGGTGACGGTCGTGCTCGGCGCGTGCGCGACCGGGGCGCTGATCGGGCCGGTGTCCCTGCACCGCCTCGTCTCCGGGCGGCGCGTCAAACCCCAGGCGGTGCAGCTGGCGTCCCGGCTGACGCTGCTCGGCCTCGTGCTGCTGCTGGCCACCACGACCGCCTCACTGCTGCTGATCCTGCGCGTGGCCACCCACGACGGCTTCGTGCCCTACCTGGTGGCCGGCGTGGTCGGCTGGTACCTGCTGTGCTGGTTCGCCCTGCCCCTGTGGACCCGGCACCGCCACACCTCCAGGTGACCGGCGGAGCCCGCCCCGGTCGCCGCGGCTCAGCCCCCGGCGATGACGTCCGCGAGGAAGTCGTCGACGCGGACCTCCTCGCGGCCCGGCGGGACCATCTCGTGGGTCTCCCGCAGGAACGCCGCGAACGCCGGGGCCCAGGCGAACACCACCGCGTGGTGGCGGCCCCCGTCGGGGCGGGCATCGCCCAGGAACTCCATGCGCAGCTCCTGCCACACGCCCCGCGACTCGGGACGCATCCGCACGTCCCCGACCCCGACCGGACGCCGCAGACCGTCGGCGAGCATCTCCCGGTCCAGCTGCCACCGGGCGAGGACACGGCCGTCGTGACTGAAGACGACGGTGACGGCGAACGGGTCGGCGGCGTCGTAGCTCAGGTGGGCGAGCACGGAGAAGCGATCCGTGTCACCCGCCTGGAGCTGCACCACCAGGGTCTTGTGCACGAAGGAGTTCACGAGAGGGCCTCCGGGAAGAACCGACGTAGAGCCCTCTAGTACCCCCCATCCGCACAAGATGCTCAGCCCTCCGGGTGATTCCCGCGGGCTCCGCGCAGCGACTCGATGCACACGGCCACGGCCCGCTGGAGCTCCTCCAACTGCGTGACCATGTCGTCCTCGAAGAACTCCGGGACGTCGTCGAAGGTCAGCTCCTCGAACACCTTGGTCGCCTTCTGCAGACTGCTGTAGAACTTCGTGCGCCGCTCCTGCACGCGCAGCCCCGGGTCGGCCTCCACGGCCTCCACGACCAGGGACTTCATGGTGTCGTACGCCTCGGCGGCCCACTCGCCGGCGTCCTCGCCCTCGTCCAGTTCGTCGAGGAGGGACAGGTGCCGCTCGGCCTCCTGGCGGAGGTCGGCGGGCGCCTCGACGGTCTGCCCGGCAGGCGTCCTGATCTGCCCCGACTCCGCGATCTGGCGCACGTAGCCGATGCGGTCGGCGGCCCTGCTCTCCCCGGCGACGGCCTTCTTCAGTTCGTCGGTGCGCACGACGTCGCGCGCCAGCTCCGACTGGAGGCCGGGGTCCTCGCGGACCCGGTCCAGCAGGGCCTGGCGGGCCGCGCGGGCGGTGGAGGGGTCGGCGAGGATCGCGGCCCGCAGGGCGGTGGGGTTCTCCGCGACCTCCAGCGCCTTGGTGGGCCGGATGCCCTCCGCCTCGGCGGCCTCGGCGATGGCGGTGCCGCGCTCCGACGCGGCGCTGGTGCGGGAGACGTAGTAGCTCAGCCACACGTCGGCGTCCGGCAGTTCGACCTCCTGACCCGGGGTCAGGGCCTCGAAGTGCGGGACCATGCCGTCGTCGGCCGCCCGGTCCCACGCCTTGTAGTAGCGCATGACCCGCTCCGGGGAGCAGCTGGCGAGCTCGGCGAACTCCTTCGCGGACACCTTCGGCGTCTCGTCCGCGCCCTGCCCGCCGGGCCGCACGCTGCGCGCGACCTTCAGCCCGAAGGCCCACCCGCCGGTCCGGGCGTACGCCCCGAACTCCCGCGCGTCCCGCGCGACGAGGTCGGACACGGGCGCCGTGGACGCGGGATCCGGGGACACGGCGGACGACTCGGGCGGGGTGAGGGCTATGGTCACGGACGACTCTCCTGGGGGGGGCTGATCGGAACTGCGCGAAGTGCGCACGGCAGCCTACCGGCACCCGCTGACCTCGCCGTTCACCGCCGGTGGGGGTGCCGCCCTGTTTAATCCGTTCCCCCACGCGGCTCGCCTGCGCGAGGATGCCCGGCATGGTGCGACCTGAGATCGGCGCCGTGCCGCGCCGCTGCGCGGAGTGCGGCGGGTACGAATACGGCGGTGCCCCCGGCTGCGATGCGTGCCGCGCACTCGTCGACGGCATCGTGGAGGAGGCGTGGGCCGCCTTCCTGCGAGGGTGGGACGTCACCGACGCGGAGCAGGAGACGGCGCTGGCCGAGATGGTCGCGGCCGAACCCGACCGGCACGACTGGCGGGTGGTGGACGCCGCCCTCGACCGGCTCACGTGCCCCGGCTGCGGCGACCGGCTCGCCCGCGGCCCGGCCGGCTGCCCGCCCTGCGACCAGGCGCACGGTTTCCGCTACGCCGCGATCGAGACGGACCGGCCGGGCGTCCCGCCGGGCAACGAGCACGCGGTCCGCGTGAACGTCTCGGTGGTGCGCCGGCCGCAGGTCACCTCCGAGAGCGAACTGCTCGTCCGGCGCCTGCTGCTGCCCCTCCTCCTGGCCGGGGCCCTGCCCAGCACCGAGGAGGCGCAGCGGGTCAGCGCGCTCGTGAAGAAGAGCCCCCCGGGCCGGAGGGCTCTTCTGGTCGGTCAGGTCGTGGAGGCGCTCGCGGAGGACCTCAGCCGAACGCGTCGCGCAGGGCGGGCAGCAGGGTCTTCTCCGACCAGTCCAGATACGCCGGCTGGGACTCGCCGCCGATCTGGACCAGGGCGATCTCGGTGAAGCCGGCCTCGGCGTAGGGGCGTACGGCCTCCACGAACGCGTCCGGGTCGTCGCCGCACGGGATGGAGTCGGCGACGTCGTCCTGTGTGACGAACTGGGTCGCCGCCTCGAAGGAGTCCGGGTGCGGCAGCTCCGAGTTGACCTTCCAACCGCTGCCGAACCAGCGGAACTGGGAGTGCGCCCGCTTGATGGCCGTGTCCCGGTCGGGGTCGTAGCACACGGGCAGCTGGCCCACGCGGGGCTTGCCCGCGCCGCCGTGCCGGTCGAACGCCTCCAGCAGGCCCGCCTTGGGCTCGGTCGCGATCACCAGGTCGCCGAGCCGGCCCGCGAGTTCGCAGGACCGCTCGCCGGAGACGGCGATGCCGATGGGCGGGGCCTCCTCCGGCAGGTCCCACAACCGGGCCGACTCCACGTCGAAGTGCGTGCCGCGGTGGTTGACGTGACCGCCCTTGAAGAGGGCGCGGATGATCTCCACGGCCTCCTCGAACATCTCGTGCCGGACGTCGACGGACGGCCAGCCGCCGCCCACCACGTGCTCGTTGAGGTTCTCGCCCGAGCCCAGCCCCAGCCGGAACCGGCCCTCGGACAGCAACTGCACGGTCGCCGCCTTCTGCGCCACCACCGCCGGGTGGTAGCGGAACGTCGGACACGTCACGTACGTCATCAGCGGGATACGCGACGTGGCCTGGGCGGCAGCGCCGAGCACCGCCCAGGCGTACGGCGAATGGCCCTGCGAGCGCAGCCACGGGAAGTAGTGGTCGGAGGTCACCGAGAAGTCGAAGCCCGCCTCCTCGGCCCGCACCACGTGGTCGACGAGCTCGCGGGGGCCGGCCTGCTCGGTCATCATCGTGTATCCGATTTGCACCATAACCGCCGAGTCCCCTGACATCGGGCGGGAAAACGGCTCGATCAAGGTCCGCCGGCGAGGCAGGATGCCGGCATGACCGTGCTCTCACCCTCCGACCCCGCCGCCCAGGGCGTCGACGCGTCCGGCGTCCTCGCCTTCCTCGACGCCCTCGAAGCCGCCCCCGGGATCGAGCCGCACAGCCTGATGATCGTGCGGCACGGCCGGCTGGTCGCCTCCGGCTGGTGGGCGCCGTACACCCCCGGCCGCCCCCAGCTGCTGTACTCGCTCAGCAAGAGCTTCACCGGCACCGCCGCCGCGCTGGCCGAGGCCGAGGGACTGCTCGACTTCGACGCGCCGGTGCTCTCGTACTTCCCGGAGTTCGAGGCAGACATCACCGACCCGCGCAGCCGGGCCATGCTCGTGCGGCACGTGGCGTCCATGGCGAGCGGCCACGAGCGGGAGACCGTCGAGGAGGCGTACGCGCGCGACCCCGCGGAGCCCGTCCGCGGGTTCCTGCTGCTGCCGCCCGACCGTGACCCGGGCACGGTCTTCGCCTACAACCAGCCCACCACGTACACCCTCGGCGCGATCGTGCAGCGCGTGGCCGGCCTGCCGCTCAGCGAGTACCTGCGGCCCCGGCTGCTGGACCCGCTCGGCATCGGGGAGGTGGTCTGGCGGCACGACCATACCGGCCGCGAGCTCGGCTTCAGCGGCCTGTACGCCCCGACCGACGCCGTCGCCCGCCTCGGCCAGCTGTACCTGTCCGACGGGGTCTGGGAAGGCGAGCGGCTGCTGCCGCAGGGGTGGGCGGCCCGCGCCTCACGCCCGCACATACCGACCGCCGGTGCCATGGGAGACGGGGGATGGGACGACTGGAACCAGGGCTACGGCCACCAGTTCTGGATCTCCCGGCACGGCTACCGGGGCGACGGCGCGTACGGCCAGTTCTGCCTGGTGCTGCCCGAGCAGGACGCGGTGATCGCGGCCACCGCGGAGACCGAGCGCATGCAGGAGTACCTGAACCTGGTCTGGAAGCACCTGCTGCCCGCCTTCGGGCCCGAGCCGCTGCCCGGCCGGGAGGCCGCCGACGCCGAGCTGCGGGAGCGCCTCGACCGGCTCGCGCTGCCGCCCGCCCCGGGCAGGCCCGCACCGCCGGAGCGGGCCGAGGAGTGGGCCGCCGCCGAGTTCACGCCGTCCGGCGGGCCCGGTCCGGTGCGGGCGGCCGGGCTCGCACAGGACGCGGACGGCTGGACGCTGACCCTCACCGAGGAAGGACGCGAGGGCCGGCTGGACCTGCGGCTCGGCGGCCCGCCGGGCTGGACGGTGGCCGAGGAGCCCCTGCCGACCGCCGTCAGCGGCGGCTGGACCGACGCCGGCACGCTCGCCGTGGAGGTGGCGTTCCTGGAGACCCCGCACCGGCTGGCGCTGACCTGCTCGCTCGCGGACCGGACGCTCACGGCGCACTGGCGCACCCAGCCGCTCCACGGCCGCGGACTCACCGACCAGCGAGTGCCGCGCGGCTCAGTCTGAGCCCGGCCGGAACGTCTTCAGGAACGTGCGCAGCGCCGCCCGGTTCACCTCGTCATCCCAGTCGGCGTCCGGGGTGGTCCAGCGCAGCGAGAAGCTCCGGCCCCCGCCCAGCAGGAAGCCCCGGCCGAAGGTGTGCACGCGGGTGCCGTCGGCCCGCGCCGTCCACTCCATGTCGGCGGCCTCGCGGCCCTGGTACGTCGTCGCGCGGATCTCGCCGATCCGCTCGTAGCCGCCGTACCGCTTCAGGTGCGGTTCGACGTCGTCCCGCCACACGGCGACGGGGTCCGGGCCCACGCGTTCGCTGTAGGTGACGGCCAGGGCGCGGTCGTCGCCGTCGGCACCGAAGACGATCCGGTACGCCAGGTCGCCCTGGCGGTCGGTGTCCAGCCGCTTCCAGCCCTCGGGGAGCGCCACGGAGAAGCCCTCCGGCGCGTGGTAGCGCTGGAAGCCGGGCGGCAGGGCCGTGGCCGGGGCGGACGGCGTCGCCGTGGGGGACGGAGGGGTGCTCGTGACGGAAGGGGAGGGGGAGGGGGGACCTGTCGGGCTGGGGGTCGCCGACGGCTCGGGGCTGTCGCCGTCGCCGCCGGTGCTCTCGCCCGGCGACGCGGCGGAGGCCGGCGGCCGGGCCGGGGACTCTGCCGCGTCGCTGCCCGAGTCGCCGCCGGGCAGCCCCTGGGTCGCGGCGAGCACGGCGACCGCGACGGTGACGACGGCCAGGGCGGTCCCGGCCACCACGGTCCGTCTGCTCCAGGCCGGGCTCCCCGGCCGCCCGGCGGCGTACGCGCCGCGCAGCCGCGGGGCGGGCACCGAGCCCAGGCCCGCTTCGGGTTCCTCGCTGAGCGCGCGGGTCAGCGCCTCCCGGACCACCGGGCGGGTGAGCCGCTCCCGCGAGTCCTTGCGGAGCAGCCCCTGCACGACCGGCGCCAGCGGCCCGGCGCGCATCGGCGTGCGCAGCGGCAGCCGGTCCACGCCCTTCAGGGTGTTCTCCGGGCGCCCCCGGTCACGGAAGGGCGGGCGCCCTTCGACCGTCGTGTAGAGGATCGCGCCCAGCGCCCACAGGTCCGCCGCGGGTCCGATGCGCTCGTCGCGGGCCTGTTCCGGGGAGGCGTACGCGGGGGCCGTCAGGCGCGGTGCGAGGGTCGCGCCGGCCAGGCCGAAGCCGGTGACGACGATGGAGTGGTCCTCGCGCACGAACACCTGGCCGGGGCTGAGCTCGCCGTGCGTGATGCCCTCGGCGTGCGCCGCGTCCAGCACGTCGAGCAGCTCCAGCCCGACGCGCGCGGCCCGCACGTAGTTGAACGTGCCCTGCTCCGAAAGGAGTTCGCCGAGCGGCGTGCCGTCGATCCACTCGTTGACGGTCCACAGGGTGCCCGCCTCCTCGACGGCGTCCACGACGGTGGCGATGCGGCCGGGGCACAGCAGCGCCATGGACTCGGACGTGCGCAGCAGGCGGGCGGCGGTCCGGCGCTCGGTCTCGACCGGGTCGTCCGGGAGCCCGATCTGGGTGACGAGACACGGGCGCGAGATGTCGCCGGCGCCGATGTCCTCGGCGTACCAGCAGATGCGGTTGGTCTCGCGCTGGATGATCTCGAGCAGCCGGTACCGCCCGGCGACCAACTGGTGTGTGGAGACGTGCGCCCTGCCCATGGCCATCCCTCGCTGGAAACCTGGCTCTCACCTTTTCCAGAGGTACGGGGAGTGGGGCCGCCCGCGTTCAATCGGATCGCAACTCCGCCGTCAGTCTTGTCTTTTATTCAAAAGATGGGAGCAAGTGTGCGAAGAAAAACGGTCTTTCGCGGGTCCGGGGGCGGCTCACCTCGGCCATGCGGGCCGTCAGGGGCGAGGAGAATTCGGCCGCCGCGAGCCCGTGGAATCGTAAATCCCCGGCCGGCCAGGTGGTAACCGGCGGTAAATGCGAAGGTGTCCGACCGCTGAACTCGACAGCCCTCCGGAGAATTTCCGGCGACGGTTTCCGGAGGGCGGCCGGATCCTCAGCGCAGACCGAACCGGTGCGACCAGGCGATCACGTCACCGGTGCTGGCGTTGCCCCCGCACACCACCAGCCCGAGCCGGGCCCCGTCACCGACCCGCTCCAGGACCCGCCGGGCGGCGGGCAGCAGACACCCGGCGGCCGGTTCGGCCCACACCTTGGCGTGGTCGGCCAGGTCCAGCGACCCCTGCACGGCCTCCCGGTCCGGGACCACGAGCACGTCGGTGACCAGCGCGGAGACATGGTCGTACGTCAGTTGCGACACCTCCGGGGCGCTGAGCGTGGAGACGATCGACGACAGGGCGACCGGTCGGGGGCCGCCCGCCGCCAGCGCCTCGGACATGGCCTGCGCGCCCTCGGTCTCCACACCCCACACCCGCACGCCCGGCCGGCGCGCCCGCAGCGCGGTGGCGACACCGGAGATCAGGGCGCCGCCCCCGATGCTGACGAGCACGTCGGTGAGGTCCCCGGCGTCCTCGGCGAACGCCAGCCCGACCGTGCCCTGCCCGGCGATCACCACCGGGTCGTCGAAGGGATGGACCAGGGTCAGCCCTTCCCGCTGCAGCCGCGTCATCAGCGCGAAGGCCCCGGCCATGTCGTCGGTCAGCCGCACCGAGGCCCCGGACGACTCCGCGATCTCCACGGCCCGGGCGGGCGCCGACCGGGGCATCACCACCGTCGCCCGCACGCCGAGGGCGGCGGCCATGACCGCGAGGGCGATCCCGTGGTTGCCGCCGCTGACCGCCACGACTCCGGCGGCCCGCTCGGCCTCGCCCAGCGACAGCAGCTTCGCCGCCGCCCCGCGCGCCTTGAACGAGCCGGTGCGCTGCAGCACTTCCAGCTTCACGGTGGCCGGGACACCGAGCAGCGCCGACAGCCCCGGGCTGTCCACGGTCGGGGTGCGCACGACGTGCGCGGCGATCCGCTCGGCCGCGGCTTCGATCTCCGAGACGCCGATCACGGCAGCAGTCCTTCCGGCGCGGGTCGCGGAACGCGCCGTGACGCACCCTGACCCGCGGAGGGGCCCCAGGTCAACGCACCCGGTCAGGGCGGCGGCGGGCCCGCGCCCCGGCCTCAGGCGTCGCGCAGCGCCAGGTAGGCCAGCAGGGACCGCAGGTCGTCGGCTGCCCCCGCCGCCAGCGGTACGCCGCCGAGCGCCGTCTCGACGGTGGCGAGGTGCCGCCGGGCCTCCGTCAGGGCCGCCGCCCGACCGCCCGCCTCCTCGATCAGCGCGGCCGCCTGCCCCGGATCGTCACCGGCCTGCAGGAGCGCGGCGATCCGGTCGCCCTGCGGGGAGCCGAGCGCCACCAGCACCGGGAACGTCTTCTTCCGCTCCCGCAGATCGCCGTGGACCGGCTTGCCGGTGACCTCCGGGTCGCCCCAGATGCCCAGCACGTCGTCGACGATCTGGAAGGCGACACCGAGATGCCGGCCCGCCCGGTCGAGTGCGGTGGCCGTCCCGGGCGCGGCACCGCCAAGCACGGCACCCAGCGCGGCCGCGCAGCCCAGCAGCGCGCCCGTCTTGTGCTCGGCCATCACCCGGTACTCCTCCGGCCGCACCCGCTGCGGTCCCGTCCAGGGGCGGTCGGCGAACAGCAGGTCGTCCGCCTGGCCACGTACCAGGTCGCCCAGCGCCCCGGACAGCGTCCGCACGGCGGCGGCACCGCCCGGCTGCGCGGCGAGCGTCCCGACGGCCAGGGCGAACAGGGCGTCACCGGCGAGGACGGCGGGGCCGGTGCCGTAGGCCTTCCACACGGTGGGGCGTCGGCGCCGGGCCGCGTCGCCGTCCATGATGTCGTCGTGCAGCAGGGAGAAGGTGTGCACCAGCTCCACCGCGACGGCCGCGGCCACCCCGTCCCGCCCGGGCGCCCCGGCCGCCTCGGCACCCAGCACCGCGAGCGCCTGCCGCACGCCCTTGCCGCCCGGGGCGACGGCCGGGGCCCCACCGACCTCACACCAGCCGAAGGAGTAGGCGGCCATCTCGGCGACCCAGGGGTGCAACTGCCCGACGGCTTCGACGAGAGCGGGGCGGACGAGCGCGCGGCAGCGGTCGAGGACCTGGGAGGCGTCTGCGGAGTCGGCAGCGGGACCGGGCCGGTCGCCGTGCGGCGCGGCGGGCGGGAGGGAGCGCGCCGCCGTCGCCGCGCCCTGGCGTGCGCTGCGCGCGGGCGTCGGCCCGCCGGGCGCGTTGGGGTGTGGTCGTTGCGCGGTGGCGGGTCCGCCGGTGGTGCCCGGCCGTGCCGGCCGCGCGGCTGCGGGGGCCGCCTGTGCAGCGTCCTGCCCTGCCGCCTGCACTCCCGCACCGGCCGCCGCCGTGTCCCGCCGCACCGGCCCTGCCGTTTTCGGCAGCGCCGTCACCGTGCCGCCTCCGTCGTCCGCGTGGTGGCCGGTATGCCGAGTTCCTCGTGGGCCCGGGCCGCCATCTCCCGGGCGTGCTGGAGGCCGATGCGTTCCAGTAGGCCGGTGAGGTCGGCCAGTTCGGCCGCCGTCTCGGCCCGGTCGCGGCCCAGCCGGGCCCGGGCCTTGGCCAGGCCCAGCCGGGACAGCGCCTCCCCGCGCGGCTCGCTCATCTCGCGGAACTCCGCGAGCGCCTGCTCGTACCACGCCCGGGCCTCGGCGTAACGCCCGGCCCGGTACAGCACGTTGCCGCGCATCTTGTGGTTGTAGGCCAGCGCGCTGGACAGCCGCATCGCGCGGCACGTCGTCTCCGCCTCGCTCAGCAGCTCCAGGGCCCGTTCGGTGTCCCCGTCGCGCACCGACACCACATCGGCCAGACCGCGCAACGCCCAGGCGTGACCCCGCCGGTCGTCGGCGCGCGCGGCGATCTCGGCGGCCTCCTCGAACAGGGCGTAGGCGGTGTCGTACTTCCCGGTGTTCCGGTGCATCTGCGCGATGCCCTCCAGCGCCCACACCGTGTGCCGCGCCTCCCCGCGCCGCCGGGCCTCGGCGAGCAACTGCTCGTGCAGCCGGCCGACCGCCTCGTAGTCGCCCTGGATGCGGCCGGTCTCGGCCAGCCCCGCGAGCGAGTACCCGCGTACGACGACGTCCCCGCCGCGCTCGCCCAGGTCCGCCGCGAGCTGCAGCAGCCGGCGGGCCAGCCGGAACGCGCCGCGCTGCCGGGCCAGCGTGCCGCCGCTCCACAGCGCCCAGGCCATCGCCGCGACGTCCCCGGCCCGGCGGGCGGCGCGGTAACTCGCCTTCCAGGCCCGGTCCGCCTCCTCGACCCGGCCCAGCCGGCGGTGCGCCTCGGCCACCGCGAGTCCGGAACGCGCCGCCTCCGCGGGCCGTCCGGCACGCTCGGCCGCCTCCAACTGCTCGGTGCCGGCGGCCAGGACGTCGGTGAGGGAGGAGTTGACGGACAGGGTGGTGAGCGCGCCCTGGTACTCCGGGGCGAATGCCTTCCCGTACATCGATGCCTTTCGGTCCGTATACACAACATCTCTACACAGGGCGTATACATGGTGTGTATAGAAGAGTGGAAACCGGCCCTGGCCACGAGGGCCAGGGCCTCACCTGTTGCCGATCAAGACGCCGGCGGAACGGACCGGGTTGCCTGTGAGGCGCAGATCACCTGACGAGGGCTCAGCGGCGCCGCACGGGCGTCTCAGTGCTGACCGGGCTTCTGCGGGGTCGCCTCGCTGGGCCGTACGACGGCGTACCCCTCGCCCTGGAGCATCAGCTGCACCGCCTCGCCGGAGCCGCCGCGCAGCATGGAGCCGAGGGACTGGGAGCGGTGCAGGGAGGTCTGCAGACCCGCGGTCCAGCCGACGATCGCGTCGGTGTCGACGTACACCGGGTACTGCGGCGAGACCGGGATGACCAGCGGATTGCCCTCGCACACCAGGCCCAGCCTGCCGTGCCCGGTGAAGACGCTGTTGAACAGGCCGCCGCCGGTGATGCCGGCGCCCTTCACGGTCGCGATGCGGTACGCCAGCGTGGCGTCGAAGCACAGGACGTTGCGGCCGTTGACGGTGAACTCGTCACCGGGTTCGACATCGATGATGAAGCAGTTCTGCGCCTCGTGGGCGAACCAGGCCTCGCCCTGCCCGCGCACCGCCATCAGGGGCAGTCCCTCCCCGGTGACCGCGCGCTTGAGCATGCCGCCCACGCCCTGGCCCTTGCGTTCGAACTGGAGGCTGCCGCGGTAGGCGATCATCGCGCCCTGGCGTGCGAGCATCTCGCCGTTCACCGTGTAACGGATGCACTTGGCGTTCTCGACGGCCATGCCCGGTGCGACGGCGGGCTGCACCATGTGCTCGCTGGAAAAGAGGTCACCCTTCATACCGGCATCCTCGCCCGGAGGCTCTCCCTCCGCCAAGATCGCGGTGATCGCCGGGGAGTGGACGGGGCGCCGGGGAGAGGACGGACCGCTGCGGCAGTTGACGGACCGCTGGGGGAGTGACGGACCGTACGGCCCGGTGACGCGGCCTCAACCGCCGAAGAGCTGCGTCCAGTAGGTGCCCGCCCGGCCGCCGCCGGCGAAGCCGATCCCGATGTGCGTGAAGCCGGGTTTCAGGATGTTGGCCCGGTGGCCGGGGCTGTTCATCCAGCCCTCCACCACGTCGGCGGGGGAGCGCTGGCCGCAGGCTATGTTCTCGCCGATGGAACGCCGGGTGGACCCCGCGGCGGCGGCCCGGTCCCAGGGCCGGCTGCCGTCGGGCGCGGTGTGCGAGTAGAAGGCGCGGGCCACCATGTCCGCGCTGTGCGCCTGCGCCGCCGCGGTGAGCAGCGGGTCGACGGCCAGGGGCGGCAGGCCGGCCCGGGCGCGCTCGCGGTTGGTGAGGTCGGTGACGGCGGCCGCCGTGTCGGCCAGCCCGGCGGGCGTGAGGGGCCGGGCCCACAGTGCCGTCCAGTACGTGTCGCCGGAGGGGCCGTCGTGGAGGCCGGCCAGCCCCGCGTGCGTGAACGCCGGGTCGTGCACGGTGCGGCGGGGGGAGTCCGCGCGCAGGCAGTACGCGACGAACTCGGCGGTGCTGCGCGGGCCGGACACCAGGTGCTCGCCGACCGTGAGGTACGCGTACCCGGCGCCGGTGACCCGCTGGTACACGGAGACGCCGTCGCTGCTCTCGACACCGAGCCGCCCGGCGGCGGCCATGGCGGCGGCGTGCTCCCGCGCCGCGGACACCAGGCGGGCGTCGAGGGAGACCGGCGGTGAACCGGCCGCCGCCCGCGCGGAGTTGACCAGGCCGAGGAAGCCGTCGTCCGGGGGCGCCTGCCCGGGCGCCGGCGGGTCGTCCACGACCTCGACGCCGAAATCCCGCGCCAGTCCCGCCAGTCCGTCCGCGTACCCCTGACCCAGGGCCCGCAGCTTCCAGCGGTCGCCGCGCCGGTAGAACTCGGCGAGCAGCAGCACCGTCTCCCGCTCCGGCCGCGGCGGGGCGAACCGGGCGAGCGGCCGGCCGGCCGCGTCGGTGACGTGGAGCGTGGGGGAGGGCAGGCGGCCGAGGGGGGTCCCGGGGTCGGCGGGGCTGACGGCGACGGTGACCCGGGTGGCGCCCGGACGCAGCCTCGGCGGGTCCACGGTGAGCGTGTCGCCCCGCAGCCGGGCGCCCGGCGCGGCCGGCTGGTTGTAGAAGACGAAGTCTTCGTCGCCCCGGACCTTTCCGCCGTCGTCCGTGACGAGCGCCGACACGTCGAACGGCCCGGGCACCCGGACGCTCACCGCACCGCCCGGCAACGGCAGATTGCCCCCGGGAACCAACTCGCCCATCGCGCCGCCCTGTCGTTCCGCCCTGTCCGCGCCGGTATGGCGGCGGATGCCCGGACAACGGCCGACGCGTGTACGGGAGTTCCCGCCCGAACCAGGGCAATGCGACTGCCACCGGGGGTGGGCCCCAGGCCTTGTCCCGGGACCTGCAAGGACCGCAGCACCCAGACCCTGCCCGCCCACGGCTCCCGCCCCACCGGGCGCCGCCGCCACCGGCGGGGCACGCCACCGGTTGTGGTGGCAGGCCCCCGTCGGTGCCCACCGGGGCCGCCACCCCGCGCAGCGTCGGCGGCCGCACCACTACCGTGTCCTACGCCGGGGCGGCCCCCAGGATCCGTCTCGCGCCCGGCGGCTCCGTGAGCGGAACCTCGCGCCATGACACCGCCCGCACGCGACCGACCGGCCGAAGGAGCGCCGACGATGCACCGCCCCGCACGCCCCCGCTGCCGCGCCGCCCTGGCCGCCCTCTCCTCGTGCGTCGCACTGGGCTGCGGGACCGGCGCGACACCCCAGGGGGACGAGCCGTCCCCGCCGCCCGGTGCCCCGACGGGAGCGGAGTACGGCGTGGTCACCTGGGCCTCGTCCGCCGACCGCATCGGCGAGGCGGCCGACGGCCGCGGCTACCGGCTGCTGGTGCGCACCAGCGTCGGCGGCAGCGGCCTGCGGGTGCGGCTGTCCAACGCCTTCGGCAACCAGCCCGTGACGTTCGGCAACGTCCACGCCGGACTGCAACGGGACGGGGCCGCGCTCGTCCCCGGCAGCAACCGGCGCCTGACCTTCGGCGGCGCGCGCACCGTCACCGTCCCGGCCGGCGGCATCGTCTACAGCGACCCGCTGCCCGGCCGCGTCCCCGCCGCGAGCACCCTCGCCGTCAGCCTGTACGTCGCCCGGGCGGGCGGCACGCTCACCGGGCACTGGATGGCGATGCAGACGTCGTACACCACCGAGGGCGACCACACCGCCGAGGAGAGCGCGGCGAACTGGAAGCAGCGGACCGGATCCTGGTTCTACCTCGACGCCGTCACCGTACGGCCCCGCGAGGGGACGGGCGCCGTCGCCGCGCTCGGTGACTCCATCACCGACGGCTGGCAGTCCACGACCGACCGCAACCGCCGCTGGCCCGACTACCTCGCCCGCCGGCTGGCCCGGTCCGCCACCGGCAAGGTCGAAGGCGTGGCCAACGGAGGCATCGCCGGCAACCGGGTCCTCACCGACGTCCCGGGGCAGAGCGCCCTGAACCGCCTGCGCCGGGACGCGCTCTCGCTGCCCGGGGTGCGGACGGTGTTCCTCTTCCAGGGCGTCAACGACATCAAGGCCGAACCGGGCGCCACGGCCGACGAGCTGATCGCCGGCTACCGCACGCTGATCGACCGGGCGCACGCGGCCGGCAAGTGCGTCGTCGGCGCCACGATCACCCCCTACAAGGGCTGGCAGGAGTGGGACCCGGCCGGGGAGGCGGTACGGCGGAAGGTCAACGCCTTCGTCCGCGACAGCGGCGCGTTCGACGCCGTCACCGACTTCGACCGCGTCCTGCGCAGCCCCTACGACCCCGAGCGGATCCTGCCCGCCTTCGACGGTGGCGACCATCTGCACCCCAACGACAAGGGCATGCGGGCGATGGCCGACGCCGTCGATCTCCGCAGCCTCGACTGCCGGACCGGCTAGCCCGCGTCGGGGATGACCGCTGCAGAGGCCAGCCGGTCCTCAGGACGCCGACGGCTCCGGGGCGATCAGGCCCTCCCGGTACGCCACCGCCACCGCCTCGCCGCGGCTCGAAGCGCCCAGCTTGGCGAGGATGTTGGAGACGTGGACGCTCGCCGTCTTGCCGCTGATGAACAGCTCCTCGCCGATCTGCCGGTTGCTGCGGCCGAGCGCGAGCAGCCGCAGCACGTCCTGCTCACGCGCGGTGAGCACACCGGCCCGGTCTCCGGCGGGCGGGGCGTCCGACAGCCGGGCGCGCCGGACCAGGGCGTCCACCTGCTCCCGCAGCGGCACGGCACCGAGCCGGTCCGCGGTCTCCCGGACCCCCCGGGCCTCCGCCGCCGCCTCCTCGCGACGTCCGGCCGCCACCAGGGCCTCGGCGTACCGCAGCCGGCACCGCGCCCGCTCGTGGACGTCGCCGTAGGTGAACGCTTCCACCGCCGCCGACCAGGCCGCCGCGTCCGGCCCCGACACGGCCCGGATCCACTCCGCCTCGGCCCGGGCCAGCCACGCCTGCCCCTCCGGGCCCTGCGGCGTGTCGTTCTGACCGCGGCCGGCGACGGCCCGCGCCGACTCCACCAGTTCCGTCGCCGTGTCCGCCCAGCGGCGCGCCCCGGACTCGTCGCCGGTCAGCCGCAGTCCGACGGCCGCGTCGGCGACGGCCGACAACGCCAGTGCGGCGAGCCGGACCGTCACGTCCGGGCGGGTGCCCGCCTCGTCGGTGAGGGCCGCGACCGTGGAGCGCATCCGGCGCACCGCCTCCTCCGGATCACGGCGCAGCGCCGCGGCGTCGGTGAGCACGATGCCCGCCACCAGGGTGGCCATCCAGTCGAAGGGCCCCTCCAGCAGGGCGCGTGCCCGGTCCGCCGCCGTGAGGTCGCCGCGGGCCAGCGCCACGTACAGCGCGGGACCGGCCGTGTACCCGCCGGCGGCCGGCAGCACCTCGGCATCGGCCCGCGCCGCGCGGACGCACTCGTCCCAGCGGCCCAGCGCGTACAGCACCAGCAGCCGCAGGTACCGCATCTCCAGCGGGTACGGCGAGGACAGCAGCCCGGCACGCCGGGCCCGGTCCAGGCCCTCCGTCAGCCAGGGCAGGCACTCCGCCGGCTCCCCGTTCTCGTAGCAGCCCATGGCCAGGTTGAACAGGGCCCGCAGCTCCACGGCCGCGTTGCCGGAACTCCGGGCCAGCTCCCGGGCCCGCAGCAGCAGCTCGCGGCCCTCGGGACCGCGTCGGCCGCCTCCGTCGAAGACGGCCAGGGAGATCAGCAGGTCCGCCTGCGCGTCGGTCACCCCCAGCTCCTCGGCCACGCTCAGGGCCCGCCGGGCGACCCGCAGCGCGGTGTCGTTCTTCCCGATGTGCCGCGCGGCCATGGCGTGCGTGGCCGCCGCCCACACCCACGTGACCGACGCGGGCTCCTCGGGGATCATCGCCAGCGCCTCGCTGCTGTAGGCGAACGCGGCCGTCAGGCTGTCCACGCTCAGCAGGTTCCCGGCGAGTGTGTAGCGGACCCGGGCGGCCAGTTCGGAGTCGGCGTCCTGCCCGAGTTCCGCCAGTGCGGACCGGGCGAGGGAGACCGCCCGGTGCAACTCGCCGGCGTGCGCGGCGGCCGCCGAGGCGCGCAGCGTCAGCGTCACGCGGTCGGCGCCCCGGCCGGAGGGCCGGGCCTCGGCGCCGACGGCCGGCCACAGGTCCAGGGCCGCCTCGAGGTGCCGCTGCTCCTCGGCCGGCGCGCCGACCCGCTGGGCGTGGTCGGCCGCCTCCAACGAAGCGGCCAACGCCTCGGCGAGGTCGTGGCTCTCCCGGTAGTGATGGGCGCGTTCGGCGGCGCTCTCGGCACGGCGCCAGCGCCCGGCGAGCAGCCGCGCGAACGCGCCGTGCAGCCTCGACCGCTCCCCGGGGAGCAGATCGGCGTAGACGGCCTCCCGGGCGAGGGCGTGCCGGAAGGAGTACGTGTCGTCGTCCCCGGCGACGAGCAACTGCCGCCCCACCGCCTCGCGCAGCGCCGACTCCAGTGCCTCCTCGGGCAGCCCGACCGCCTCCCGCAGCAGCTCGTGCTCCACCCGGCGCCCGGCGACGGCCGCGGTCCGCAGCACCTGCTGGGCCGTGTCGGAGAGCTGCTCGAAACGGATCAGCAGCACATCGGCGAGTCCGCTGGGCACCCCGCCCGCCTCGGTGTCGGTGGCCGCGAGCAGTTCCTCCGCGTAGAAGGCGTTGCCCTCGGCCCGCTCGACGATCCGCCGTACGGTGGCGTCCGGCAGCGGACGTCGTTCGAGGGCCCGCACCAGCCGGTCCACGTCGGAATCGGCCAGCGGCCGCAGCTCCAGCCGCTCCACGGCGGGCAGCCGCACCAGCTCCGCCAGCAGCGGCCGCAGCGGATGCCGGCGGTGCAGATCGTCCGCCCGGTACGAGGCGAACACCGCCAGCCGGTGCCGCAGGACGCCCCGGCCCAGCAGGAACCGCAGCAGGTCCCGCGACGACTGGTCGGCCCAGTGCAGGTCCTCCAGCACGAGCAACAGGGGGGCGACCTCCGCCACGTCGGCGAGCAGCCCGGCGACCCCCTCGAACAGCCGCAGCCGCGCGTCCACATCGCGCACGGCGTCGGTCCCGGCACCCAGCAGCCGCTCGACCACGGGATGGGCCGCCAGGGCGGCGGAGAACCGCTCGTCGGCGGCGAGCACCCCCAGGATCTCGGTGAACGGCAGATAGGGCAGTCCGACGTCCCCGAGATCCACGCAGTGCCCGGCGACCACGGTCATGCCCGCGGCGGCGGCCCGCTTCCCGGCCTCGTCCAGCACCCGCGTCTTGCCGACACCGGCGTCCCCGGCGAGGAGCACGGCACGGGCCTCACCCTCGCACGCACGCCGCAGCACCTCGGAGAGCCGCGTGAGTTCGGCTTCCCTCCCGACGACCGGCGCGATGAACGAAGCCTGCGGCACTGGACCACCCTTCTTTTTCGGGGGCGCGGGGTACTGCGCGATCAACCATGAACAACCCGCGGCCGCCGGCCGGCGGCGCGTACCGGACTACTGGGCCCGCAGGACCCTGGCCCAGTCCGCCGGCACCCGTCCGGCGGGCCCCGGCGCGGGCTGCTCCCGCGGGTGACTCACCGGCCCGGCCAACTCCGGGCCACCCTCGTACAACTCGTTCGTCTCGAAGCTCCAGAACCAGCTCTCACCCGGCTCGAAGCTCTGCACGAAGGGATGCCCGGTCTGCCGGAAATGAGCCGTCGCGTGCTTCCCGGGCGAACTGTCACAACACCCCACGTGCCCGCACTGCGCGCACCGCCGCAGATGGAACCACCAGCCCCCGGCCGCGTCGCACTCCACGCACCCGCTGCCGCTCGGCGGCACACTCGGATCGATCCCGTTCCCACCACTCATGCCGACTCCTCCTCGGCCGCCGTCAGCGGCAGCAGCACCTGGAACCGCGTGTCCCCGGGCTCCGACTCCACCTGGATGCTCCCGTGGTGCTTGTTGACCACGATCCGCCAGGAGATGTCGAGCCCGAGCCCGGTCCCCTCGCCCACGGGCTTCGTCGTGAAGAACGGGTCGAAGATCCGCCCCCGGTCCTCCGCCGGGATCCCGACGCCCGTGTCCCGGAACTCCACCAGCAGCCGGTCGTGGTCCCGTGCCGTCCGCACGGTCAACGTCCCTTCGCCGCCGGCGCTGTTCATCGCCGAGACCGCGTTGTCGATCAGGTTCGTCCACACCTGGTTGAGCTCCGCCGGGTACGCCGGGATCTTCGGCAGTGTCCGGTCGTACTCCTTGACGACCTTGATCTGCGGGCCGATCTTGCCCGACAGCATCAGCAGGGTGGAGTCGAGGAGTTCGTGCACGTCGGCGTTCCGGAACGGGGCCCGGTCGAGCTGCGAGTACTGCTTCGCCGCGTCGACGAGGTGCGAGATGCGCGTGGCCGAGTCGTTGATCTCGTCCATCAGCAGCTCGGTCTCGACGGTGTAGTTCAGCCAGCCGATCGCGCTCGGCAGCGTCTCCTCGTCCACGGCGGCCGCGACCTGGTCCAGCCAGTCCACGTCGAGACCGGCCTGCACGAACGTGGGCGCGATCCGCCAGCCGTCCGGGATGCCCCGGTCGTCGAGCCAGTCGGTGAGCACGTCCTCCCGGTCGGAGGCCTCCAGCGGGCTGAGCACGGGCGCCTTGGAGACGCGCTCGGCGCAGCGCTCCTGGATGTCGATGAGCTTCGCCATCACCTCGGGGGCGTACGAACCCTGCGCGATGACCGCCAGCTTGTGCCGCATCTTGCCGACCCGCTCCCGCAGCGTCGCGGTCGCCCGCACGGCCGCCGCGGCCGGGTTGTTCAGCTCGTGCGTGAGACCCGCGGACAACGAGCCGAGCGCCAGCAGCCGTTCGCGCTGCCCGATGGCCCGCTCGGTGCTCTTCGAACCGAAGAAGAGCCCCTCCAGCAGATGCACCGCCATCGGGAACCACTCCTGCATGATCTGCGCGAACGTGTCGGCGGGCAGCACGAAGAAGCGCGTCGGCTCGGTCACGCGCATGGAGTTGTTGTAGACCTGCCGCACCCGGTCGCCCAGGTACGCCTGCATGGACCCCGCGTACACCCCGCGCTGGGAGGTACGGGTCACCTCCACGTCGTCCCCGCCGACCCGGCGGTACAGCACGACCGTGCCCTCCAGCATCACGTAGAAGCAGGTGGCGGGGTCGCCCTCGGCGTACACGGGCCCGGGCTCGAACCGCTCCATCCGCCCTTCCGCGCACAACCGGCCGAGCTGCTCGGGCGTCAGCTTCTCGAACAGGAACAGGGAGCCGATCTCCTGCGGGCTGCAGGGCACGGCCCGCCCGCTCACGACTGCTCCAGGTACCGGTGGACGAGCATCACGGCCATGGCTCCCTCTCCGACGGCGGACGCGACCCGCTTGGCGGACTCCGAGCGGGCGTCGCCCGCCACGAACACGCCGGGCACACTGGTCTCCAGGTGGTACGGCGGCCGGTCCAGCTCCCAGCCCTCGGGCGGACGGCCGTCGGCGCTCAGGTCGGGCCCGGCGAGGATGAAGCCGCGCTCGTCGCGCAGCACCGTGCCGTCCAGCCAGCCGGTCAGCGGGGCCGCGCCGATGAACACGAACATCCACTGCGCGTCGACCTGTTCGGTCTCGCCTGTGTCCACGTCCCGCAGGGTCAGCCGTTCCAGCCGGCCGTCGCCGTGCGCCTCCTCGACGACCGTGCGGGCCCGCACCCGGATGTTGGGGGACTCCTCGATCTGCTGGATCAGGTAGTGCGACATCGACGCCGTCAGCGACTCGCCGCGCACCAGCAGCGTCACCGACTTGGCACCCCGGGACAGGTACATCGCCGCCTGCCCGGCCGAGTTGGCGCCGCCGACGATGTACACGTCCTGCCCCTGGCAGGCGGGCGCCTCCGTCAGGGCGGACCCGTAGTAGACCCCGCACCCGGTCAGGGCGTCGCAGCCGGGTGCATCGAGCTGCCGGTAGCTCACGCCCGTCGCCAGGATCACGCTGTGCGCGGCGATCGCCGAACCGTCCGAGAACCGCACGACGCGGGCGGCGCCGTTGACCTCCAGGGCCGTCACCTCGCGCGCGGTGAGGATCTCCGCGCCGAACTTGGCGGCCTGCCGCCGGGCGCGGTCGGTGAGCTGCGCCCCGGACACGCCGTCGGGGAAGCCCAGGTAGTTCTCGATGCGGGAGCTCTGCCCGGCCTGCCCGCCGGTCGCCGAGCGCTCCACCAGCACGGTCCGCAGCCCCTCGGAGGCGCCGTAGACGGCCGCGCCGAGCCCGGCCGGGCCGCCGCCGATCACGACCAGGTCGTAGAACTCCGCGGCCGGGGTGGTCGCCAGGCCGACCCGGGCGGCGAGGTCGACGGCCTCCGGCTCGACCAGCGGCGTCCCGTCCGGGGTGATCACGACCGGCAGCCGCAGCCCGTCCTCACCGGCCGCGGCCAGCAGCCGCCGCCCCTCCGGCTCGTCGGAGGAGTACCAGCGGTAGGGCACCTGGTTGCGGGCGAGGAACTCCCGCACCTCGGAGGAGCGGGACGACCAGCGGTGCCCGACCACCTTCGTGGCGGGCACCGGCCGGAAGTCGCTGGACCGCCACGCCTGCAGCAGGTCGTCCAGGACCGGGTACAGCTTCTCCTCGGGCGGGTCCCACGGCTTGAGGAGGTAGTGGTCGAGGTCGACGACGTTGATCGCGTCGATCGCCGCGTGCGTGTCCGCGTACGCCGTCAGCAGCACCCGCCGCGCGCCCGGGTAGACGTCCAGGGCCTGTTCCAGGAACTCGATCCCGTTCATCTGCGGCATCCGGTAGTCCGCCAGGATCACCGCCACGAGATCGCCGCGCAGCTTCAGCTCCCGCAGCGCCTCCAGCGCCGACTCGCCGGACTCCGCGCGCACGATCCGGTACGACGCGCCGTACCGCCGCCGCAGGTCCCGGGCCACGGCCCGGGAGACCCCCGGATCGTCGTCCACGGTCATGATGACGGTCCGCGCCGTGTCGGCGGCCTGTGCCATACGTCCCCCACACCGGGCGGTCGACTCACGGCGCGGCATCCCGGGGCGCCGCGCCGACCTCCGCCCATCGTATGTTCGATCGCCGCGGCCCGCTCCGATACGGAGATCAGCTCCTGCGGGCCCCCAGCACGCAGAACTCGTTGCCCTCCGGGTCGGTCATCGTCACCCACGGCTGCTCGCCCTGCCCGATGTCGGCGCGCCGCGCGCCGAGCGCCAGCAGCCGGGCCACCTCGGCCTCCTGGTCGTCGGGCCGGAAATCGAGGTGCAGGCGGTTCTTGACCGTCTTGCGCTCCGGCACCGACGTGAAGAGCAGCCCGGGCAGCCGGTCCGGGGCGGGCCGGATCTCGAACTCGTCGGGCTCGTCGTTCACCACCACCCAGCCCAGCGCCTCGGCCCACCAGCGGCCCAGCGCCTCGGGGTCGGCCGAGTCCACCATCACCTGTTCCCACTCCAAGCTCATGGGGGCAGGGTAGGGAAGACTGATCATCGTCGCACTGACTTTTCCCAAGGAGGCAGCCGGATGACACGCCCGATCACCGCAGGGGTCGACGGATCGCAGGAGAGCCTCGCGGCCCTCGGCTGGGCGGCCCGCGAGGCGGTGCGGCGCGAACGGCCGCTGCGCGTGGTGCACGCCTGGCGGTTCCAGCCGCAGGAGGCGCTCGAAGCGGGGATCGAGGGCGACGCGGACAGCCAGGCCGAGTGGGTGCACAGCGCGGTGACCGAGGCCGTCGCGACCGTCACCGAACGGCACCCGGACCTCGACGTGACCACCGACGTCGTCGAGGGCGCGGTCGTCGACACCCTGGTCGCCGCCGCGGCCGACGCCGAGCTGCTGGTGCTCGGCTCGCGCGGGCACGGCCCCGTCGTCGGCTTCCTGCTCGGCTCGGTCGGCCAGCAGGTCATCGCCGAAACCACCCGGCCCGTGGTGCTCGTCCGGGCCGGCGACCGGCCCTCGGGCGAGGCCGCCGGGCGCGAGATCGTCGTGGGCCAGCAGGGCGACCCGGAGGACAGCGCCGACGCGCTCCGGTTCGCCTTCGAGACGGCCGCCGCGCGCGGGGCGACGGTACGGGTCGTGCGGGCCTGGACGCTGCCGCCCGTCTTCGCCTACAGCCCGGGCTCGCTGAAGCTCCTCGACGAGGCCGGGGGACTGGAGCCCTACGAGAAGAAGGCCCTGGCCGCCGCGGTCCGGCCCTGGCGGGAGCGGTTCCCCGACGTGCCGGTGGAGGAGCACGTGGAGATGGGCAGCGCCGGCCAGGTCCTGCTGTCGGTGGCCGGCACGGCCCAGCTGATGGTCGTCGGCCGCCGCGCCCACCGCACCGCCGTCGGCGCCCGCATCGGCTCGGTGGCCCACGGCGTCCTGCACCACGCGGACTGCCCCGTGGCGGTGGTGCCGCACGCCGCGCGGGAGCGGTAGCTCACTCCGCGGTCGGCTGCAGCGTCTCGCTGGCCTTCGGCAGGATGTTCTCGATGTAGTCCTCGACCGCCGTGTCGAGGCCTATGTCGTGCTGGGCCCGCTCGGACAGGTACCAACGGTGCTCGAGGAGCTGGTGGTAGATCTCCGCCGGGTCCATGGCGCCGCGCAGTTCGGGCGGGACGGCCCGCACGGTCGGACGGAACACCTCGCGCACCCAGCGGTGGGCGAGCACCTCCGGGCGGGCCCCCAGGGGGTCGCCCGGGGCGTAGTCCTCCTGGGTCGCCATCCAGCTCTCCAGGTCGTTCAGCAGCCGCCGGGCCTGGTTCTCCTCCGTGTCCAGCCCGGTCAGGCGCAGCAACTGCCGCTGATGGTGGCCCGCGTCGACGACCTTCGGCACAAAACTGACCGTGTCGCCGTTCGACGCGTGCTCGATCTGCATCTCCGCCACGTCGAAGCCGAGGTCGTTCAGGCGCCGGATCCGGCGTTCGATGTAGTGGTACTTGCCGGCCGGGTAGACGGACGTGCGCGTCAGCTCGTCCCACAGGCCGCGGTAGCGCGCGCAGATCTCCATGCCGAACTCGATCGGGTCCACCGACGGGTGCAGCGCCCCGGACGCCTCCAGGTCCAGCAGCTCCCCGCTGATGTTCACCCGGGCGAGATCGAGGTCGTACTCGCGCTGCCCCTGGCTGAGCTGCGGATGCAGGTCACCGGTCTCCGCGTCCACCAGGTAGGCCGCGTAGGCGCCCGCGTCCCGCCGGAACAGGGTGTTGGACAGCGAGCAGTCGCCCCACGCGAACCCGGCAAGGTGCAGCCGCACCAGGAGCACGGCCAGCGCGTCCATCAGGCGGTGCATGGTGGCCGGGCGCATGGTCGTCTCGAACATCGAGCGGTACGGCATCGACCCGCCCAGGTGCCGGGTGACCAGCACGCTCTCCAGCGGGGCGCCGTCCGGGTCCGTGCGGCCGGTGACCACGGCCAGCGGGTCCACCGCCGGGATGCCGAGCCGGTCCAGGTCCCGCAGCAGTTCGTACTCGCGCAGCGCGGGCCGCTCGGCCAGCTCCTTGACGGCGATCACCTCCTCGCCCGCGCGGGAGTAGCGCACCACGTGCCGGGAGATGCCGCGCGGCAGCGGCACCAGGTACTCCTCCGGCCACTCCTCCAGGGGCACGTCCCACGGCAGTTCCAGCAGGAGCGCGGGGTGCTCCGGGTTCGTCGCGCTGATCTGCAGTGCCATGCGCCGGGTGTCCTTGTCTCGCCGCCGATCGTCGCCTCACTTTAGAGGGCGCGTTCCCGCGCCCGGCGCGCGGCGTCCCCGACCGGGCCGCGGTGGACCGGCCCGTGGCCGGGCAGCAGCAGCTCGCCCTCCAGCCCGGCGAGCACGTCCAGGGAGGCCACGGCACGGGACCGCTCGCGGTGGAACATGTCCGGCAGCAGTTGCGGCCCCTCGACCCGGGAGGTGGGGTGGCCGCTGACCAGGGCGTCGCCGGAGATCAGCACACCGGTGCCCGGCAGGTGGTAGGCGCAGTGCCCGTCGGTGTGGCCCGGGGTGTGCACCGGCACCGGCCGCCCGGGCAGGTCCAGGGCGGCCTCGCCGGGGAACGCCTCGGGAGCGGTGACGGGGAGGTGGGCCGTGCCGCCCGAGCGCAGCGCGTGCACCGCCCACGGCAGCACTCCCGGCCGCCAGCCGTTCGCCAGCACCGTGCCGACGGACACCTGGTGCAGGAACTCCCGCCGCGCGTGCGGTACTTCGGCCTGGTGCAGGTACACGGGCGTGCCGTAGGTGGCCCGCAGGTACTCGGCGGAGCCCAGGTGGTCGTTGTGCGCGTGCGTGATCAGCACCGCCGTGACGGCCTCCGGGGCGCTCCCCACCTCCGCGAGCGAGGCGAGGAGCTGCTCCCGGTCGCCGGGATACCCGGTGTCGACCAGCGTGACGGCGTCCCCCTCCGTGAGGATCACCCAGTTGGTGTTGGATCCGTGCACCAGGTAGGTGCCGTCCGCGACGTGGTGTATGTCTGCCCGCATGATCGCCCCGTGGTGTGGTCCCGCTCCCAGCCCGACCGGACAAGAAAAGCAGACCCCGCGCGGGGCGGGGTCGCCGGGTGCGGCACAACGCGCCGGCGCGGCTTGGCCGTTGGACGCGGCTCAGTGCACGCCGTGCGGGCGGAACTGGATGCTGATGCGGGGCTCCGTCGCGCGGGTGCTCTTGGGGATCGAGTGCTCCCAGGTGCGCTGGCAGGAACCGCCCATCACGATCAGGTCGCCGTGGCCCAGGGGCCGGCGCACGGTGGCGCGACCGCCCCGCATCGGGCGCAGCAGCAGGTCCCGGGGCGCTCCCACGGACAGGATGGCGACCATGGTGTCCTCGCGGGCGCCCCGCCCGATCCGGTCGCCGTGCCAGGCCACGCTGTCCCGGCCGTCGCGGTAGTAGCACAGCCCGGCCGTGGTGAACGGCTCGCCCAGCTCCCCGGCGTAGTGGGCGCTCAGCGCCTCCCGCGCCTCGGCCAGTACGGGGTGCGGCAGCGGATCGCCGGCGCCGTAGAACGCGAGCAGCCGCGGCACGTCGACGACGTGGTCGTACATCTGGCGGCGCTCCGCCCGCCACGGCACCTCGGCGGCCAGGTGTTCGAACAGCTCGTCGGAGCCGCTGAGCCACCCGGGCAGCACGTCGAGCCAGGCGCCGAAGCCGAGGTCGGTGCGGCTGATCCCGTCGAGCTGGCCGAGGCGCAGCTCGTCGGCCTGGTCGAAGAGGGAGCCCTGGAGGTGATGCCCGGCCATGCGCCCAGCGTACCTCTTAATCGAAAGTGTGTTCCATGCGTTTCACGGAAGGCCGAACGCTGTCGATACATGGGTGTATCGAATACAGTGCTGTATCGAAAAGGAGGGGGACGGCCGTGCAGGGAACCACCGGAACCACCGGGCGCGTGACCAGGCGCCGGGTCCGCACCCGCGCCAACCTGCTGCGGGCGGCGTTCGCCGTGTTCGCGGCCAAGGGCTTCGGGCACGTCTCCATCGAGGAAGTGTGCGAGGCCGCCGGCTACAGCCGGGGCGCCTTCTACTCCAACTTCTCCAGCCTCGACGAGCTGTTCTTCGCCCTCTACCAGGAGCGGGCCGAACTGATCGCGGAGCAGGTCTCCGGGGCCCTCGCCCTCGACGGGCCCGACCTCGACGTGCCGGCCGCCGTGGACCGCGTCACCGAGGTGCTGCTCCTCGACCGGGACTGGCTCCTGGTGAAGACCGACTTCCTCGTGCACGCCGCCCGCGACCCGGACGTGGCGCGGAGCCTGCTGGAACACCGGGCCCGGCTGCGGCAGGCCATCGCCGACCGGCTCGCCCGCGCCCGCGGGCACACCGCGCTGCCCCCCGTCCTCGGCGACACCGACGGCGCCGCCCACGCCGTGGTCGCGGCGTACGACGGCGTCACCACGCAACTGCTGCTGGACCGGGACGTGGAGCACGCCCGTGCCTGGCTGAAGCAACTGCTCACGGCCCTGCTGACCGACGGCAGCGGCACCCCCGATCGCGCGAAGAACTGAAGAGAAGAACCGAAGAAGGGAACGGTCGCCATGGATGCCGATGCCATCGTCGTCGGAGCGGGCCTCGCGGGCCTGGTCGCGGCACACGAACTGACCAGCAGGGGCAGGAGGGTCGCCCTCGTCGACCAGGAGAACGCCGCCAACCTCGGCGGACAGGCCTTCTGGTCCTTCGGCGGGCTGTTCCTCGTCGGCTCGCCGGAGCAGCGGCGCCTCGGCATCAAGGACTCCTTCGACCTCGCCTGGAGCGACTGGCGGGGCAGCGCCGGCTTCGACCGCCTCGACGACGAGGACTCCTGGGCCGTGCGCTGGGCGCGCGCCTACGTCGAGTTCGCCGCGGGGGAGAAGCGGTCCTGGCTCGACGGCCACGGCATCACGTTCCTGCCCACCGTCGGCTGGGCCGAGCGCGGCGACCTCACCGCGCACGGGCACGGCAACACCGTGCCCCGCTTCCACATCGCCTGGGGCACCGGCACCGGCGTCGTCGAACCGTTCGTCCGGTACGCCAGGCAGGCCGCCCGCGACGGCCTGCTCACCTTCCACCACCGGCACCGCGTCGACGAACTGGTCGTCGAGGACGGCAGCGCCCGCGGCGTGCGCGGCACGGTCCTGGCCGAGGACCGATCGCCCCGCGGCGTCGCCTCCAACCGCGACGCGATCGGCGAGTTCGAGCTCACCGCCCAGGCGGTCATCGTCACCAGCGGCGGCATCGGCGCCAACCACGACATCGTCCGCCGCTACTGGCCCGAGCGCCTCGGCACGCCGCCGAACGAGATGGTGACGGGCGTTCCGGCCTACGTCGACGGCCGGATGCTCGACATCAGCGCCGAGGCGGGCGTCCGGCTGGTCAACCGGGACCGCATGTGGCACTACACCGAGGGCCTGCGGAACTGGGACCCGATCTGGCCCGGCCACGGCATCCGCATCCTGCCCGGACCGTCCTCGATGTGGTTCGACGCCCTCGGCCGCCGCCTGCCCGGGCCGTACCTCCCCGGCTACGACACCCTCGGCACCCTGAAGCACCTGCGCACCACCGAGGACATCGCCGGGTACGACCACTCCTGGTTCGTCCTCACCCAGAAGATCATCGAGAAGGAGTTCGCGCTGTCGGGCTCCGAGCAGAACCCCGACATCACCGCCAAGGACCGCGCCGGGTTCCTCAAGGAACGCATCCTCGGCAAGGGCGCGCCCGGACCGGTCGACGCGTTCCTGCGCAAGGGCGCCGACTTCGTGACCGCGCCCTCCCTGGAGCAGCTCGTGGAGAAGATGAACGAGCTGACCGACAAGCCGCTGCTCGACGCGGCCGGGATCCGCCGCCAGATCGAGGCCCGCGACCTGCAGATCGCCAACCCCTACGCCAAGGACGCCCAGGTCCAGGGCATCCGCAACGCCCGCCGCTACATCGGCGACCGCCTCGGCCGGGTCGCCACCCCGCACCGCATCCTCGACCCGGCGGCCGGCCCGTTGATCGGCGTCAAGCTGCACATCCTCACCCGCAAGACGCTCGGCGGCATCCAGACCGACCTCGACTCCCGCGCCCTCGGAACCGACGGCACTCCGATCGACGGCCTGTACGCGGCCGGGGAGGTCGCCGGTTTCGGCGGCGGCGGGGTCCACGGCTACAACGCCCTGGAGGGCACCTTCCTCGGCGGCTGCCTCTTCTCCGGGCGGGCGGCCGGCCGGGCGGCGGCGAAGCAGACCGCCTGACCGTACGGGACGGCCCGTCCCCTCACGCCTCAAGGAGGCGGGCCAGGACCGCGGCGTGACTCCGCTCCGGCGTCTTCGACGCGGTCAGCAGGGTCACGTCGCCCGCGCGGGCCAGCTCCCGCACCCGGTCGAGGGCCTCGGCCGCCTCGTCGCCGGCCAGCTCCGCCTCGTACCGCCCGGTGAACTCCTCGTACGAGCCCTCGCCCGCGTGGTACCAGCGGCGCAGCTCCGTCGACGGGGTGATCTCCTTGGGCCACTCGTCCACCCGGGCCGCGTCCTTCGCCAGGCCGCGCGGCCACAGCCGGTCGACCAGGACACGCACACCGTCCTCCGGCTCGGGCGGATCGTAGACGCGGCGTACGCGAACGCTCATGCTCGGCCCCTTCTGCGACGGACGGGTGTGCCGCGAGCGTAACCCCGACCGGGTGCCGGCACCCGTCGCGCCGAACGGGCCGTTCCGATTCCGCTCGCGCCGGGCGGGTACTCCGTCCGCCTGACGGCGTCGAGGGAGGAGGTCACGACATGAGTGGATCGGACGACCTGCCGGTCGTGCGCACGCTCGCCGAACTCACGGAGCTGGTCGAGCGGCACCAGGGCCTGTACGTCCGCTGGTCGCGCGGCCCGGGGACCGATCTCCGCGACGTGTCCAGCACGGACGACCTGACGGGCGTGTCCATGCCGGGTTTGTCCGCCAACCCGCTCGATGTGGAGGAGTGGTGGGCGGACCGGCCCGTCCGGGTGTGGGTGGCGCGCCGCCTGCACGACTACGCCCACCTGCCGCACGACAAGGGGCCCGGTGTCCACCCGTGGGTGCTGGCGGGCAAGGAGACCGCACGCGGGCCCGACAACGAACCGCTGGTCGCCGACGTCCGGCCGATGTGCCGGCTCGACCAGCAGGTGATCGACGAGGCGAAGGCGGAGGTGGACCGGCAGGAGAACCCCTGGGGGACGCTGCGTCGCAGCTGACGCCCCAGGGGTTCGGCGGGCGGATCACCCGCTGGGTCCGGCGGACCCAGCGGGCTCCGGCGGGTGTCAGCCGGAGCGGCGCCGGGCGGCCGCGCGCCGCTTCAGGGCACGCCGTTCCGTCTCGCTGGTGCCGCCCCACACGCCGATGGACTGCCCCGTGTCCAGCGCCCACTGCAGGCACTCCTCCTGGACGGGGCAGCGTCGGCACACCGCCTTGGCCTGTTCCGTCTGGAGCAGGGCCGGGCCGGAGGTGCCGATCGGGAAGAAGAGCTCGGGGTCCTCGTGCCGGCAGGCAGAGTGGTCTCGCCAGTTGTCCATGGAAGTCACCTGCATCGCAGTAGAAACGTGCTTGTCCGGATGCTTACTCCTTTTCGGGTCACCTGTCGACGCCTGGTGAAACAGCGCCTTCCCGGACACGCTCATTGCTCGCGCATGCCCCAGGGGGATCCGTACGCCGTCAGCAGGTCCAGGAACGGGCGGGCCGGGAACGCCTCCGGTCCGAGCACGCCCGCTCCCGACCAGGCGCCCGTGGCGAGGAGTTCGAGCGCGACCACGGGATTGACGGCGGTCTGCCAGACCACGGCCTGGGAGCCGTACTCGGCCATGGACCACTGGTTGTCGACCACGTGGTACAGGTACACCTCACGCGGCCGCCCGTCCTTCACGCCCCGCACCCATGTGCCGGCGCAGGTCTTGCCGCGCATCCGCTCGCCCAGGGCCGCCGGGTCGGGCAGGCACGCGGCGACCACGTCCCGGGGCGAGACCGGCACCGGGCCGTCCGGCCCCGGCACGGTGACCGGGTCGGTGCGGTCCAGGCCCAGCAGGTGCAGCGTCTTCAGCGTCTCGACGAACTCCCGGCCCAGGCCGTACTTGAAGGTGACCCGGCGGGCGTCGACCCAGCGCGGCACGAGGAGCACCTCCTCGTGCTCCACGTTCACGCACTCGACCGGGCCGATGCCCTCGGGGAAGTCGAACACCTCGGGCTCGCTGAAGGGTTCGGTGGTGAACCAGCCCCGGCCGGCCTCGTAGACGACCGGTGGGTTGAGGCACTCCTCGATCGTGGTCCAGATGCTGAACGAGGGGGCGAAGGCGTGCCCGTCGACGGTCAGGTTCGCGCCGTCGCGGATGCCGATCTCCTCGATCTCGTCGAAGAGTTCGTCGGCGGCGTAGCGCGCGAACACGTCCGACAGACCCGGCTCCACGCCCATGCCGACCAGGGCCAGGACGCCCTCCTCCGCCCACCGCGCCGCCTGCGCGAACTGCTCGTCGCCGAGCTTGACCCCGCACTCCGCGTACGGCCGCTCGGCATGCGGGCGGGACAGCGACATCGCCATGTCCAGGTAGGTGGCGCCCGCGGCGCGGGCCGCGCGGAACAGCGGCATCACGAAGCGGGGGTCGGTGGCGTTGAGGAGGACGTCGCAGCGGTGCCGTGCGAGCAGCCGGGCCACCGCCGCCTCGTCACGCGCGTCCACCTCCTCCGCCGTGAAGCGGGCGTCGCCGCCGAGCGCCGCGACCGCCGCCCCGGCCCGCGCCGGGTCGTGATCGGCCACCACCATCGCCTCGAAGAACGGCCGCCGCGCCGCGATCCGGGTGATCGCGCACCCCACGCCACCGGCGCCCACGAGCAGTACACGCATGACAGAAACTCCCTTGTCGCGAAGAACGTGGCGCGCCCTCCGGGGAGATACAACGCGGCCCCCTGTCATAAGGTCAATGGCGTTGGCATAAGGAGGAGTCGTCGTGCCCAAGCGCGTGGTGCCCGAGGAGAAACGCCGCCGGCGCAGGCCCACCAGGAGCGGCACCGTGCTGTCCGAGCGGCTGATCGTCGACACCGCGCTGCGCGTGCTGCGCGAGCACGGCAGCGCCGGACTGACCGCCCGCAGGCTCGGCCTGGCCCTGGACGCCGACCCGAGCACGCTCTACCGGTACTTCCGGGGCATGGACGACCTGACGCTCGCCATCGGCGACGCCCTCATCGGCCAGGCCCTCGACGGCTGGCGGCGCACGGGGGAGTGGCGGGAGGACCTGCTGGCCCTCGGGCTGCGGATCCACGCCGCGTACGTGGCGCACCCGCAGGCGGCGGTGCTCACCGCGAGCCGGGTCTCGGGCCGGGCCAACGAACTCGCCGCCGACGAGGCGGTCCTGGACGTGCTGCGCACCGCGGGCTTCCCGCTGCCGGAGGCGGTGCGCGTCTACCACGCCTTCATCGACACGAGCCTGGCCTTCGCCGCGCTCGACGCCGCCTCGCTGGCCCTGCCGAGCGCCTCGCTCCGGGCCGACGAGGAGATGTGGCGCTCGACCTACGCCCGCCTGCCCGCCACCACCCACCCCCGCATCGCCGAAGCGGCCCCGCTGCTCGCCACCCGCATGCTCACCAGCGCCTGTCCGACGGCCCTTGAGATGCTGCTGGACAGCGCGGCGGCCCGGCTGGGCGACAGCCCCGGCGCGTCAAGGCCGTAGCGCTTTCGCGGTAGTCGACGGCTTCACGCCCGAGTGCTTCCGCGGAGTCGCCGGCATCAAGGCCGCAGCGCCTCCGCGGCGGTCGCCGTCACCGCCTGGGCCACCTGCTGGAGCGCGGGCGAGTCGAGCTTCCACTGCTGCCAGTACAGCGGCACGTCGGTGGCCCGGTCCTCGGCGAGCGGGACGAGCCTGCCGCCGCGCAGCAGGGGCTCCGCCTGGGCCTCGGGCAGCAGGCCCCAGCCCAGTCCGGCCGTGACGGCCGCGGCGAAACCCTCCGAGGTCGGCACGTAGTGCCGCAGCGCGCTCGCGTTGCTCCGCCCCCGGGTGAGCCGGCGGACGAAGTCGTCCTGGAAGTCGTCCCGCCGGTCGAAGGCCACCACGGGAGCGCCGGGCAGCACCTCCTCCAGAGGGCCGCCGAGCCGCCGGGCGGCGAAGCCGGGCGCGGCCACCGGGAGGTAGCGCATCCGCCCGAGAGCCCGTACCGAACAGCCCGGCACGGGATCCGGTGACGAGGTCACCGCCGCCATCACCACCCCCTCCCGCAGCAGTGCCGCCGTGTGGTCCTCGTCCTCCCGGCGCAGCTCGAAGCAGAGCCGCAGCTCCTCCGGCACGCGGCTGAGCACGGGGAGGAACCAGGTGGCCAGCGAGTCCGCGTTCACCGCCACCGACACCCGCGTCGGCTCCCCGGCGCCGCTCAGGCCGAGTTCCGCGTACGCGTCGCGCTCCAGCCGGGCCACCTGGCGGGCCAGCCGCACCAGCACCTCGCCCGACTCCGTCGGCCGCACCGGCTTGGTCCGCAGCAGCAGGACCCGTCCGGTGCGCTGCTCCAGGGCCTTCACGCGCTGGCTGACCGCCGACGGCGTCACGTGCAGCGCGGCCGCCGCCGCGTCGAACGTCCCCTCGTCCACGACGGCGAGCAGGGTCCGCACCTGGTCCAGCGGGAGATCCGTCATCATCACGTGTGCTAATGATACGTAAGAATCTTTAGCTGTACGCGAGACGCCTCCCTCCGTAGCGTCGACGCCATGACCAGCACCTTCACCGCCGGGGCCGCGGGTTTCGGCACCGGCCTGTCCCTCATCGTCGCCATCGGCGCCCAGAACGCCTTCGTCCTGCGCCAGGGGATCCGCCGCCAGGCCGTCCTCGCCGTCGTCGGCATCTGCGCCCTGTCCGACGCCCTGCTCATCGCGCTCGGGGTCGGCGGGGTCGGCGCGGTGGTGGTGACCTGGCCGGGCGCCCTGACGGCCGTGGGCTGGATCGGCGGCGCGTTCCTGCTCGGCTACGGCGCCCTGGCGGCCCGCCGGGTGTTCCGGCCGGACGGCGGCGCGCTGCGCACGGAGGGGGAGGCGGCCGGATCGGCGCGCCGGGCCGTGCTGACCTGCCTGGCGATGACCTGGCTCAACCCGCACGTCTACCTCGACACGGTGTTCCTGCTCGGGTCCGTCGCCGCCGACCACGGCCCGCTGCGCTGGACCTTCGGCCTCGGCGCCGTACTGGCGAGCCTGTGCTGGTTCACCGCCCTCGGCTTCGGCGCGCGGCTGCTCGGCCGGTTCCTCGCCAAGCCCGCCGCCTGGCGCGTCCTGGACGGCCTGGTGGCCGCCACCATGATCGTGCTGGGTGCCCTGCTGATCATCGGAAGCTGAAAAACGGTCGCCCGGTGACCGGCGGTTGGTGCGATAGTGATCCCGCCCAAAAGATGTAGCGAGCATCGAGAAAGCGGCGGCGCGTGGACACGAGTGAGAGCACGACCGGACAGCGGGATCCCGAGGCGGAGGCGCCGAAGCGGCGCGGCTGGCGCCGCTGGGCCATGGACACGCGCCCGCTGCGCCGCCCCGCCTACCGGCGGCTGTGGGTCTCGACGATCGTCACGGCCGTCGGCAGCCAGCTCACCGCCGTCGCCGTGCCCAAGCAGATCTACGACATCACGGGCTCCTCCGCCTGGGTGGGCGCGGCGAGCATGGCGGGCTTCGTGCCCCTGGTCGTGTTCGCGCTGTGGGGCGGGGCGATCGCCGACACCATGGACCGGCGCAAGCTGTTGCTGATCACCAACAGCGGCATCGCCGTCACCTCGCTGCTGTTCTGGCTCCAGGCCTTCGCGGGCCTGGAGTCGGTGGCCGCGCTCATGGTGCTGCTCGCGCTGCAGCAGGCCTTCTGGGGCCTGAACGCACCGGCCCGCAACGCCTCCATCGCCCGGCTGGTCCCGGCCGGCGAGCTCCCCGCGGCCAACGCCCTCGGCTCGACCGTGATGCAGACCGGCCAGGTGGCCGGGCCCCTGCTCGCCGGTGCCCTCATCCCCGTCGTCGGCCTGCCCGAGCTGTACCTCATCGACGCCCTGGCGCTGTGCGTCACGGTGTGGGCGGTGTACCGGCTGCCGTCGTTGCCGCCCCTGGCCGGCACGGCGCTCCGGCGCGCGGGCGTGAAGGAGATCGCGGCCGGTTTCCGCTACATCTCCGGGCACACCGTGCTGCTGCTGTCCTTCCTCGCCGACATCGTCGCCATGGTCCTCGGCATGCCCCGAGCCCTCTTCCCGCAGCTCGCCGCGCAGACCTACGCCCCGTACGGCGAGGGGCTCGCGCTGGGCCTGCTGTTCGCGGCGATCCCCATCGGCGCGGTGCTCGGCGGACTGTTCTCCGGCACCTTCTCCCGGGCCCGGCGGCACGGCTTGATGGTCATCGGGGCGGTCGTCGTCTGGGGCGTGGCCATCACCGGCTTCGGACTGAGCTCCAGCCTGTGGGTCGCGGTGGCGTTCCTCGTCGTCGCCGGGGTGGCCGACATGGTCTCGATGGTCTTCCGCGGGGTGATCCTGCTGTCCGCCGCCACCGACGAGATGCGGGGACGCATGCAGGGCGTCTTCACCGTCGTCGTGGCGGGCGGCCCGCGCCTGGCCGACGTGCTGCACGGCACCGCGGGCTCCGCCTTCGGCCCCCGCACCGCCGTCGCGGGCGGCGGACTGCTGGTCGTCTTCGTGATGCTGGCCCTGGCCGCCGCGGTACCGGCGCTGCGCCGCTACCGGGTCTGAGGGGTCCGAGGCATCACAGCGCCCCGCGCCGGTGCAGCGTGTACTGCTCCATCAGCTTGCCCCGGGTCATCTCCAGCCGGTGCGCGAGCACCTCGGCGACGTTCCGCACCAGCGTGAGCCCCAGCTGCGGATCCTCCTCGCACAGCCGCAGCACGGCCCCCGCGTCGAACTCGTACGCCCGCACCGGGCTGAACGCCACCGCCCCGAAGTCCCAGGTGTAGGGCGGGAACAGCCAGGACCAGCCGAGCAGGTCGCCGGCGCCCAGGTTGGCCACGGTGACCCGTTGCAGCGAGTTGACCTGCTGGTCCAGGGAGACGGCGCCGGAGCGGATGACCCAGAAGCGGTCGGCCGTGCCGTCCGCCTCGAAGATCCGGGCGTCCTCGGCGAAGGACACCTCCCGGCTGAGTGCCATCAGGCGCTCGCGCTGGGGCGGAGGCAGGGCGGTCAGGAGTTTGATCGCTTTGGTCATGACGCGGAGCCTTTCGCCGGGCGGTCGACTACCGGTGCTTTCCCTACGCCCATTTCAGCGGCTGGCGGGCCCCCGGGCACCTCGGCGTGCCCGACTTTCCCGGGGCATGAGAAAGCCCTGGCTGGACGGGGGAAACCAGCCAGGGCCGTAAGCGGTGGTGCGCGGAGGACGGCGGTCGACTCCGTCACCACGTATGAATGAACGGTAAACCATCCGGCGCGGCGTACGAACGGCGGAAACCGGTTGCGTGACCTGTTTCACTCGGGTGTCACCGCGTCTGCTCCGCGACCACCCGGATCGTCTCCAACTCCGGGTCCGTCGGGTCGGGGAGGTGCATGCCCGCCTCCAGCCCCGTGCGCAGATACGCCAGCACCGGCTCCGTGAGGCGCTCGCCGGGAAGGACCGCCGGGATGCCCGGGGGATACGGCGTGATCATCTCCGCCGCGACCCGTCCCGCCGCCCGCGCCACCGGCACGTCCTCGGCCGGGCCGAAGAACGCGTCGCGGGGCAGCACCGCCTGCTCCATCCGCAGCCCCGCCGGCGACGGCACCTCCACCCGCGGCGCCCGGGGCAGGTCCCGCGCGGCGCGCGCGAGGTCCCGCAGCGCCTCCAGCAGTTCCCCGGTCGTCTCCCGGTCGTCGCCATGGGTGATCTGCGCGCCGATACGGCGGTGGTCCACCAGATGCGCGTCGATGTGCCGGTGCTCGCGCAGCCAGTCCGCCGCCTGGAAGCCCGTGATGCCCAGCCCCGTGAGGTCGATGACGCCCGGCAGCGGGTCGAGGTCGTCGGACAGCCCCGGGCCGCAGAAGTCGTCCCGGCCGTTGACGTGCAGCCCGTCGATCCCCTCGATGGCGGCCCGCACCTCGGCCGCGAGGTCCAGCGCCCCGCCCATCAGCTCCTTGCCGTGCAGCGCCATCTGCCGCCGCCAGCCGTCCAGGCCCGCGAAGATCAGCGACGACGGGCTCGTGGTGCCCAGCAGATCGGCCCGCATCCCCAGCAGCGCCGGCGGGACCAGGTCGCCCTGGAGGTGGAAGACGGAACCCTGCTCCAGACCGCTGCCCATCTTGTGGATGCTGGTCACACAGATGTCCGCGCCCGCGTCCATCGCCCAGGACGGCAGGTCGGGATGGAACGGCAGATGCGCGCCCCAGGCCTCGTCCACGATCAGCGGCCGCGAGCGCCGGTGGCACACCTCGGCGACCGCCCGCAGATCCGCGCAGCCGCCGTACGGCGTGGGGCTCGTGATCAGGGCGCCCCGCGCGTCCGGATGGGCCTCGAAGGCCCGGTCGAAGTCCTCGGCGGACGGCGGATGGGCCAGATGCCGCTCGGCGTCCCAGCGGGGCTCGACCCAGACCGGCTCGATACCGGAGATGATCAGCCCCGCCACCACCGACTTGTGGGCATCACGCCCGATCAGCAGCTTCTCGTGCGGCCCCGCCACCGACAGCATCGCCGCCTTCACCGACAGGGAACTCCCGCACGTGCTGAAGAACGTGTGCTCCGCGTGCACCGCGTCGGCCATCAGCTCCTGCGCGCGCCGCAGCACCCGGCCCCGGGTGAGCCGGTCGTCCAGACCGCCCGAGGCGAGCACGTCCCCCAGGAACACCGCGTCACCGAGGACCTCGCGGACCTCCGGGTCGGCGCCGCGGGCCTGCTTGTGCCCCGGCGGCGTGAACGACAGATGCCCCTTGCAGCGGTACGCCTCCAGGGCTTCCAGGACCGGTGCTTCGGTGTGGTCGACTGTCATGCGCACCCGGGTTCCCGGCACCGGCCCCGGCAATCAGCCGGGCCGCGCACCTGACCCGGCCCCGCCCGGTCAGCCCTCCGCCGTGTGTTTGCCCGGGGTCACGATCTCGTCCAGCACGGTCAGCACCGCCTCGTACGACATCCGCCGCACCGTCGCGTCCCGGGCGCCCTGCGGGTCGGTCGCCCCCAGTTCCTCGCTCCTGCTCCGCCACGCACGCTCCTCCCGCACCGCGCAGTCCCTCGCGCGCTGGATGCGCCGCAGCAGTTCATCGGAATCCACCACATCGGTCATGCGCTCCGCGTACCCCGACGGCGCGCGGAGATGGCACCCGACTCACGGCCGTTCGAGGTGTTCTCGCGGCTTCTGCGCCTGCCGGAGGTTTGCAGGTGCGGGGAGAGGTGAGCCGAAGAGAGAGACCCGCGGCGCTCGCGCGGTGCGCGCCCCGAACGCCGCGGCAGGTTGAGGAAGCAGCGGGTCCGCGGGCCCAGGTGTGCCCGTGCGGGCGGCCGCGGAACGCGCTCCGGATCCGGCTTCCGTCTTCACCGACCAGGGAGCTGCAGGATGTGCGAGGAGCACATGATCGAATCCGTATTCGAGCCGCCCGGCGCGAACCGGGCCCGGCCGTGCAAACCCGCCGAGGCGCGCCGGGCGGTGGAGCGCGCCGTGGCCGAACGGTGCCGTGCCACCCACACCCCGTGCGACGCGGACGCCCTGTCCGACGCGCTGCTCGTGGCCTCGGAGCTGACCACCAACGCGATCCTGCACGGCGGCGGCGTCACCGACTTCCAGGTGGACATCGACGGCCCCGGCGTGCGCGTCTCGGTGAGCGACCGCAGCGACGAACTGCCCGTGACCCCGCCCCGCGCCGATCCGCACGGACGGCTGCGGCACGGCGGCCACGGCTGGCCCATCGTCTGCCGGCTCTCCCGCGACGTCCGCGTGTCGGACCTGCCCGCCGGCGGCAAGTGCATCACCGCCGTCGTACCCCTGTCCTGAGCAGCCGTGACAAGGTCCCCGGCAGATTGCGAAGCAAAGCGGAGTTTGTTCCACCGGTGGCAGGGCAGACGCAGTTTCGTGCTTCGGACCGGAGGCGCGCCAGCGGGAGCGGTATGACTGCCCCGGAGGCCGTCGAGGCGATCCGGGCGTGACCCTCCCGCGGTAAGTCCCTGAAACGACCGTTCAGGAGCGTATCCGCATGCTCATCGAAACGCCCACCAACCGTCCCGGCACGCCCGAAACGCCGACCACCGCCTCGCGGCGGCGCCACGACGACGCCCCCGACACCGCGGCCCTGTTCGCCCGTATGGCGGAGCTGGAGGAGGGTCCCGAGCGGGAAGCCGTCCGCGACGAGCTCGTCACGCTGTGGCTCCCCATGGCCCACCGCATCGCCGGCCGCTTCCGCGACCGCGGAGAGTCGATCGAGGACCTCCGTCAGGTGGCCGCCCTGGGACTCGTCAAGGCCATCGACCGGTTCGACCCGAGCCGGGGTGCCTTCGAGAGCTACGCCGTGCCCACCATCACCGGCGAGGTCAAGCGTCACTTCCGGGACCGCATGTGGGCCCTGCGAGTCCCCCGCCGGGTGCAGGAACTGCGCAACAAGGTGCGGGTGGCCCGCCGTGAACTGACCCAGAACCCGGGCAGCCCCGAGCCCTCCGTGGCGGACATCGCCACCCACACCGGCCTCACCGAGGAAGAGGTCAGCGCCGGGCTCGAGGCCCTGGACAGCTTCAGCACCCTGTCGCTGGACGCCGAGCTCTCGGCCGACGACGACGGCTACAGCCTCGCCGACACCCTCGGCGCGGCCGACTCGTCCTTCGACACCGTCGTCGACCGCGAGTCCGCCAAGGAGGGCCTGCGCCGCCTGCCGGAACGCGAGCGGGCCATCCTCTACATGCGGTTCTTCGAGGACATGACCCAGAGCCGCATCGCCGACCGCCTCGGCATCTCCCAGATGCACGTCTCCCGCCTCATCAGCCGCAGCTGCGCCCGCGTGCGCGACGAGGTCCTGGGGCAGCGGACGGGCAACCGGGGCACCGGCGGCACCTCCACCACGGCCTGACCCCCCACCCCACGAGGAGCGAACGACATGCTGAGGCCCCATCCAGCCGTGCTGCGCCGCCTGGTCGACGAGTACGAGGCGCTGACGGCCGCCGAGGGCGCGCGCGGACCGGCCGAGCAGAACCCGCGGGCACGCGACCTGGCGTACACGCTGTGCGTGTCCACCGGCACCCGGGACGTCCGGCGCGCCCTGGAGGCAGCTCGCCAGTGGCTCGCGGCCGCACCCGCACCGGCCGCCGAGACCGCTCCCCTGGCCGCCGCACAGCACGTCCCGGTCACGGAGAACGCCTGACCGGAGTGTGTGCCTGACGCGACGGGGAAGGCGAGAGGCGAACCAGGGCCCGGGCCGACGGCGGCAAGCCGTCGGCCCGGGCCCGTCTGTCGCCGAGCAGAACCTGGGAGCCACATGTCGACAGCGGGGCGGACGACCGACGACGACGGCGAGCTGGAGCGCCTGCGCGCCCAGGTGCGCGACCTGCGGGCCCGGGCCCGCGCGTACCCGCTGATCTCACAGGCGCAGGGCATGCTCCGGGAGCGGTACGAGCTGCCCGACGGGGAGAGCGCCTTCGCGCTGATGCAGCGGGCGTCCCAGCGGTACAACGTCAAGCTGCGGACGCTGGCGGGCGTCCTGGTCACCGCACCGCGCCCCGACGGCAGGGAGCAGCTGTGGTTCCCGCGCCGCGTCCGGCAGCCGGAACCGGAGCTGACCTTCACCACGGCCCACCGCTCCGGCTCGGGCAGCCGCGGTGCCGTGCTGAAGGCCGTGCTGAACCGCACGCTTGAGGTGACCGGCACCGACATGGGCAACGTCCAGCTCCCCGACCGGGCCAGCGGCGGCCTGCGCATCGAGGAGCACACCGGGCTCACACCCGACTTCATCGACTTCTTCGCCCACGTCGGCGAGGACGGCACGGCCTGCGCGAAGGCCGCCCGGGACCTCGCCCAGGTCACCGTGCGGGAGGTGGAGAGCGACCCGGTGTTCACCGAGCCCGCCCGGCGGGCCATCCTCGCGGCCGGCAGCAGGGCCTGCCACAGCGTCCCGCTGACGACCGCGTCCGGGCTGTGCGTCGGCATGGTCTCGGCCCACCTGGACCGGCCCCTCCGCGGCCTGACGGCGGCCCAGACCAAGACCCTCGGCACCATGGGCGCAGAAGCGGGCCGCTGGCTCGCCTGGCACGACCGCACGGTGGTCCTGGACGCCCTGGAGTACCTGCACGCCCTGGGCCGCTCCGGCCGGGGCTCACGACTGCGGCGGTCCTGAGCCCGGCGACGGACGCGGCGGGGGAAGAGCGGGCCCGGCGCTGACCGGAACCCCCTGGTCCGGAGGCCGGGCCGGGTGTGTGACGGCCGAGCCGGGGCATCCGGAGGGCCGGGAGGTCGACATGGACACGAGTGCGTTGGCACAAGGTCGGTTCCGGGCCCGGCGAGCGGCGCGGGGTTCGGTGACCGAGGGGGCGGCCCGGGCGGGACTCGCCGCCCGGGGCGTGATCTATCTGCTCGTCGGTGCCCTGGCCCTGCAGATCGCCTTCGGCGACACCGGCGAGCAGGCCGACCGCGGGGGAGCACTGGCGGAACTGTCGCAGAAGCCGTTCGGCGCGGTGCTGCTGTGGGCGCTGGGCATCGGGCTCGTCGGCATGGCCCTGTGGCGGCTGTCCGAGGCGCTCTTCGGCTCCGTCGGGCAGGACGGCCGCAGCGCCCGCAAGCGGCTGCTGGCGACGGTCCGCTTCGCCTTCTACGTCTTCGTCGCCTACTCCGTGCTGTCCTTCGCGATGAGCCGCGACCAGAGCGGCGGCGGCTCCAGCGACCGGCAGTCCCGGGACGCCACCGCCAGGGTCCTGGAGATTCCCGCCGGCCAGTGGCTGGTCGGCGCGGCCGGGATCGCGATCATCGCCGCGGGCGGCTGGATCGGCGTACGGGCGGTGCTGCGCAAGTACCACGACAAGCTCCGGCTGGGACAGATGAGCCACCGCACCCGGCAGCTGGTGGACGTCACCGGCGTGGCCGGCGGCGCCGCCCGCGGGCTCGTCTTCGCCATGGCCGGCGTCTTCGCGGTACGCGCCGCCGTCGACTACGCACCCGACCGGGCCAAGGGCCTGGACGACACCCTGCGCAGCTTCGCTGACACCCCGCTCGGCCCCTGGCTGCTGGTCTGCGTCGCGGCCGGGCTCGTGCTGTTCGGTGTGTTCTCCTTCGCCATGGCCCGCTGGCGACGCGTCTGAGCCGCGTCGTGCGGGGAACACGATGCGAATGAGCGATTCCGAGATTCCGCATGGCGACGACCGGCCCGTGGACATGTACCTGGACCTCCTGCGCATCCGGATGGACACCGAGGACTACCGCCTCCTGATGCGCGTGGTGGAACCGGTCCTCGAGGCGATCGACGAGGAACGCCTGTCCAGCCTCGACTTCGCCCTCGACTCCGGGGGCGGCGACGAACTGCCCCAGGAAGTCCGCGACGAGGTGGCCCTCGTCATCGCCACCGCCGTCACCGGCCGCCTGGACAACGAAGTGGTCGAACTCGACGTCGACGAGACCGGCCCGGTCAGGATCGTCACCGACGCGACCACCGCGTCCGACCCGGTCCGCCTCGGCGAGATAGCCGACTACATCAAGGAACGGCACCGGCAGACCGAGGAGCTGCGGGGCATCGCCGAGGTGAGCGGGCTGCCCACCGACTTCTGACCGGCGCGGCCCCCGGGCGTCACTGCCGGGGCGCCGCCACGGGCACGCCCAGCGGCCGGGCGAGGCCCACCACGGCCTCGTCCAGCCGCTCCAGATGCCGCAGCACGCGGTCGGTGATCCGCCCGTAGCGCGGCGTGCCGGCGTCGGAGCCCAGCAGCGAGGCGATGCTCGGCCCGGTCTCGATCTCGGCACCGGCGTGCTCGTCCGCGACCCGGGCGGCGATCGTCCCGATGTTGCGCACGGTGCGCCCGGCGGCCCCGCGCAGTCGCGGGTCCGCCGCGATCGAGGGATGCGTGGGCAGCAGCTCGGCGGTCGCCGCCAGGGTCCGCGCGTGGTACGCGCATCGTCTCCAGCAGCGCCACCACGTACCGGGCGGTGTGGCGCCGGGCCCGCAGCGGCGTGACCGGGTGGGTCAGCGGCTGGGTGGCGGCCCGCAGGTCGGCCAGCGCCTGGTCCAGGTCGCGCGCCTTGTCCAGCAGCTCGTCCGCGGGCCCGCCGCTGAGCTGGCCGACCGCCCCCTCCGTGACGGCGGCCAGCCGGTCCAGCACGGTGCCGAGCAGCTCGTTCGTCCGGCGGTCCGTCCGCACCGGCAGCACCAGCGCCGCGGCGACCACCCCGCAGGCCGCGCCGAGCGCCGTCTCCTCGATCCGCAGCACGAGCACGTCGAGGCTGTAGGTGTGCAGCAGCGTGTACAGCAGCCCCAGCATCGCGGTGACGAACAACGACATCAGCGTGTACGACAGCGGCGCCACGTAGAACATCGCGAAGATCAGCACCAGGACCAGCGCGAACGCCGTCCAGGTGTGCCGCCCGACCAGACCGGCCAGCACGATGCCGGCCACCACCCCGAACACCGTGCCCAGCAGCCGCCGGTAGCCCTTGACCAGGATCTCGCCCGTCGAGGCGGTGTTGAGGAAAACGATCCAGCACGTCAGCACGGCCCAGTACCAGCGCTGCGTGGACAGCAGCTCGCCGCCCACGATGGCCAGCGTCGACCCGACGGCGACCTGCACGGCCGCGCGCGTGGTGGGCCGCCGCAGACCCGTCTCCTGCTCCTCCTGCGCCGCGTCCTCGCCGCCGTCGATCGCGGCGTCCTCCGCGTCCAGCTCCTCGCGGGAGCGGGCCGTGGCGGGGGAGTCGTCCGACTCGTCCTGCGGGCCGTCCAGCGCGATCCGCAGCCCCAGCACCGCCCGCGCGGCCTCGCCGATGCCCCGGAAGACGTCCTGGACGGCGCTCGGGGCGGGCGGCAGGTTCTCCTCGTCCCGGTAGCCGAGCAGCCGGTTGCGCACATGGGCCAGCGCGGTGCCCGCGTCACCGCTGCCCGCCCGCAGCACGAGCGTGCGCAGCGCCAGCAGATCACGACGGAGCGTGGCGGTGGCCTCGTCCGGCACGGCCGGCTGCCCCACCGACGGCGCGGGCGCGCCCGGCAGGTGCAGGGTCAGCGTGTCGGCCCGTTCGGCGCTGCGGGCCGACAGCAGCAGCAGACCCAGCCGCTCGGCGGCGACCTCGGCGTCCGCGATCCTGCGCTGCACCAGCCGCGCCACCGACTCGTCGGGCGTGCCCTCCTCCAGCCGCGCCTGGATCATCATCGCCGTCTCGTGCAGCCGCGCGGTGCCCTCGCGCACGGCGTCGAGCGCCTTGTCCATCTCGTCCGCGCCGGCGTCGAGCAGATCGAGCTGCGCGGACACCAGCTGCGCCAGCCGGGCCCGGAAGGCCAGCCGCAGGCGCAGCAGCACCCCCGCCGGGGTGGCGGGCACGACCGCGAACCGCATCACGGCGCTGGAGCAGAACGCCAGAGCGATGGCGCCGCACAGCACGGGCAGCGCCGAGACGCTGGCGCCGACGAACAGGGACAGGAAGTAGACCTGGAAGCCGATCAGCCCCAGCGCGGTACCGCGGTCGCCGAACCGGCGGCCGTAGACCGCGCAGAAGATCAGGACGACGAAGAAGACGTCACCGACGACGAGACGCGAGTTCAGCACCGCGCCCAGGGACACCGACGCCAGCGCCACCGGCAGCCCCAGCGCCAGGGTCACCGCCTGCGCGCCGAGCTGCTTCTCCCGGATGGCGAAGGTGGCGACCATCGCCGCCATCGCCCCCGCCACGAGATGGTGCACGTCGGCCCGGAGCAGGGAGAGCACGGCCAGGGTGAGGGCGATGGCGCCGACCGTCCGCAGTCCGGCCGTCAGGCGCAGCAGGCCGGGGTCGGAGGCCGCGATCCGGTCCCGCAGTCGTGTCCGCACCGAGCGTCCCGCTGCCCTCACGCCGCCGCACTCTCTCCCGACTCGTCCGCACACCAAGATCCGCACCTCAGCATGTCATGCCACGAGCGGAAGCTCCCGTCCGGGCCGGGCGCTACTCCGGCCGGCCGGTCCCCTCGACCTGCTCCCGAACCTGCTCCGGCGTCAGATAGGCGTCGGTGTACTCGAAGTCCTTCAGCCGGGCCGCCTTGCGGGCCTGGAACCCCGTGCGGACGAAGTCGTCGCCGGCGACCGCGTTGAGCAGCCAGTTCGTCATCACCCGCGTCTTGGCCACATTGGTGCGCAGCGCCGACCAGTGGTAGCCGCGGGCCACGGCCTGGGCGGGCAGGCCGCGCAGTTCGATGCCCAGCGGCTTGGACACGGCGTCGGTGCCGCCCAGGTCGACGACGAGCCCGAGGTCCTTGTGGACGTACGGCTTCATCGCCTGGCCCCGCAGCGTCGCGATGACGTTGTCGGCGACGTGCCGGCCCTGCCGCAGGGCGTGCTGCGCGGTGGGCGGGCACATGGCGCTGTCGTCGCCCTTGGCCAGGTCGGGCACGGCGGCCGAGTCGCCCAGCGCGAACACCCCGTCGTCACCGGGCAGGTTCATCTCGGGGGCGACCGCCAGCCGCCCCTTCACCGTCTCCGCGCCGAGCGTGGCGATGAGGGGACTGGCGACGACCCCGGCGGTCCAGATGAGCGTGCGGGTCGGGATCACCCGCCCGTCGGTGAAGGTGACCTCCTCCGGGCCCGCCTTGGCGATGGAGGTGCCCAGGGAGATCTCGATGCCCCGCCGGCGCAGGATCTCCTGCGCGCTGCTGCCGAGCTTGTCGCCCAGCTCCGGCATCAGCTTCGGCGCGATGTCGATCAGATGCCACTTGATCAGCCCGGGGTCCAGCCGCGGGTAGCGCTTGACGGCGGCGTGCGTCAGGCGCTGCAGGCACGCCGCGGTCTCGGTGCCCGCGTAGCCGCCGCCGACCACCACGAACTGCAGCCGCGAGGCCCGCTCCTCGGGGTCCTGGCTCGCGTCGGCCAGGTCCAGCTGGGAGATGACGTGGTCACGGATGTACGCCGCCTCGGCGAGCGTCTTCATCCCGAAGGCGTGCTCCGTCAGCCCCGGGATGTCGAAGGTCCGGGTGATGCTGCCGGGGGCCAGCACGATGTAGTCGTACGGCTCGTTGACGATCCGGTCGGTGATGGTGCGGATGACGCACACCTTCGCCTTCAGATCGACGCCGATGGCGCCGCCCGGAATGATCCGCGTGCGGTACTTCTTGCTGCGGCGCAGGGAGACGGCGATGGACTGCGGCGTCAGCACCCCGGAGGCGACCTGGGGGAGCAGCGGCAGGTACAGCTGGTAGGCGAACGGCGTCACCAGCGTGACGTCGGCCTCGTCCGGGGAGAGTTTCCGTTCCAGACGGCGGACGCACTCCACGCCGGCGAAGCCTGCGCCAACCACCAGGATCCTGGGTCGTGTCACGGTGTTCATCCCTTTCTGCGGCTCCAGGCGGTCTGCCTCGAACGCCTTTCGACTGCCCCTGGATCGCTGGTTCGCACCCCTGCGATCCCACCGCTTGCCCGACGGGTACGCCAGTCGGACGTGGCAGGCAGACGAACGCGTCGATCACCACCATGCCCGCACCGTGGCCGAAAAGCACCAGGCGGGAGTGAAGAACGCGTGCACACCGGGCCCGCCGTCAGGACGCGGCGTCCCCCCGCAGGTGACACAGCAGCAGGCACACGTCGTCGTCGCGCTCGGAGTCGCTCAGCAGCGGATGGAGGATCCGGTCCGCCGAGCCCTCCAGATCCGCGTCCAGCTCCCCGGAACGGAACCCGCCGAGCGCCGTGGCCAGCCGCCCGATGCCCGGGTCTATGCCCTGCGCACGCCGCTCCACCAGGCCGTCCGTGTAGAGGGCGAGCGTCGAGCCGGGCGCCACGGGCACCGTGTGGTCGTCGATCTCCTGGGTGAGCGGGATGCCGAGCATGGCGCCGGGCTTGGCGTCCAGCACGCGTACGCTGCCGTCGGCCTGGCGCAGCACCGGCGGCGGATGACCCGCGGCGGCCCAGGTCAGAGTGGGCTCGTCCGGGTGGAACCGGGCGATGACGGCGGTGGCGTACAGATCCGGCTGCAGATGGTGCAGGAACCGGTGCAGCCGGGTCAGCAGCCGGCCGGGGCTGTCGCCGTCGACGGCGTACGCCCGCAGCGCGGTGCGCAACTGGCTCATCATGACGGCCGCGTGCAGACCGTGCCCGGTCACGTCGCCGACGACGGTGATGAGCCCGCCGTCCCGCTGCGGGAACGCGTCGTACCAGTCGCCGCCGATGTTCAGCCCGTGCGTGGCGGGCAGGTACCGCGCGGCCAGACTGAGGCCCGGCGTGGCCGGCAGCTCCGTGAGCAGGGCGCGCTGCAGCGTCTCGGCGATGTCCCGGTTGTGCTCGAAGCGCCGGGCGTTGTCGATCGCGATGCTGGCCCGGCGGGTCAGCTCGATCAGCATCACCGCGTCGTCCGGGTCCCAGCGCGCACCGGGCGGCGACAGCGTCAGCACGCCCAGCGGCGCCCGCCGCGTCGGCAGCGGCACGCACAGCAGCGGCCGCGCGGGATCCAGCGCGGACGGCGGCTGGTCGTCGACCCCGGGCAGGTTGCCGGGATGGTCGGCGGCGTACTGGGGCCGCCCCGTACGGGCCGCGACCACGGCGGCGGCCGGATGCGGCGCCGAGCGGTGCTTGTCGTCCTCCTGGTCGAACAGCCAGACGTCGACGCTGCTCGCGTACTCCGGCACCAGCAGGTCCGGCAGCCGGCGCACGATCTCCTCGTGGTTGAGGGAGGCCGTCAGCACGGCGCTCGCGTCCGCGAGGAACGTCAGCCTGCGGCGGGCGCTCTCCGCCTCGTTGCGGGCGCTGCGCTCGGCGGCGAAGGCCTCGCGCTGGGCCCGGCCCGCCGCGTCCAGCTCGGCGTGCAGCGCCAGGACGCCCTGGTTGGTCTGGTGCAGCTCCTCGCGGTGGAAGGCGACCAGGTCCTCCTGCTCGGTGAGCTTGTCCAGCACCACGGCCGTGTCCTCGTCGGCGCCGAGCAGCGCCTCCGCGAGGGCGGCCGGGTCGTCGGCGACGGCGCCGCCCTCCGCGGCCTGGGCCGCCTCCGGGCACGGGACCGTGACCTCCCACGGCGGTTCCCCGGCGGCGCACGCCTCCGGCGAGGGGGTCACCACGGCGTGCAGCAGGCCCTCCTCGGCGGGAGACCCCGCGAGGTTCAGGGTGAGCACCCAGGTGCCGCCCTTGGTGAGGCACTGCCGCAGATGGGCGCTGAGGGCGGTGGCCAGCCTGGTCCGTTCCAGGGTGGGCACACCGTAGGCCGCGGCCAGGCGCGCGAGGGCGATACGGGCGCGTGCCGCGTCGGTGACGGTGGTGATCTGCCAAGTGCGCATCATGGGCGGTCCGGCGGGGTCGAAGTCAGCACGGCCACGGCGGTGTCGTCCCGCACCGGGCGGGCGGGACTGCTCGCGTCACGTATCGTCACGGCGGCCGTCACGGCCGGGTCGGCCGCCGGCAGACCCGCGTCGGACGGCGGCGTCCAGCGGCTGGGCAGACCGTCGGTGTGCAGGATCAGCAGCCGGTCGGGCGCCCAGTCGGCCTCCTCCTCGCGGAGGGTGGTGGGCCGGTGGACGCCGACGATGCCGGGCCGCGACAGCAGCGGACGCCAGATGCCGTCCGCGCGCAGCCGCGCCCCCACGTTCCCGATGCCGGCGAACCGCAGCCGCCCGGCCCGCAGGTCGAGCTGGGCAACGGCGACGGCCGCGCCGCGGGTGCCCTTGAGCGCGTCGTGGAGCCGCCGCAGCGACTCGGCGGGGGAGAGGCGGGCCCAGCGGTGCAGCTCGGCGACCGCGACGGACGAGGCACGGGCCGCCTCCGGGCCGTGTCCCAGCCCGTCCGCCAGCATCAGCGTCACCCGGTCCCCGGACCGCACCCACGTCCACGCGTCACCCGAGTACTCGGCTCCGCCGTAGGGGATGTTCACGCCCCCGGCCCGCACGTCGCCGACGGGCGCGGAGGGCTCGGCCGCCGCACCGGCCCGGTCCGCACGTCCCGGTGCGCCGACGCCGGGCAGCGGCCGATCCCATGGCGTATGGCGGTCCGGCTGGCCCTCGGGCGCGCCTGCGTCCGGCAGCGGGGGGTCCACTGGCGTATGGCGGTCCGGCTGGCCCTCGGGCGCGCCTGCGCCCGGCAGCGGGGGGTCCACCGGCGTCTGGCGGCCCGGCTCGTCCGCCGCCGCGCCGCCACCGGCGGACCCGCCGACCGGCAGGCCGGCGTCCCCGGCGGCACCGGACCCGGCCGCGTGCCCTGCCAGACCGCCGCACGCCACGGCCACCACCGGCGCGTCCGCCCGCACATCGCCGCTCGGCCCGACACCCGGCCACGGCGCGCCGCCGGCACCTGGGCCTGGGCCGTTGGGCCCGCCTGGCCACGGCGCGCCGCCGCACCTGGCCTGGGCTGTCGGCCCGCCCGGCCACGGCGCGCCGCCGCACCTGGCCTGGGCTGTCGGGCCCGCCCGGCCACGGCGCGCCGCCGGCCTGGGCCGTCGGGCCCGCCCGGCCACGACGCCCCGCCGGCACCCGGGCCCTCGGGCGCACCCGGCCACGGCGCGCGACCGGCACTCGGGCCTGGGCCCTCGGGCCAGGCACCGGTGCCCCGCGGGGATCCGCCCGGCGTGCCCGGCCCCGGGCCCCGCGACAGCCCGGCCGCCCACACCGTCACCGACGACCCCGCGGAGGCCGCGGAGCTTGCTCCGCCCCGGGGCGTCGACCCCACGCGGGCCACCGCGACCGTGCCGCGACCCGGGGTGCTGTGCAGGGCGAAGTCGTCGGCGAGACGCAGGCACGTGCCGAGCCCGGCCCCGAGCGAGCGGGTCGTGGAGAAGCCGTCGCGCACGGCCGCGGGAACGTCGGGAATGCCCGGCCCGTGGTCGATCGCGGCGATCTGCACGACCCGGGCCCGCGTCCGGCCGTCCACCGGCTCGGCCGGGTCCACGACGTCGATGAGCACCTGCCCGCCCTCGGCGTGCTTGAGCAGGTTCGTCGCCAGCTCGGTCGCGACCAGCGCGGCGGCGGCGGTGCGCCGCTCGTCCAGCCCGGCCAGCGCGGCCGCGCCCTCGGCGGCGACCCGCGCGTCGCGCACCCGGGTCGCGTCGCGCACCGGGACGTCCCACACGCGCGGCATCAGACCTCCTCGCGCGGACGCGGCGGCCGGCCCGCCCAGCAGGTCACCCGGACGGTCGTGCCCGCGCCGGGCGTGCTCTCGATGTCGAAGTCGTGCACCAGCCGGCGTGCCCCGCTCAGCCCCATCCCCAGCCCGCCGCCGGAGGTGTAGCCGTCGCTGAGCGCCTGGTCCAGGTCGGCGATGCCCGGCCCCTCGTCCGAGAAGGCCAGCCGCAGCCCCTGGGCGGTCCCGCTGCTGACGTGCGTCGCCTCCATCTGTCCGCCCCCGCCGTGCACGAGGGTGTTGCGGGCCAGCTCACTGGCCGCGGTGACGAGCTTGGTCTGCTCCACCAGGCCGAAGCCGAGCCGGGCAGCGGCCTGCCGCACATGCTGTCGCACCCACACCAGGTCCATGTCCGACCGGATGGGCAGGCAGGCCTCGACGCCCGCGGCAGTGTGCATCACGGACTCTCCTGACGCGGGCCGCCGGGACGGGTCGGCGGGGCCTGCTGCGCGAGGAGCTCCATGCCCGCCTCGGTGCTGAGCGCGGTGCTCAGCCCTGGCAGCCTCAGACCCAGTTCCACCAGGGTGATGGCGACGGCCGGGCGCATGCCGGCCACCACGGTGCGCGCGGCCAGCAGCCTGGCCTGTGCCGCGATCTCGGCCAGCACCCGGCCGAGGAAGGAGTCGACGATCTCCACGCCGGAGATGTCGATGAGGACACCGCGCACCCCGGTACGGGAGATCGTCTCCGTGAGGTCCTGCTGGAGCTGCTGCGCCGTGCTGTCGTGCAGGTCTCCCTGGAGCGTGACCAGCAGGACGTCGCCGAGCCGCAGCACCGGCACATGGCCTGTGACGGGTCGGGGGTACGCCTCGCTCACCGCTGACCCGCACCCGGGTTCACGATGTCCGCGCCGAGCTGGTGCAGTGCGTAACCCAGCGCGTCGGCGAGACTCGCCCGGGTGATCACGTCCAGGTCCAGACCGAGATGGACGATGGTCTGCGCGATGGCGGGGCGGATGCCCGAGACGATGCACTGGGCGCCCATCAGGCGCGCCGCGGCGACCGTCTTCATCAGGTGCTGCGCCACCAGCGAGTCGACGGTGGGCACACCGGTGATGTCGAGGATCGCGAACCGCGCGTGCTGGTCGACGACGGCGTTCAGCAGCGTCTCCATCACGATCTGGCTGCGGGCGCTGTCGAGCGTCCCGATCAGCGGCACGGCCACGATGCCGTCCCACAGCCGGATGACGGGCGTGGCCACCTCCATCAGCTGCATCCGCTGCCGGTCGCTGAGCGCCTGCCACTCGCTCAGCGCCGACTGCATCGCCACCAGCCGCAGGGTGCCCATCAGCACCGTCAGCGCGGTCGAACACGCCCGCAGGTGCTCGGGCGGCGCCTGTTCCAGATCCGCGGCCAGCAGGTTCTCGACGGGCGGCCGCAGGGCGGCCAGCTCGGTCGAGACCTGGGTGTTGGACAGCCCGGCCCGGGAGCGTGCCGCGCCCATCCGGGACAGCTGCTCGCGCACCCCGCTGAAGCCGGCGGCGTCCGGGTCCTCCACCTGGTCGGAGTCCGCCACCTGGGCCAGCGCGTCCACGACGACCTTGCCCGCCTCCACCGCCTCGTCGCGCGAGACGGTGAACACGGTGCGGAACAAGGGCTCGTCCGCCCACCGCTGGGCGATCTGCTCCCGCCGTCGGTGCAGGAAGTCCCTGACCTCGTGCGTGGGCGTGGCGAGCTGTCCGTCCGCTTCGTGCTCCGGCACCTGGTTCTCTCCTCATCCGCGTTGCGTCGACCGAACCCGCTTCAGACAACGAGACGGCGCTGTGACACTTGCCGGCCGACAACTCTAACCATCCCCCGACCTCGTACGACACCGGATCCGGCGCAAGCGATCCGGTTGAGGGAAACGGCGGTTGGCCACCGCCGTCACCACCGTGCGATAGGGGCGAGCCGCCGTCCGGGCAGGGCGGAGCGAGGGCACCGGGCCGCCGGTTCACAGGCGCCGTGCCCCGGGTCATCCGGTCTGTCAGGCGCCCTGTCCCTCCGCCTCCTCGGGAGTCTGCGGCCCTTCGTCGACACGGGCCAGAGCCTCGTCCACGCTCTCCGATATCGGCACCGTGATGCTGACGCCGGTCAGGTCCAGGATGCGCCGCACGGCCGGGGTCGGATTGATGACGTGCACGCTGCCGGCGTTCCCGCGGGTCTCCTGGTACACCCGCAGGATGATGTTCATCCCCGACGAGTCCATGAACGGGACGGACGACATTTCGAGCAGGAAGTGCCGTCGGCCGTGGTGGAGTTGGTTGGCCAGATGGGCCTGGAACTCGGTCGCGGTGTCGACGTCCAGGTAGCCGTCGACCGTGATCAGGGCCACGTCCTCCCGGGGCAGTTCGACTTCCACGGACAGCGGGTTCTGGGCGAGGGGCACGGGTACCTCCAACAAGTGCTACGGCCTGGGCTGGTCACCTCCGGGGGTGACCGCGGTGCGGGGCGACGCCGGTCGTGTCGCGGACTCGAGTGCCGTTTCTCATGTGCCTCCCTTCACGGGGCTCCGAATGTCACCGCGCCCCCGCGATTACCCCGGGAACCGCCCTCCATTCCTCCCGGTCCGAACATCGCCGGGGATCGCCCGGGATCGCCCCTGTCGCACGATGCGCGGCGGGTGCCCCGAATGCGCTTGCGACAGGGGGGTAATTGCTGCTGTGGAGCAGGCGGTCGGCATCCGTCCGCCAGGCTTCAGCGATCAGCACACCGCCAGGGAGGATGGGACAGCGTGGTCATCGACAGAATCTGGTCGTACGCGCCGGCAAGCGGTCACACCGAGGGACAGGACCTGACCGGGTTCAGTGTCACCGCGACCGACGGCACGATCGGGCACGTGGACCGCGAGGCCGCCCCGCACGGCATGCGGCATCTGGTCGTCGACACCGGCGTCTGGGTGTTCGGCCGCAGCGTCCTGGTGCCGGCCGGGGTCGTCACCGGCATAGACACGCAGGCCCGGAAGATCACCCTGGCCTGCAGCAGGGGAGACGCCAAGGCGGCGCCCCGTTTCCAGACCGACAGCGAGACGAGGGACCGGGAGTACCTGACGGCCGTGGGCGACTACTACCACCGCCTGCCGCCGCGCGCGGCGACCTCGGTCTGAGCGGGTCACGGGCGCCTCGCGCCCGTGACGCTCCCGGCTCACCAGGGCAGGAACACGTGCACGTCCTTGCCCCGGTCGTCGGTCACCACGCTGACCTGGTCGCACAGGGTGTGGATCAGGTGCCAGCCGATGCCGCCGCCACCGCTGCGCGGATCGAAGGGGCGCGGGGCGGGCTCGGTGGTGCTGGTGTCGTGCAGGACCACGTGCACCCCGTCGAAGGTCCGGCGCATCCGCAGCGCGAACGGCCCCGGGGCGTACTGGACCGCGTTGGCGGCCAGTTCCGTCACCACCAACAGGATGTCGTCCCAGTACTCGGGGGCAGAGGGCGGCGAGGAGCGTGCCAGATCACGCAGGAACTCCTCCGCGGCCAGCCGCGCACCCGTCACGTCGTGCGGCTCGCCCACGAAGCTGTTCGTGCGGCTCGGGATCTCCTCGGAGGTCAGTGCGTCATCCCCACGCGGCTCGGTTGACATATCGCCTTTCCGGCCCGGCGTCAGCAAGGGCTGTCGTCAGGGCTGTCGTCCTTTCTCTTGCGTCGCCACTGTTGCGTGTTCCCGAGGGGGCGAGGCCTACGCGTCCGGGTGCGTGGTCAGCGGAACACGCTGTCCGAATCGTCCCAGTACGACGGTTCGTCCACGGCGCTGCGCCGCCCAGGACGCCTGCGGGACTGGTACATCGCGTCGATCTCGGAGGCGTAGTGCCGCACGATCTCGTCCCGGCGCAGCTTCATCGACGGGGTCAGCAGCCCGTTGCTCACGTCGAACGGCTCCGGCAGCACCCGGAACACCCGGATCGACTCCGACCGGGACACCGCGCTGTTGGCCGCGGCCACGGCCCGCGCGACCTCCTCCCGCAGCGCGTTCTCCTCCCGCGCCTCCCGCATCTCGCCCTGCAGCGCCAGCGCCGCCCGCCAGTGCGCCAGGAACTCCGGATCCAGCGTGATCAGGGCACCCACACACGGCCGGTCGTCGCCCACCACCACCGCCTGGTGGATGAGCGGGTGCATCCGCAGCCGCTGCTCCAGGGCGAGCGGAGCGACGCTCTTGCCGCTGCTGGTGATGATGATGTCCTTCTTGCGGCCGGTGATCGTCAGATAGCCCTCCGAGTCCAGCTGCCCGAGGTCCCCGGTCGCCAGCCAGCCCCCGCGCAGCGCGGCCCGGGTGGCGGCCTCGTCGCCCACGTACCCCTGGAACACCGACGGGCCGCGCACCAGGATCTCCCCGTCGTCGGCCACCCGGATCTCCGTGCCCGGCAGCGCCTGCCCGACCGTCCCGGACTTCTCCCGGCCCAGCGGCTGCATCGTCACCCCGCCGGCGGTCTCCGTCAGGCCGTACCCGTCGTGCACGTAGATGCCGATGCCCTCGTAGAAGAGGGACAGGTCGCGGCTGAGGGACGAGCCGCCGGAGGTCGCCCGCCGTACCCGGCCGCCCAGCGCGGACCGCAGCCGGCGGTACACCGTGCGCTCGTACAGGGCGTGCTGCAACCGCAGGTCGAAGGCGGGCCCGCGGCCCCGGCCCAGCCGCTGGCGCTCCAGGGCCGCGGCGAAGTCCCGCGCCGTCTCGGCGGCCCGCTCGAAGAGCCCGCCGTGACCGCCCTGCTGGGCCGTGCGCAGGAAGTTCTTGTAGATCTTCTCCAGGACCGAGGGGACCGCGTAGAGGTACGTGGGCCGGAAGGAACGCAGCGCCGACGACAGCGCCTCGGCGCTCAGGTCGGCCTGGTGTCCCATCAGCAGACCGCCCCGCACGCACACGTTCTGGATCATCAGCCCGTACACGTGGGAGAAGGGCAGGAACGCGAGGACCGAGCCCTGCTCCCCGCGCGCGGCCGCCGTGTGCCCCCAGCCCGCCAGCACCGTGTCGCACGGGCCGGCCAGATTGCGGTGGCTCAGCGCGCAGCCCCGCGCGTGGCCGCTCGTGCCGGAGGTGTAGGCGATGACGGCCGTGGAGTCCGGCAGGACGATGCGGCGCATCGAGTCGACCGTGGCCAGCGGGACGGCCTCCCCGCGCTCCGTCAGCTCCGCCGACGCGCCCGCGTCCAGCTGCCAGACGTGGCGCAGCAGCGGCAGCGACGCGCACACCGAGCCGACGGTCATCACGCCCTGCTCGTCCTCGACCACGACGGCCACGCAGCGGGAGTCCCGCAGGATCCACTCCACCTGGTCGCGCGACGACGTCGGGTACACCGGGACGACCTCGGCGCCCACCGCCCACAGCGCGTAGCAGAAGACCGTCCACTCGTACCGGGTGCGCGCCATGATCGCCACGCGGTGGCCCGGCGCGATCCCGGAGGCGATCAGGCCCTTGGCCACGTCCACCACCTCGTCGCGCAGCTCGATGGCCGTCACCTCCTCCCAGACGGCGGAGGCGGGGTCGGTACGGCGGGCGAGCACCGGCCGGGTGGGTTCGCGGTCCGCCGCCTCGAAGACGCTGTCGGCGAGCCCGCCGGTCAGCGGGGCGACGGCCGGTGGAGCGAGGGCGACATCACGCATGCACTGCTCCTGACATGTACGGGGTGTGACATTGCCGACGGGTACCGTCATCGGCGCGGTGCTCGAATGTAGTCGAGGCGGGACCCTCCGGGTCGGGAAATACGGAAGTGGGACCCCCTGATGATCCGGGCGCGATCGGGGGACCCGGACGACATGAGTCACATCAATCCCGATCCCGAACCAGAGCGCACCACCGGCCTGGAGCCGGGCGGCGGCGTACCGCCGGGCGAGACCCCGCCCGCGGAGAGCAGCATGCCCGAGGCGGGGCCCCAGGAGACGCACAACCCGCCCAAGGGCTGGGCCAAGGGGCCGATGGCACTGATCATCGTGCTCGCGGTGCTGGTCGCGGCGTTCTTCCTGGCCTACGCCCTCGTCCTGATCCTCTGAACCCGCGCCCGGCAAGGGCGGGGCGTCTCACGCCTGCGTGTGGCGGACGCACTCGGTGACGACGTCCCGCAGGCTCCCCGTGCGCTCGTACAGCTCCCGCTGCACCTGTGCGCCGTTGCCGTCCCGCAGCAGTTCCTCGCACCCGGCTCGGGCCCGATCCAGGTCACCGGTGTCCGCGAGGGCTTCCTCGACGTGTTCCAGCAGGGCCCGCACCACGGCTTCGGCGGGCATGCGCCGCATGGTCGCGGGGTGCAGCAGCTCCCCCGCGAGTCCGGACCGGGCCGCCTGCCAGTCGGCCAGCCGCAGCAGGCTGACACTGTGGTCGAGCGGCTCCCGGCCGGCCCGCCACTCGCGTGCGGCGGTCTCGACCAGCCCGCGGATCAGGGTGGCGAGCAGTACGGCCGTGCCCGAGTGCAGGCAGACGTCCGAGACCCGGATCTCCACCGTCGGGTACCGCTGGGACAGCCGCGCGTCGAAGTAGATCATCCCGTCGTCGAGCAGGGCACCGGTGGCCACCATGTCCGCGATCAGCCGGTGGTACCGCTCCGCCGAGCCGAAGATCTCGGTCGGGCCGGCCGACGGCCAGCGCAGCCATACCCGGCTGCGGTAGCTGCTGTACCCGGAGTCCTTGCCCTGCCAGAACGGCGAGTTCGCGCTGAGCGCCTTCACGACCTGCAGCCAGGGCCGCACCCGGTCGATGACCGCGACGCCCTCCTCGTCGGAATCGACCGCCACATGCACATGGCAGCCCAGGACGAGCTGCTCCCGGGTGGCGATGCCGTACTGCTCCGCCATCCACTGGTACCGCCGGTTGACGCCGACGGCGGGGCTCACCGGCAGCGGGGAGGTGGCGAGCGCCGCCACCGTGCAGCCGATCTCCCCGGCGTGCCGGGCGGCCTCCTTGCGGCAGCGGACGATCTCCGCGCGCAGGGCCTCCATGGACGACTGCGGATGGGTGGCGAACTCCAGCATCTGCTCGTGGAGTTCCTTCTCGAACATGTCCTGATCCGCGTCGTCCTGCGCCGCCCGGGCGAGCACCGCAGCGGACAGTGCCCGCGGGTCCCCGGTCTCCGGATCGACCAGGAGGAGTTCCTCCTCCACTCCGACGGTGCGCACCCTGATGCCCGCCCTTCTGTGCCTGCCGCGTCGACCACCGGGTCGTCCCGGTGGTACGACCACCAGTGCCCCTCACAGGCGGTGGGACACCTGGTGGAACGGCAGGACTTCACACAGCGAACGGCGTCAGCCACACCGTGGCCAGCGGAGGCAGCGTGATCCGGACACGGCCGTCCTCCGGTTTGACCGGATCCGCGTTGGTCACGCCGCTGCCGCCGTAGCGCGCGTCGTCGGTGTTGAGGGCTTCCTGCCAGGCGACGACGTCACCCGGCACCCAGAGGGCGTAGTCGTGCCGGACGACGGGGGAGAAGTTCGACACCGCCAGCAGCGGGTTGCCGTCGGCGTCGTACCTGAGGAACGCGAAGACGTTGTCGTCGGCGGAGTCCACCGCCACCCACCGGAAGCCCTCCGGCCGGGTGTCGCACTGCCACAGCGCGGGCGTCGCCCGGTAGACCGCGTTCAGGTCGCGGACCAGATCGCGCACGCCCCGGTGGTCGCCCGCCGAGTGGTAGCCCTCGTCGAGCAGCCACCACTCCGGTCCCTGCTCCACTGACCACTCGGCCCCCTGCGCGAACTCCTGCCCCATGAACAGCAACTGCTTGCCGGGGTGGCCCCACATGAAGCCGAGGTAGGCGCGGACGTTCGCGCGCCGCTGCCACCAGTCGCCCGGCATCTTCGACACCAGCGCCTGCTTGCCGTGCACCACCTCGTCGTGGGAGATGGGCAGGACGTAGTTCTCGCTGTAGGCGTACACCATCGAGAACGTCATCTCGTGGTGGTGGTACTTGCGGTGCACCGGCTCCTTGGCGATGTACTCCAGCGAGTCGTGCATCCAGCCCATGTTCCACTTCAGCCCGAACCCGAGCCCGCCGGTGTCGGTGGGCCGGGTCACCCCGCCCCAGGCGGTGGACTCCTCGGCGATGGTGACGACGCCGGGGGCCCGCCGGTACACGGTCGCGTTCATCTCCTGCAGGAACGCCATGGCCGCCAGGTCCTCCCGGCCGCCGTAGGCGTTGGGCTCCCACTGGCCGTCCTCGCGCGAGTAGTCGAGGTAGAGCATCGAGGCGACCGCGTCCACGCGCAGCCCGTCGATGTGGAACTCCTCGCACCAGTACACGGCGTTCGCGACGAGGAAGTTGCGCACCTCGGTGCGGCCGAAGTCGAACTCGTACGTGCCCCAGTCGGGGTGCTCGGCGCGCCGCTCGTTCCCGGGCTCGTACAGCGGGTCCCCGTCGAAGCGGGCCAGCGCCCAGTCGTCCTTCGGGAAGTGCGCCGGAACCCAGTCCATGATCACGCCGAGGCCGGCCCGGTGGCAGGCGTCGACGAAGTACCGGAAGTCGTCCGGGGAGCCCAGGCGCGCGGTCGGCGCGTAGAACCCGGTGACCTGGTAGCCCCAGGAGCCGTGGAAGGGGTGCTCGGCGACCGGCATCAGCTCCACGTGCGTGAAGCCGAGGTCCCTGACGTAGCGGGGGAGTTCCTCGGCGAGCTGCCGGTAGGTCAGCCCCGGGCGCCAGGACGGCAGGTGCACCTCGTACACCGAGAACGGCGCCTCGTGCACGGGCGTGTCGGCGCGGTGCGCCATCCACTCGGCGTCGCCCCACTCGTAGTGCGAGGCCGTGACGATCGACGCCGTGTTGGGCGGCTCCTCGCAGCGGCGGGCCATCGGGTCCGCCTTGAGGAAGCGGTGGCCGTACCGGGAGTGGATCTCGAACTTGTACGCGGTGCCCTCGCCGACGCCCGGCAGGAACAGCTCCCACACACCGGACGCGCCGAGCGAGCGCATCGGGAACTGCGTCCCGTCCCAGTAGGTGAAGTCCGTGGCCACCCGTACGCCCTGCGCGTTCGGCGCCCACACCGTGAACCGGGTGCCGCTCACGCCCTCGTGGGTCATCGGCTGCGCGCCGAGCGCCTGCCACAGCTGCTCGTGCCGGCCCTCGCGGATCAGGTGCAGGTCGAGCTCGCCGAGCGCGGGCAGGAAGCGGTACGGGTCGTGCACCTCCTGCTCACCGCCGTCGTACGCCACGTGCAGCGTGTACGCGGGGATCGCCGCCAGGGGCAGCACGCCCGAGAAGAGGCCGTCGCCCTCCGAGGCGAGCGCGGTGCGCCGCCCGTCGATCACCACGCTCACGGAGTGGGCGAAGGGGCGCAGCGCCCGGAACACGATCCCGCCGGGCACCGGGTGGGCGCCCAGCAGGGCGTGCGGATCGTGGTGGGCGCCCGCCAGCAGGCGTCCCCGGTCCTCGGGGCTCAGGGCGGGCGCGGTGGTGGTGCCCGGGACCGGGCCGGACGGCTCCGGGATTGAGGTGTCTTTCAGGGCCACGGCTCAGTCTCCTCTCACGGCGAGGCGCTCGATCGCCGCCATCGGTACAGGCAGCCAGTCGGGGCGGTGCCGTGCCTCGTACAGCACCTCGTACACGGCCCGGTCCGTCTCGTAGGCGCGGAGCAGTCCGTGCTTCTTGCGGGGGTCCCAGCCGGCGCGGCCGGCGTAGCCCGCGCAGTAGGCCTCGCGGCAGCGGCGGGCCCACTCCGGGCGCCAGGGGCGGCGCTGCCGGGCGGCGTAGTCGAAGGAGCGCAGCATCCCGGCGATGTCCCGCACGGGGGAGTGGGCGCTGCGCCGTTCGGAGAGCGGCCGGGACGGCTCGCCCTCGAAGTCGATGACGAACCACTCGCGTCCGGCCCGCAGCACCTGCCCCAGGTGCAGGTCGCCGTGGATGCGCTGGGCGGGCGGCCCGGCGTCGCAGGTGGTCAGGGCGGCGAACGCGGCCCGCAGGCCCGGCACGAACGGCTGGAGCGCGGGCACGCAGTGCGCGGCGGCGGTCAGGCGCTCGTTCATCGCGGCGGCCGTCCGCCCGTTCTCCCCCGGCTCGCCGACCGGGAAGGCCGAGGCCAGCGCGAGGTGCACCTCCGCCGTGGCCGCGCCCAGCGCCCGGGCGTGGGCCGTGAAGTCGTCCCCGGCGGCCAGCGCGTGCAGTGCCAGCGTCCAGCCGTCGGAGGCGTCCCGCAGATACGGCTGCAGCACGCCGAGGGTGGCCTTGAACGGGTGCTTGGTCTGGAACCAGGCCACGGGCGCCGGGACGCGGTGGCAGCCCTGGCGGGCCAGCGCCCCCGGTACCTCCAGGTCCGGGTTGACGCCCGGCTGGATGCGCCGGAAGACCTTGAGGATGTACTCGTCGCCGTACACCAGCGAGGAGTTGGACTGTTCGGCGTCCAGCAGGCGCGGCACCAGTCCGGCGGGCACCTGCTGGTCCGCGTCGCAGTCGAAGCGCAGCGGACCCGCGGTGCCGGGGTGCCGCAGCCGGTCCAGCAGGAGCTGGGCCGAACGGGGGTCGTGCAGCGCGTCGTAGACCGTCAGGCCGGCGAGCGGCCCGTCCTGCACCTGCCCGATCAGCGCCCGTCCGAGGCGCGGCGACGGATGCTCCCGTACGCCGAGCAGCAGCTGGTAGCAGTCCCCGGCCGGGGGCGCCCCGCCGGGGGAGGGTACGCCGGTGTGGCCGGCGTGCCCGGCGTGGACCAGCAGGTGCAGACAGCCCGGGAACAGCTCGGTCATCGACAGCAGGCCGAGCTCCGTGACGGGCCGGTCCTTGCCCGCGAACCAGCGCTGCCTGGGCAGCCAGTCGCGGAGCAGCCCGCCGAGCGACTCCATGGGCTCGGCCAGGCGCGTGAGGCCCGGGCGGAGGGATGCGGTCTTCGGCATGGTCACGCCTCCTTTCGTCGGCGCATGCTCACAGTCGCCGGCCGATGCGCGATGCGACTCGAGTGAGCCGGAACCAGTAGAAGCCGTGGCCCCCGAGGGTCAGCAGGTACGGCAGTTCACCGATGGCCGGGAAGCGCACCCCGCCGAACAGCTCCACCGGATGGCGACCGGCGAACTCGCGCAGGTCGAGTTCGGTCGGCTGGGCGAACCGCGCGAAGTTGTTCACGCACAGCACCAGGTCGTCCTCGTACTCCCGCAGGAACGCCAGTACCGCCGGGTTGGAGGAGGACAGTTCGGTGTACGAGCCGAGTCCGAAGGCCGGGTTCTGCTTGCGGATCTCGATCATGCGGCGGGTCCAGTGCAGCAGCGACGAGGGCGAGGACATCGACGCCTCGACGTTGGTCACCTGGTGGCCGTAGACCGGGTCCATGATCGCCGGCAGGAAGAGGCGGCCCGGGTCGCAGGTGGAGAACCCGGCGTTGCGGTCCGGGGTCCACTGCATCGGGGTCCGGACGGCGTCGCGGTCGCCGAGCCAGATGTTGTCGCCCATGCCGATCTCGTCGCCGTAGTAGAGGATCGGCGAGCCCGGCAGGGCCAGCAGGAGCGCGGTGAACAGCTCGATGGTGTGCCGGTCGTTGTCCAGCAGGGGAGCCAGCCGCCTGCGGATGCCGATGTTGGCGCGCATGCGGGGGTCCTTGGCGTACTCGGCCCACATGTAGTCGCGCTCTTCGTCGGTGACCATCTCCAGGGTCAGCTCGTCGTGGTTGCGCAGGAACATGCCCCACTGGCAGCCCGAGGGGATGGCCGGGGTCTTGGCCAGGATTTCCGAGACCGGGTAGCGGGACTCGCGCCGGACGGCCATGAAGATGCGCGGCATGACCGGGAAGTGGAACGCCATGTGGCACTCGTCGCCGCCGGTGGCGTAGTCGCCGAAGTAGTCGACGACGTCCTCGGGCCACTGGTTGGCCTCGGCGAGCAGCACCGTGTCGGGGTACTGCGCGTCGATCTCGCGGCGGACCCGCTTGAGGAAGGCGTGCGTGGCGGGCAGGTTCTCGCAGTTGGTGTCCTCGGCGGCGTAGAGGTACGGCACCGCGTCCAGCCGGAAGCCGTCGATGCCGAGGTCCAGCCAGAACTTCAGCGCGGCCAGGATCTCCTCCTGGACGCGCGGGTTCTCGTAGTTGAGGTCGGGCTGGTGCGAGAAGAAGCGGTGGAAGAAGTACTGGCCGCGCACGGGGTCGAAGGTCCAGTTGGACGTCTCGGTGTCGACGAAGATGATCCGGGCGTCCGGGTAGCCCTTGTCGTCGTCGGCCCACATGTAGTAGTCGCCGTAGGGCCCGTCGGGGTCCTTGCGTGATTCCTGGAACCACGGGTGCTGGTCGCTGGTGTGGTTCATGACGAAGTCGATGATCACGCGCATGCCGCGCTGGTGGGCGGCGTCGACGAACTCCACGAAGTCGGCGAGGTCGCCGAACTCCGGCAGCACGGCGGTGTAGTCGGAGACGTCGTAGCCGCCGTCGCGCAGGGGCGACTTGAAGAAGGGCGGCAGCCACAGGCAGTCGACGCCCAGCCACTGGAGGTAGTCGAGTTTGGCGGTCAGGCCCTTCAGGTCACCGACGCCGTCGCCGTTGCTGTCCTGGAACGAGCGGACGAGCACCTCGTAGAAGACGGCGCGCTTGAACCACTCCGGGTCGCGGTCCCTGACGGGAGTGTCCTCGAAAGTGTCCAGCACGGGCTCGTTCACGGTCATGACGTTCCTGCCCCTCCGTTCCCTTGCGCGGCGGGCGGCGACTGGACGTGGAACACGTGCGCCGGAGCCCGCCCCGGCTCCAGGCGCACGTAGTTGCTGCGGCCCCAGTGGTAGGTCTCGCCGGTGAGCTCGTCGCGCACCGGCACCGACGCGTGCCAGTCCAGGCCGAGTTGCGGCATGTCGAGCGAGACCGTGGCCTCCTGGGCGTGGTGCGGGTCGAGGTTGGCGACCACCAGGACCACGTCGGACCCGGTGCGCTTGCTGTACGCGATGAGGGCGTCGTTGTCGGTGTGGTGGAAGCGGAGGTTCCGGAGCCGGCGCAGCGCGGGGTGTTCCCGCCGGATGGTGTTGAGCCGGGTCAGCAGCGGGGCGATGGTGCGGCCCTCGCGTGCGGCCGCTTCCCAGTCGCGGGGCCTGAGCTGGTACTTCTCCGAGTCGAGGTACTCCTCGCTGCCCTCCCTGAGCGGGGTGTTCTCGCACAGTTCGTAGCCGGAGTAGATGCCCCAGGTCGGCGACAGCGTCGCGGCGAGGACGGCACGCACCTCGAAGGCGGGCCGGCCGCCGCGCTGGAGGTAGGCGTGCAGGATGTCGGGGGTGTTGGGGAAGAAGTTCGGCCGCATGTAGCTCGCGGCCTCGCCCGACAGCTCCGTCAGGTACTCGGTGAGCTCTTCCTTGGTGTTGCGCCAGGTGAAGTACGTGTAGGACTGCTGGAAGCCGATCTGGGCCAGGGTGTGCATCATCGCCGGGCGGGTGAACGCCTCGGCCAGGAAGATCACATCGGGGTCCGTGCGGTTGATGTCCGCGATCACCCGCTCCCAGAACACGACCGGCTTGGTGTGCGGGTTGTCCACCCGGAAGATGCGCACCCCGCAGTCCATCCAGTGCCGCAGCACCCGCAGCGTTTCGGCGACCAGGCCGTCCATGTCCGCGTCGAAGGCGATGGGGTAGATGTCCTGGTACTTCTTCGGCGGGTTCTCGGCGTAGGCGATGGTGCCGTCGGGGCGGTGGTGGAACCACTCGGGGTGTTTCTGCACCCAGGGGTGGTCCGGGGAGCACTGCAGGGCGAAGTCCAGGGCGATCTCCAGGCCCAGCTCGCGGGCCTGGTCCACGAACCAGGTGAAGTCCTCCAGGGTGCCCAGGTCGGGGTGGACGGCGTCGTGGCCGCCCTCGGGCGAGCCGATCGCCCAGGGCACGCCGACGTCGTCGGGGCCGGGGGAGAGGGTGTTGTTCCTGCCCTTGCGGAAGGTGGTGCCGATGGGGTGGATCGGGGGCAGGTAGACCACGTCGAAGCCCATCGCGGCGATCTCCGGCAGCCGCCGGGCGGCGGTGCGGAACGTGCCGTGGGGCCGCTCGGGGGTGCCCTCGGAGCGGGGGAAGAACTCGTACCAGGAGCCGTACAGCGCCCGCTCGCGCTCCACCAGCAGCGGCAGCGGCTCCGAGGTCGTGACCAGGTCCCGCAGGGGATGCCGGGCCAGGACCGCGTCCACCTCCGGCGTCAACGCCGCCGCCAGCCGCGCGGCCGGGGACAGCGTGTCGTCGCGCAGGGCCTCCGCCGCCGCGAGCAGCACAGCGCGGCCGGCCTCCTTCGGTACGCCGGCCGCCGCCCGCTCGTACAGGTCGGCGCCCTCCTCCAGGACCAGGCCCGGGTCGATGCCGGCCGGGACCTTTATGCCCGCCGTGTGACGCCAGGTGGCCACCGGATCGCTCCAGGCCTCCACCCGGTACGTCCAGCGGCCGACGGCGTCCGCGGTGACCTCGGCGCCCCACCGGTCGCTGCCCGGGGCCAGCTCCCGCATCGGCGTCCACGGGCCGGGACGGCCCTCGGGATCCTTCAGCACGACGTTGGCGGCGACCGCGTCGTGCCCCTCCCGGAACACGGTGGCGGTGACCTCGAACGTCTCGCCCACGACCGCCTTGGCCGGCCGGTTGCCGCTCTCCACGGCCGGACGGACGTCCCGTACCGGGATACGGCCGATGGCCCGGGTCCTCCTCATGGTCCTCACCTCCACCGTGCTCAAGAGCCGGGCCGGAAGCCCGGTTCAGGGGACAAGAAGTACGCGCGGGCCGCTACCGTCCCGCCGGGGAACGCCGCTCCACCGCCGGGGAACGCCGTTCCGCCGCCGGGGAACGCCGTTCCGCCGCCGGGGAACGCCGTTCCGCCGCCGGGGAACGCCGTTCCGCCGCCGGGGAACGCCGTTCCGCCGCCGGGGAACGCCGTTCCGCCGCCGGCGGTCTTCGTCCGACCGCGGCGGCCGGGCGCGGCCGTTCGTCCTGTTCCTGCGGACAGGTTTCCTGCAGGGAGGCGACCTCGTTCGTGCGCAGGTACCGCTCCGCCGCGTCCGCCGCCTCCCGCGCGCACCGCTTGCCCATCAGCACGCAGAGCGTGTAGCCGGAGTCCTCGAACGTGGTCCGCACCGTGCGGTCGTTCGGTGCCGCGAGCATCACGCGTTCCCAGGCCCGGTAACGCCGCAACTGCCGGGCGACTTCGGCTTTGGCGGGTAGCAGCATGGCGCCGATCACCTTTCGGGCTCGAGGGGCACGGTCTCCCGACGGTCGGACGGCGGCCGTGCGCACAGCGGCACGGACCCGTAACGGCGATCGAGTTCTTCACACATGGTGCACGGGTGACGACGCAGCGTCTTGTTGGATCTTCAACCAGCGGGGGTTCGGCTGTGTCGTACCGGCCTGCGGGGTGTCCTCAGAGTGTCCTCGGAGTGCGCTCACTTGTGTGCTCCACCGCCTCAACCGTGCGCTCGTGTTGCACGAACGGGCTAGCCCCCTCAGGCTGAGGGTGACTCAGAAGCGATACGTGCTCACGTTCCGTGTTCGGGGCTCGTCCCGCAGGACCGCGGGAGCGAGGAGGAGCTGAGCTTCGCGGTGAGGAGCCGACCGATGAAGACCGCAGTGCCCTGCTACTACCACCTCGACGTGGAAGTCAGCCCGGAACGGGTGGGACAGGTCAGCCGCATTCTGGCCGCTCACCTGAGGTTCTGGGACCTGGACAACCTGGTCCAGCCCGTCTGCGGCGGTGCCGAGATGCTGCTCAAGGCCATCGACGAACACGCCACGGACAAGAACACGTCGATCGAGATGTGGTGGAACGGGCAGCACCTGATCACCGCCATCGGGGACAACGACCGCGCGCTGCGCCCGGACCAGGAGCTGCGTGGCTGCCTGGAGCACCTCGCGGCGATGAGCGACGGCTGGGGCTGCTGCGCCACCGAGACCGGCAGCAAGGTCATCTGGTTCTCGCAGCGCGCCCGGGCCGGCGAACGCGTCCCGCTGGTGCCGACCGCGCCCGCCCCGCAGGAGCGCGAGGGCCTCGAGGTGCCCCGCGAGGAGCGCGTCGCGCAGCTGGCCGGCCCCGCCAGTACGCCGGACGAGGTCCTGGAGGAGGCCCGGTGACGCGGCGGCAGACACGGAAAGGGGCGTCCGCCTGGAGCGGGCGCCCCTACCCGCTGGGCGCCTCCTACGACGGGGAGGGCACCAACTTCGCGCTCTTCAGCGAGGTGGCGGAACGCGTCGAGCTGGTCCTCGTCGACGACGACGGCACGCACACCCACGTGCCGCTGAACGAGGTCGACGGCTTCGTCTGGCACGGCTACCTCCCCGGCGTCGGCCCCGGCCGGCGCTACGGCTACCGCGTCCACGGGCCCTGGGTCCCCACCCTCGGCCACCGCTGCAACCCGGCGAAGCTGCTCCTGGACCCGTACGCCCGGGCGGTGGACGGGCAGATCGACAACCACCCCTCGCTCTACGAGCGGAACCCGGACGGCCCCGACCCGGCCGACAGCGCCGGGCACACCATGCTGGGCGTGGTGACCGACCCGGCGTTCGACTGGGGCGACGACACCCGGCCCTGCCGGGCGTACGCCGACACGGTGATCTACGAGGCACACGTCAAGGGCCTGACCCGCACCCACCCCGAGGTGCCCGAGGAACTGCGCGGCACCTACGCCGGGCTGGCCCACCCCGCCGTGGTCGAGCACCTCACCTCGCTGGGCGTCACGGCGGTGGAGCTGATGCCGGTCCACCAGTTCGTCCACGACGGCGTGCTGCACGACCGGGGCCTGTCGAACTACTGGGGCTACAACACCATCGGCTTCTTCGCGCCGCACAACGGCTACGCCGCCCACGGCACCAGGGGCCAGCAGGTCACCGAGTTCAAACAGATGGTGAAGACCCTGCACGCGGCCGGGCTCGAAGTGATCCTCGACGTGGTCTACAACCACACCGCCGAGGGCAACGAGATGGGGCCGACGCTGTCCTTCCGGGGCATCGACAACTCCTCGTACTACCGCCTGGTCGACGGCGACTGGGAGCACTACTACGACACCACCGGCACCGGCAACAGCCTGCTGATGCGCCACCCGTACGTGCTCCAGCTGATCATGGACTCGCTGCGGTACTGGGTCACCGAGATGCACGTCGACGGCTTCCGCTTCGACCTCGCGGCGACCCTCGCCCGGCAGTTCCACGAGGTGGACCGGCTCTCGGCGTTCTTCGACCTCATCCAGCAGGACCCGGTGATCAGTCGCGTCAAGCTGATCGCCGAGCCGTGGGACGTCGGCGAGGGCGGCTACCAGGTGGGCAACTTCCCGCCGCTGTGGTCGGAGTGGAACGGCATGTACCGCGACGCGGTCCGGGACTTCTGGCGCGGCGAGGACCACACCCTCGGCGAGTTCGCCTCCCGCCTGACCGGCTCCTCCGACCTGTACCAGCACAGCAGGCGCCGCCCGCGCGCCAGCGTCAACTTCGTCACCGCGCACGACGGCTTCACCCTGCGCGACCTCGTCTCCTACAACGACAAGCACAACGACGCCAACGGCGAGGACAACCAGGACGGCGAGAGCACCAACCGGTCCTGGAACTGCGGCGCCGAGGGCCCCACCCGCGACCCGGCGGTCCTGGAGCTGCGCGCCCGCCAGCAGCGCAACTTCCTCGCCACGCTGCTGCTCTCCCAGGGCATTCCGATGCTCTGCCACGGCGACGAACTCGGACGCACCCAGCGCGGCAACAACAACGCCTACTGCCAGGACAACGAGATCTCCTGGGTCGACTGGCGGCTCACCGAGGAGCAGCGCGGCCTGCTGGAGTTCACCCGGTACGTCATCCGGCTGCGCACCGCCCACCCCGTGCTGCGCCGGCGCCGCTTCTTCCTCGGCGAGACCCTGACCCGCGCCGACCAGCCGCTGCCCGACCTGGTGTGGCTGGCGCCCGACGCGTCCGAGATGACCGACGACGACTGGCAGCGCGGCGACGCGCACTCCGTCGGCGCCTTCCTCAACGGCGACGCCATCGCCGAACCCGACCCGCGCGGACGCCCTGTCTTCGACGACTCGTTCCTGCTGCTGTTCAACAGCCACTGGGAGCCGGTCGACTTCCGCCTCCCCGACGCCGCCTACGGCGAACGCTGGACGGCCCTGATCGACACGGCCGACCCGGAGGGCACCCCGGACGAGTCCGAGCACAAGGCGGGCACGGTCCTGACGGTCGACGCCCGCAGCCTGGTACTGCTGTCACGACCGTCGCGGGCGTCGCGCCGCAGGGGCGGGTGACGGGGCTGCACCGTCCATGCCGGGCGGCACGCCAGGACCGCTGACCGGGGTGTCCCCCATGGTCAGCGGTCCCGGCGTGCCGTGACCGTGAACTGGGCGCCGTCGTGGTCGCGCAGCACCGCCTCGTCGCTGCCCTTGGACAGCACACTGCCGCCGTGCAGCTCCGCGGCGCGGGCACAGGCCTCCACGTCGTCCACGGTGAAGTGGACCTGCCAGTGCGGCCGGATGGTGGGATCGGGGGCCGCCTCCAGCGCCCCCGACTCGATCCGCGCCACCACGTCACCGCGGCTGCGCAGCACGACCTCGCCGCCCTCATAGTGGACTTCGCAGCAGCCGGGGCGCTCCGAGGCCCAGTCGAGGACCTCGCCGTAGAAGATGGCCGCGTCGAAGGCGTCCCGGGTGTGCAGCGTGATGAAGGCCGGCTGCGCGTTGCGCCAGGTCTCCCAGTCCGTGAAGAGGTCGCCCTCCCAGATCCCGAACGTCGCCCCGTCCCGGTCGGCCAGCAGGGCCGCCCGCCCCGGCGGCAGCGAGATCGGCCCGACGGCGACCGTGCCCATGCGCTCCTGCACCCGCGCCACCGCGTCGTCCGCGCTGCGCACCGCGAAGTACGGCGTCCAGGCCACCGCCATCTGCCACATGGTCGCCACCCCCGCGATCCCGGCCACCGGCGAGCCGTCGGCCAGCGCGATCCGGAACCGGTCGCCGAGCTTGGCCGGCCGCCACTGCCAGCCCAGCACGGCGCCGTAGAACTCCTCGGTCGCCTTGACGTCCCGGCTGGTCAGACTCACCCAGCAGGGCGCGCCGAACACGGAGTGTGATGAGACGACGTCCTTCGTGCCGGAGGGGGTGGGCATGTCGTGGTTCATGGCAGTCGCGTCCTGATCTCGTCGGCCTGGCAGACACCGGAGGAATGACACCAGTGTCCAACCGGAACCGCTGTGGGCGCCTGCCGAGTACCCCGGCGGCGCCGCCGAAACGGTGTCGGTGACCGGCCGGTCCGCCCCGGTGGCAGCGGGCGGGCCGAGTGACGACGATGGATGGGTCGGACACTGCGTCAGGGCACTCAAGCACTCGGTGAGGCCCTGGGGACAGCGGCGCACCGGACCCGGAGGTGACCATGCCCACGGACGGGGGCTCGGAGCGGATCTTCGAGCTGCAGGAAGAAGTCCAGCAGCTGAAGGAGGCGGTCGTCTCCCACGCCGTCGTGGACCAGGCGATCGGGATGGTCGTGGCGCTCGGCCGGGTCTCGCCCGACCAGGGATGGGCGGTGCTGAAGGAGGTCTCCCAGCACACCAACATCAAGCTGCGCAACGTCGCGGAACTGATCATCGGCTGGGGGCGCACCGGCGTGATGCCCGAGGAGATACGGGCCGAACTGGAGGACGCCCTCGACCGCGCAGGACCGACCCAGATCCCCGGCACACCGCCGGAACTCCCGGGAACGCCGCCGGAGGGGTGATCCTCCGGCGGCGCCGGCTCCCCCTGGCCCCGTGCTCCATGGGCCCGGTGCTCAGCGGGCGTCGCTGAGCAGTTCCTCACGCAGATGGGCGAAGCAACTGCTGAGCAGCCGGGAGACGTGCATCTGCGAGATGCCGAGCTGCTCCGCGATGCGGCTCTGCGTCATGCCCTTGAAGAACCGCAGGTAGAGGATGATCCGCTCGCGCTCCGGCAGCGCCTCCAGACAGGGCTTGACCGCCACGCGGTTGACGACGATGTCGAAGGCCGGGTCCGGCCCGCCGATCGCGTCCCCGAGGGCGTAGCCGTCCGTGCCGGGCATCTCCGCCTCCAGCGACAGCGCGGAGAAGCACTCCAGGGCCTCCATGCCGGTGCGCACCTCGCCCTCGGTGAGGTGGGCGTACTCGGCGATCTCGGCGACCGTCGGCGCGCGGCCCGGGGTGGTCTGCGACAGCTCCTTGGCGGCGTGCCGCACCCGGTTGCGCAGGTCCTGGACCCGGCGGGGCACGTGCAGCGTCCACATGTGGTCGCGGAAGTGGCGCTTGATCTCGCCGGTGACCGTCGGCACGGCGTACGCCTCGAAGGCGTTGCCGCGCGCCGGGTCGTAGTGGTCGACGGCCTTCACCAGGCCGAGGGCCGCCACCTGGTACAGGTCCTCCAGGGCCTCCCCGCGGCCACGGAAGCGGACGGCGATCCGCTCGGCCATGGGGAGCCAGGCCTCGACCAGCTCGTCGCGCAGGGCCTTGCGCTCGGGCCCCTCGGGCAGCCGCGCGAGACGGGCGAACGCCGCGGCGGTGTCGGGGGCGTCGTCGTGGGGGTGCGTTCGGGTGCTGCCGGCGATACGCATGGTGCGCACCTCCCTGAGCAGGTGCTGGATGGACAGACACCATGGGAAGCGCGGAGTCGGACCTCTCGGAGGGCACCGGGGCCCGGCGGGCCGGCTCCCACGGACGTGCCTCCTGTCCGAAGCACTTCACTGCCCATTCCCGGGCAGGGATATAACCAAACAATTCAGACAATACGGCATTCGAGGGCCCACGGCTCCGCGACCGTCCGGAATGCACTTCCCTTGACCACCCTTGACCGCGCCTTGGCCCGATTAGCTCTGTTGCAGAGCTAATCTCGGCCGCATGGAGCCGGAGACCTTCCCCGAAGAGCTGGCCGACGCACTCGTCGGGGTCCAGCGGCTGGTCCGGCGGCGCCTGCGGCGGGAGATGCCCGACCCCCGGCTGCGCGGCGCCGAGGCGGAGCTGCTGCGCCTGGTCGTCACCCGGCCCGGCATCGGCATCTCCGACGCGGCCAGGGAGCTCGGGCTCGCGGCCAACTCGGTGTCCACCCTGGTCAACCAGCTGGCCCGGGCGGGCTACCTGGCCCGCGAGACCGACCCGGCGGACCGGCGGGCCGCCCGGCTGCTGCCCACCCCCGCCGCCGAGACGCGGCTGCGCGAGTGGCGCCGCCGCCGCGCGGACCTCCTGCGCCGGCACGTGGCCGGCCTCGACGAGGCGGACCGCCGGGCGCTGCTCGCGGCGATCCCGGCCCTGCGCAAGCTGGCCGACACCCTGCACGAGGAGGCCGAGGAGTCATGACACGGGACACCGACCGGGGGCGGGCCGACGCCGTGGTCTGCTCCGGGCTCACCTACGCCTTCGGCGACACCAACGCCGTCGACGGACTCGATCTCACGGTCCGGCCCGGCGAGGTCTTCGGGCTGCTCGGCCCCAACGGCGCCGGCAAGACCACCGCCATCCGCTGCCTCACCACCCTGCTGCCCGTGCCCGCCGGCATGGTCCGCGTCTTCGGCCACGACACCGCCGGGGACCGCATGGCCGTACGCCGCCTGCTCGGCTACGTCCCGCAGCAGCTGTCCGCCGACGCCGGACTCACCGGCCGGGAGAACGTCGCCCTGTTCGCCCGGGTCTTCGACGTGCCCCGCCGGGAACGCGCCGAACGCGTCGCCCAGGCCCTGGCCGCCGTCGACCTCGCCGACGCGGCGGACCGCCTGGCCGCCACCTACTCCGGCGGCATGGTCCGCCGGCTCGAACTCGCCCAGGCGCTGGTCAGCGCCCCGCGCCTGCTCATCCTCGACGAGCCCACCATCGGCCTCGACCCGATCGCCCGCACCGGAGTCTGGGAGCACATCGGCGCCGTCCGCGCGGCCACCGGCATGACCGTGCTCGTCACCACCCACTACATGGACGAGGCCGACCAGTACTGCGACCGCGTCGCCCTCATGCACCGGGGCCGCATCCGGGCCCTCGGCACCCCGGCCGAGCTCCGGCAGGGACTCGGCGCACGCCGCCGCGCCACGGGCGCGGCCACGGACACGCTGCCCACGCTGGAGGACGTCTTCCGGGACGTGGCCGGCAGCGGTCTCGACGACGAGGCAGGAGATTTCCGCGATGTCCGAAGCACCCGCCGCACCGCCCGCCGCGTCGGCTGACCCCGCCCCCGCCCCCGGCATCGGCCTGCTGCTGAAACCCCCGCGGCCCCGCGCCGGCTGGCGCCTGCTGCCCGCCCGGGTCGGCGCGATGTGCGCGGTCGAACTGCAGAAACTCCGCCACGACCGCACCGAGCTCTACACCCGCGCGGTCCAGCCGGCCCTCTGGCTGCTGATCTTCGGTCAGACCTTCACCCGCATCCGGGCCATCCCGACCGGCGGCATCCCCTACGTCGACTACCTGGCGCCCGGCATCATCGCCCAGTCCGCGATGTTCATCGCCATCTTCTACGGCATCCAGATCATCTGGGAGCGCGACGCCGGCATCCTGAACAAGCTCCTGGTCACCCCGACCCCACGCTCGGCGCTGATCACGGGCAAGGCGTTCGCGGCGGGCGTGAAGTCGCTCGTCCAGGCCCTCGTCGTCCTGCTCATCGCCGCCGTGCTGGGCGTGGCCCTGACCTGGAACCCGCTCAGGCTGCTCGCGGTCGCCGCGATCGTCGTCCTCGGCTCGGCCTTCTTCTCCTGCTTGTCCATGACCATCGCCGGCATCGTCCTCAGCCGCGACCGCCTCATGGGCTTCGGGCAGGCGATCACCATGCCGCTGTTCTTCGGCTCCAACGCCCTCTACCCGGTCTCCGTGATGCCGGGCTGGCTCCAGGCCGTCAGCAAGGCCAACCCGCTCAGCTACGAGGTGGACGCCCTGCGCGGCCTCCTCCTCGGCACGCCCCACCATCTGGCGGCCGACTTCGCGGTGCTGCTCGTGGCCGCCGCACTCGGCGTCACCGCCGCCTCGGCCCTGCTGGGCCGTCTGGCCCGTTGATCTTCACCCGGGAAAGTGATGTGCGGCACGCCCCGGCAAACGCTTTCTCCGACTGTTTCCGGATAACCGCTGGGCACGGCTTGATCACCGATCAAAAGGGATGAACTGCCTGGCCACAGCGCATTCTGCTCATTTGACAGTCCGCTCGGACCACAGATAGGAAGCAGCTTCCAGAGGTCGAGAGGTGCAGCGTGTACGAGCCGAACGTGGTCGGGGACTGGCAGGAGTACGACGAGCATGCCGGTCTGCGCGTCCGCGTCCACCGTCTGGAACTGGCCGAGCCGCCCCGCGGCCGCGACGACGCCGCCGACGGGCTGACGTACTTCTGCCTCCGGGTGACGGTCGAGAACCGCGGCAGCCGGCACCTCGGCGTCCACCTCGAGGACGGCCAGATCGACGTACGGATCGGCCCGGACGGCGAGAGCGCCTTCCTCGACTGGCGCAACTCGCAGTTCATCGAGGGCTTCGACGTCTATCCGCTGCGCCGGGCCACCGCCGTGCTGTACGCGGCCGGCGCCGAGGCGTCCCTGAGCCTGGTGGACGTCCAGGTGCAGTTGCGCGTCGAGGAGGAGTGGACCGACCGCCGGCTCTGGTCGGGCGGCATCGGCGCGCACGAGGGGCCGGCCGGGACCCAGCAGGGCGCCGTGCGCGACAGCCTGGCGCACCAGGTGAGCGTCTTCCTGCGGGACCAGGCGGAGGAAGGCACCGCCTGATCCGGCGTCAGGGCGTCGCGGCCGTCAGTGCGGGATGCCGTCGATGATCTCGCGGGCGCCCTGCCGCAGCAGCGCCACGGCGACCGAGGTGCCGAGCGTGGCCGGATCCAGCCGGCCCGCCCACTCGTGGGCGTTCAGGCGGGTCTTGCCGTCCGGCGTGAACACACAGGCGCGCAGGGACAGTTCGCCGCTGCGATCCACCTGCGCGAACCCGGCGATGGGGCTGTTGCAGTGCCCCTGGAGCACGTGCAGGAACATGCGCTCGGCGGTCGTCTCCCGGTAGGTGTCCGGATCGCCGAGTCCGCTCACGGCGTCGATCAGGTCGGCGTCGTCCTCGCGGCACTGCAGCGCCAGGACACCCGCGCCGATCGGCGGCATCATCGTCTCGGTGGAGAGGATCTCGCTGATCACCTCGGTCCGGCCGATGCGCTCCAGGCCGGAGACCGCGAGCAGCAGGGCGTCGGCCTCTCCCGCCTCGAGCTTCGCCAGGCGCCGGTTGGCGTTGCCCCGGAACGGCACGCACTCCAGATGCGGGTGGGTGGCGGCCAGTTGGGCGACCCGGCGCACCGACGACGTGCCGATGCGCGTCCCGGCCGGCAGCTCGTCCAGGGTGAGCCCGCCGGGGTGGATCAGGGCGTCGCGGATGTCGTCCCGCTTGAGGAACGCGGCGAACACCGTGCCCGCCGGGAGCGGCCGGTCGGCCGGCACGTCCTTCACGCAGTGCACGGCGAGGTCGGCCTCCCCGGCCAGCAGCGCCGCGTCGACCTCCTTGGTGAACGCGCCCTTGCCCTCGACCTTGGACAGGTCGCCCATCCACTTGTCGCCGGTGGTCTTCACCGGGACGACCTCGGTGCGCACTCCGGGGTGGGCGGCGGCCAGCTCGGCCCGGACGCGTTCGACCTGGGCGAGGGCCATGGGGGAGTCGCGGGAGACGATGCGGATCAGTTCGGGGACGGACATGCGGACACGATAGACCCTCCCCGGGGTGCACCGGTGCCGTACCTCCCCCCGATCGCCCATCGGCGCACGTCAGTTCGGGGCGAGCGGCACGCTCAGCTCGATCGCGCGCAGGGCCGCGGCCAGGGCCCGCTCGTCACCGACGTCGAGGGCGGTGTCGGTGAGCTTGATGACGTGCTCGTCGCCGTGGGCGAGGGCCTGTTCCAGCACCTCCTCCGCCGTGCGGCCGGGTGCGGGCACGAGGTCGACGGGCTCGGGCGGGGCGTACATGGCGGTGACCGCCGCGGACGCGGTCCACGCGGCGTGCAGGCTCGGCGCCCACAGTTCACGGGGCAGGGAGGGGAGGGCGCGCAGCACGGCGTTGGGCGCCGTCGCCGCGTGCACGAGCATGGTCTCCTCGCCGTGGCCGTGGGTGGCGTACCGGTGGGTCGCGGCCCGGACCAGCTCGGTCAGGCGGGCCCGGGCGGTGTCCGGGTCGGTCACGTCGTCCGCCCACCGGGGCAGCCGCCGCACGGCCGCCAGCCGGTCGGGGAACCCGCCCCGGGGGTCGCTGATCGGCGGTACGGCGTCCAGTGAGCGCGCGGCACCCGGCGGCGCGGGCAGCGGCGCGATGCCGGACACGGGGCGGTGCCGGGCCCCCCAGTACCCCAGGCCGTGGGCGAGTTCGGCGAGCCGCGGCGCGTTCTCCCCGGTCTCCAGGGCCCGTACGGCGTGGCCGACGCGGATGACGGGGTGCGTGGAGCCGCCGTAGATCCCGGGCAGCAGGCGCGGCCACCAGACGGCCAGGACGTCCCGCCAGGGCTGTTCGGCGAGTGCGCGGCGGAAATACTCGATCCAGTCGGCGGCCCGGCGTGGATCGCCGAGCGCCTCATGCCAGTCGGCGTCCGTCACGGGAGCGAAGGGCCGGGGGAAGTCCTCCAGTTTGGGCCGGTACAGGTCCAGCCAGCGGTGCACGGCGTCCGCCCGGCCGTGCGCGGCGAGCGCCTCGACGACCATGGGGGCGTGGTTGGTGAGCCTGCCGAGCCGCTCCGGGCCCGAGGCGTGGAGGCGTTCGAGGGCCTCTTCGAGTGTCCCTGTCGTGTCGTGCGTGTCCATGCCGGGACGCTATGCCGCCGCCCGGCCCCGGCGGATCGGACGCGCGGCGGAAACCGGAACCGGCCGGGGACCTAGGTCCCCGGCCGGCCGGTCTCACGCGTAGGGGTCGAAGGCGATGCCCGACGGCTTGGCCGACGCCAGGTGGTTGGCGAAGTTGCCGTCCTTCAGGCCGAAGTTGGCGCTGCCGAAGTTGTACGACGTGAGCTTGTCGCGCACCCCGGCCGGGTAACCGTTCCAGCCGACCAGCGGCGGGTACTGCCAGGTGCCCTTGTGGTTCTCCGGCGGCTCGTCGCCCGAGCCGGCCAGGCGGAAGCAGTGCGTGCTCGCGCCGTCCTTGTGGTAGACGATCTTCGGGTGCGTGCCGTCGAAGCGGACCTCGGACGCGGGGTGCACGTCGAACGAGCCGTGGGCGGACGTGGACACGTACTTGACCTGGTTGTTCTGCACGAACACCGCGACGTGCTCGAAGTCGTGCCGGTGGCCGCCGATGCTGCTGCCCGCGACGGCCTGGTCCTTCTCGAAGTACAGGGCGTACAGGATGGCGCACCAGCCGTTGTTGCACTTGGAACGCGCGTACCCGTTGGTGTTGTCCAGGTCCGAGGCGTCGCGGCAGTCGCCGTTGAGGGCGCCGGTCGGGTTGAGCCCGCCGTTCACGGTGCCGTCCGGGCCGATGGCGGGCGTGGAGTAGCAGCCGTCGGTGTCGTAGTCGTAGGCGGGCTGGTACGTCTGCTCCAGCGAGTCCGCGTGGGCGGGCAGCGCCCGCGGCGGGGCGGCGAAGGCCGTGGCGGGGAGGGCGAGCACGAGGGCGGCGGCACCGGCCGCTCCGGTGAGCCATCTCCTGCGGTGGGCGAACGGGCGTGACGACACTGCGTCCTCCTTGGTCCGGGCGCAGCCCAACGGCTGTGGGGGAAAGGGAGGTTCAGCTTCCAGGTTGAGCGCGTCCATGCCAAGAGGGGCGGGGGATCCCAACGGTGAATCAACGCCCAACAGTTGGCGTCGGCCGCCGTTTCAGACCATGTCGTCCGGGATGTCGGCCGCCGCCTCCTCGGGCGCGAGATCCGGCCGGAGCCGCAGCCAGGACGGCTGCCGCAGCAGGCCCTCCCGGGTCCGGGTGCTGTAGCGGACCTCGCCGACCAGCCGGGGCACGACCCAGTGGGCGCCGGGAGCGCGCGGGGCGGGGTCGAAGGGGCAGACGCCGGTCGCGGCGGCCCGCAGCAGCCCGGCCAGTTCGGTCCGTTCGGCCTCGCTCCAGCCGGTCCCCACGCTCCCGACGTACCGCAGCCGCCCCGCGGCCCGCTGCCCGACCAGCACCGCGCCGGGCAGGCCGGTGAGCCGCCCCTTGCCGGGCTGCCAGCCGCCGATCAGGACGTCCTCGGTGCGCATGTTCCGGATCTTGATCCAGGCCCGGGAGCGCACGCCCGGCTCGTACACCGAGTCCAGCCGCTTGCAGACCAGCCCCTCCAGACCGTGCTCGCGGGTGGCGCGCAGGGCCTCGGCGCCGTGGCCGACGAGCGCGGCCGGCGTCGACCAGGACGGCCCGGCGAGGCCCAGGTCCTCCAGCGCCGCGCGGCGTCGCGCGTAGGGCAGCCGGAGCAGGGAGCGGTCCTCCAGGTGCAGCAGGTCGAACAGCACCAGATGGACCGGCACCTCCGCCGCCCGCCGTGCCGCCCGGGCGGGCGCGTGGGCCAGGCCCATGCGGGACTGCAGCAACTGGAAGTTCGCGCGGCCCTGCGCGTCCAGGGCCAGGACCTCCCCGTCGAGCACGGCGGGCGTGGTGCCGAGTGCGGTGCCGAGCGGGCGCAGTTCCGGGTACGCGGCCGTGATGTCCTCGCCGGACCGGGCCCGCAGCAGCACGCCGCCGTCCCCGGGGAGGTAGACCACCACGCGCTGGCCGTCCTGCTTGGTCTCGTAGGCCCAGCGCGCGTCCTGTGCGGCGGGCGGCAGGGTGCCGGGCGTGGCGAGCATGGGCGGGATCAGCGGCAGGTCCACGGGTGAGGTCTCGACGCGCCGGTGCCCGGCCACGCGCGTTCGGTGCGTCTTTCCCCTGAACGGCGTCGGCGGGGGAGCGGCCCGCGGTGGACTCGCCGGCGGAGGTGCGCGAGGCCGCGGCGATCCGTCCGGCCGCCGCGATCCGGCCGGTGGAGTGAGCGGCTCGATTTACTTGAGTTACGCAAGTAGATGCTAGAGTGGCTCCATGTCCACACCACCGCTCCCCGACGTTCCCTCCCCGGACGTCGCCGAGATCGAGCGTGCGCTCACCCGCATCACCTACCTGAGCACGCGCGCCCGCCGGCACGACCGGCTGATGGCCCTGGCGGGCGTGCCGCTCGACCGTGCCGCCGTCGCGCTGCTGCGGCAGATCGCCGACTCCGAGCCGCTGCGGCCCGGGGAGCTCGCCGCCCGGCTGGGCGTGGAGGCCTCGCACGTCACGCGGACGGTGCAGCAGTTGCAGAAGTCCGGCCACGTCACCCGCGTCCCCGACCCGGACGACCGCCGCGCCCAGCGCATCGAGCTCACCGAGGCCGGGGCGCAGGCCATCGACAAGATCCGTGAGGCGGGGGTCCGCGGCATGCAGCTGGCCCTGTCCGACTGGTCGCCCGAGGACCTGCGGCAGCTCGCCACGCTCTTCCACCGCATGGTGGACGACTTCCTCGCCCACGCCGTCGACGAGGAGCCCGAACCCCGGGCCGCCCCGGCGGGCAAGGCCTGAGCCCCCAGTTGGCCTTGCCGCAAGGCCCGATTCAGGGCCGGCCTTGCGGCGGGGGCCCGACCCCGGTTCACCGCGCCGCCGCGTCACGTGGATCCGCCCGTTCGGTGGCCGCACGGCCCGGCTGCGCGGGCTCGCGCAGCCGGCACAGCAGCAGCCGGCCCAGCGCGGGCAGCGCGATCAGCGGCAAGAGGGCCGTCCGCAGCGAGGTCGCGTCGGCCAGTGCCCCGAGCACGGGAGCCGCGAGGCCGCCGACACTCACCGTCAGGCCCAGCGTGACACCGCTCGCGGTGCCCACCCGCCGGGGCAGGAAGTCCTGGCCCAGGGTGAGGTGCAGCGAGAACGGCACGTACAGGCCCGCCGACGTCAGCGCCACGAACAGGTACACCGGCGGCCCGGGCACCAGGACCAGACCGGCCACCGCCGGGACCGTCAGGGCGTACGACCGGCGGACCACCGCCAGCCGCCCGTACCGCTCGGCCAGCCGGCCCCCGGCCAGCGTCCCCACCGCGCCCCCGGCGTAGAGCACGCACAGTGCCGCCGTGCCGGCCGGCTCCCCGCCGCCGGCGCGTTCGCGCACGTACAGCGAGACGAACGCGCTCAGGCCGACGAACACCACCGAGCGGCAGACCACCGCACCGGACAGCCGCAGGAAGGACGCCCAGTCGTCCCGGCCCCCGGCGACGGGCGCACGGGCACCCTCGGTGCCGCGCCCGGCCGCACGCACCGCCGCCGCGCACAGCGCCGCGCCCGCCAGCGCCGGAACGACCAGCAGGGGGGAGGCACGCAGCCCGCCCACCGTCATGACGGCGAGGACCAGCAAGGGCGCCAGGGCGAAACCGGCGTTGCCGCCGAAGGAGAACCAGCCCATCCCCGCGTGCCGGCCGCCCGCGACGGCCCTGGCCACCCGGGCGGCCTCCGGATGGTAGGCGGCCACGCCGATCCCGGACACGGCGACCACCGCCAGGGTCGCCGCGTAGGAGCCGGTCACCCCGCACAGGGCGACACCGGCCCCGGCCGTCAGCGCGCTCAGCGGCAGCAGCCACGGCATCGCCCGCCGGTCGGTGAGCACCCCGAACAGCGGCTGCACCAGCGACGACAGCAGCGACGCGGCGAGGACCAGGCCCGAGGCGGCGGCATAGGAGTAGGCCCGCTCCGCGACGAAGTACGGCACCAGAGCGGCCACGGCTCCCTGGTACACGTCCACGCAGGCGTGTCCCAGGGACATCAGAAGGACGGGTCGGTCATGTCTCGAAGCGGTCACCCGGCGATCGTCGCCGGGGGAGGGCCCGGCCCGCTTCCGATAATCTGCCGGACTGTGCCGAACATCCGCCACACGCCCACGGCGCCGACCCGTGTCCAGCGACTGACCGCGGGCGACCGCATCGACGCCCACCGGCACGACGACCACCAGATCGTCCACGCGGGCTCCGGCGTCGTCGAGGTCACCACCGACGCCGGCACCTGGTTCGCGCCCGGCACCCGCGCCATCTGGGTCCCCGCCGGCACCGTGCACGCCCACCGCGCCCACGGCCGCCTCGACCTGCACCTCGTCGGCCTGCCCGCCGACGACAACCCCCTCGGCCTCGACCACCCGGCCGTCCTCGCCGTCAGCCCCCTGCTGCGCGAGCTGATCCTCGCCCGCACCCGCGACCCCGGCGACGACAGCCCCGAGCGCCGCCGGCTGCGCGCCGTCCTGCGCGACCAGCTGCGCCTCGCGCCGCACCAGCCCCTGCGCCTGCCCACCCCCGCCGACCCGCGGCTGGCCGCCGTCTGCGCGCTCGTCCACGACAACCCGGCCGACCCGCGCACCCTCGCCGCGCTCGGCGCCGCGACCGGGGTGGGGGAGCGCACCCTCAGCCGTCTCTTCCGCGCCGAGTTCGGCATGACGTTCCCGCAGTGGCGCACCCAGTCGCGGCTCTACCACGCCCTGCGGATGCTGGCCGACGGCCTGCCCGTCACGGCCGTCGCCCACCGCTGCGGCTGGTCCTCCGCCAGCGCGTTCATCGACGTCTTCCGCCGCTCCTTCGGCTGTACGCCCGGCGCCCACCAGCGGCGTCCGCGGGGCCCGTCGAACTGACCTGCCTACCGTCCAGTAATATCGCGCGGCAGGCCATCAGAGGAGGAACCGTGCCCCGGTCCGAACGCTCGCCCCTGCTGCTCGCCGGCCTGCTGGCCACCGCGGGGGTCGCCCACTTCGCCGCTCCCCGCCCCTTCGACGCGACCATCCCGGGCGGACTGCCGGGCACGCCCCGGGCCTGGACCTACGCCAGCGGCGCCGCCGAGCTCGCACTCGCCGCGGGCCTCGCCCGGCCGCGCACCCGCAAGGCGGCCGCCCTGGCCACCGCGGCCTTCTTCGTCGCGGTGTTCCCCGCCAACGTGAAGATGGCCGCCGACTGGCGCCACCGCCCCGCGCCGCAGAAGGCCGCGGCCTTCGGACGGCTGCCCCTGCAGGTGCCCCTGGTGCTCTGGGCGCGCGGTGTCGCACGTGCCGCGGAGGGCCGGTCGTGACCGCGCGCGTGGAGACCGGGGACAAGGCCGAGGACTTCGCCCTGCCCGACGAGACCGGCACCGAGCGCACCCTGTCCGGACTGCTCGCCGAAGGCCCGGTCGTGCTCTTCTTCTACCCCGCCGCCCTGACCCCCGGCTGCACCGCGCAGGCCTGCCACTTCCGCGATCTCGCCGCCGAGTTCGCCGCCGTCGGTGCCCGCCCGGTGGGCATCAGCGGGGACCCCGTCGAGCGGCAGCGGGAGTTCGCCGGCCGGCACGGCCTCGGCATGCCGCTGCTGTCCGACGCCGACGGCACCGTCCGCGAGCGGTTCGGCGTGCGGCGCGGCTTCTCCCTGGCGCCCACCAAGCGGACCACCTTCGTCATAGCGCGGGACTTCACCGTCCTCGACGTCGTCCGCAGCGAACTGCGCATGAACGCCCACGCCGACCGGGCGCTCGCCGCGCTCCGCGCCCATCGGACCTGACACCGCCACGAACGCGGCGTCGCGGTTGATAGAGAGCCGCAAAGGGATAATCCTGGACGATATGGAGGACGCCTCCGCTGCTGCGATCATCGACGCCCGCGGCACAGTGACGGGGTGGAGCGAGGGTGCCCGGCAGCGTGACCGGCTATCCGGCCGAGGAGGCCGTGGGCCGGCCCGTACGGGAACTGCTCGCCGAGGACGTGCCGCCCGAGGCGGTGTCGGCGCGCTCGGGCACCGTCATGGTGCGGCACCGCGACGGCTACCTCGTCGGGGTCCGGGTCAGAGCGTGCGCCGTGACCGGCCGGCACGGGGAACCCGACGGATTCGTGATCACCGCCGCGCCACCCGGCCCCGACGAGACCTCCCTCGCCGGCCGCGCGTTCCAGCAGGCGTCCATGTCCATGTCCGTCTTCGACACCGGCCAGCGCTACCTGCGGCTCAACGAGGCCGCCTGCCACGTGATGGGCGTCTCCGAGGAGACCCTGCTCGGCCGGCACTTCCCGGAGACCGTCGAGGAGGCGGAGTACAGCCGCGGCTTCAACTGGCACCTGCGCCACGTCGTCGAGACAGGCCGGCCCCTGCGGTACGAGAGCTACACCGGCGCACCGGCCCTGAACCGGGAGCACGCCTGGGTCACCGAGATGTGGCCGGTCCGGGACAGCTCCGGGGAACTCGTGGGCACCGCCCTGGCCGCCTTCGACAGCACCGAGCAGTACTGGGCCCGGCAGCGGCTGGCCCTGCTCAACGAGGCCGCGGCGGCCATCGGCACCACCCTGGACGTGGTGCGCACCGCCGAGGAGCTGACCGAGGTCATGGTGCCCCGGTTCGCGGACTTCGCGAGCGTCGACCTCTTCGACTGGGTCCTCGGCGCGGACGAGCCGCCTGCGGCGTCCGCCGAGGAGGTCACGCTGCGGCGGGTCGCCCACGGCTCCGTCACCGAGGGCACCCCGGAAGCCGCCGTCCACCTGGGAGAAGTGGACGTCTACCCCTCGTTCTCGCCGATCGCCCGGGCCATGCGGGAGGGCCGGGCGATCCTCAGCCAGGCGGGGGAGCCGGCGTTCATGCGCTGGGTCGCCGAGCGCAACGCGCGCGCCCCCGGCGGACGCCCCTACCGGCTGGGCGCCCACTCGATGATGGCGGTGCCGTTGCGGGCCCGCGGCACCACCCTCGGTGTCGCCGTCGCCGTGCGCATCCACCAGCCGGACGACTACGCCGACGACGACGCCGTGTTCGCCGAGGAACTCGCCAGCCGGGCCGCCGTCTGCGTCGACAACGCCCGCCGCTTCGCCCGTGAGCGCACCACCGCCCTGGCCCTCCAGCACAGCCTGCTCCCCAAGGGCCTGCCCGGCCAGGCCGCCGTCGAGGTCGCCCACCGCTACCTGCCCTCCGGCTCGGCGGCCGGCATCGGCGGCGACTGGTTCGACGTCATCCCGCTCTCGGGCAGCCGGGTCGCCCTGGTCGTCGGGGACGTCGTCGGCCACGGCATCCCCTCCTCGGCGACCATGGGCCGGCTGGTCACGGCCGTACGGACCCTCGCCGACGTGGACCTGCCGCCGGACGAACTCCTCACCCACCTCGACGACCTGGTCACGCACCTCGCCTCCGACGACCAGGGCGACGAGGTCCCGGAACTCGGCGCGACCTGCCTGTACGCCGTCTACGACCCCGTCACGCGCCGCCTGAACCTGGCCGCCGCCGGGCACCCCGCCCCCGCCCTCGTGCTGCCCGACGGCTCCACCCGGCTGATCCCCATGAGCGCGGGGCCCCCGCTGGGCGTCGGAGGGCTGCCGTTCGAGGCGACGGAGCTCCAGCTGCCCGAGGGCTCCGTCGTCGCTCTCTACACCGACGGCCTCGTGGAGGACCGCTACCGCGACGTCGACCACGTCACCGACGAGCTGTGCCGCGCCCTGACCGTGCCCGCCGACTCGCTCGACGCCCTGTGCGACACCGTGCTCAAGGCCGTCCTGCCGGAGGAGCCCAGCGACGACGTGGCGCTGCTGCTGGCCCGCACCCGGGCGCTCGGCGCGGACCAGGTCGCCACCTGGGACGTGACGCCCGACCCCGCGCAGGTGGCCGCCACCCGCCAGGCCGCCACCGACCAGCTGACCGCCTGGGGCCTGGACGAGACGGCCTTCGTCACCGAACTCGTCGTCAGCGAGCTGGTCACCAACGCGATCCGGTACGGCGCCGCGCCCATCCAGCTCCGTCTGATCCGCGACCAGACGCTCATCTGCGAGGTGTCCGACGGCAGTTCCACCTCCCCGCACCTGAGGCGGGCGCACCAGGACGACGAGGGCGGCCGCGGCCTGCTGCTGGTCGCCCAGCTCACCCAGCGCTGGGGCAGCCGGCAGACCACCCGCGGCAAGACGATCTGGTGCGAGCAGTCGCTCACACCACTGTTCTGACCGGCCCGGGGCGCGTGAGCGACGGCCGCCGGTGCCGCTGCCGGCCCTGGTCCTGACGGAGCCCTGGTCCTCTCACGCCGTCAGGACGCGTCCACGCTGTCCGGGGTACAGAACTCCGCCGCGACGGCCGCGTCCTCCAGGCGCTGCTCGCCCCAGTCGCCGTTGCGGTTCATGGTCATGGCCTGCCGGCCGTCCGCCGAGGCCAGGGCGCGGGTCGCGGAGCCGGGGATCATGCCGCCGTGGCCCCAGGCCCAGCAGCCCTGAGCGAGCTCGAAGTGCCGCAGGCCCAGGCCGTAGACGTCCTGCGGACCGCCATGCCCCTTGTCCCCGTCGACGGGGACGGCGTCGAGCAGTTGCCGCTGCTGGGCGGGCGGCAGCAGGTCACCGGCGAGCAGCCGGGACAGGAACCTGTTGACGTCGCCGACCGTCGAGATCATCTGTCCTGCGGAGAAGGCGACGGTGGGGCTGAACTCGGTGACGTCACGCACCGTCGCCCGCGGCCCGTCCTCGAACAGCGTGGAGTAGTGCCTCGCGTGCGGTGCGGGCAGCCGGGGCGATGCGCCCGGCACACTCGTGCCGCGCAGACCGAGGGGCCGTATGACGAGGCGCTCGACCGCGTGCGCGTAGCTGCGGCCGGTGGCCTTCTCGATGACCATGCCGGCGAGGAGGTAATTGGTGTCCGAGTAGTCCCACCTGCCGGGCCGGCCGGGCCTGCTGCCCTGCTCCGGCTGGAAGTTCGGAGGGTGGCGCAGGGCGATGTCCACCAGCTCGCGCGGCGACCACCTGACGTGGCGGTTCCGCTCGAACTCGTCCCCCGCGTACCGGGCGCGGAAGCCCTCGTCCATGTTGTAGTCGAAGATTCCGCTCGTGTGGTTGAGCAGGTGCCGCACGGTGATGTGCGCGGGCCGGTACCCCTTGCCGTGCACCACTCCCGGCAGCCACAGGGCCACGCTGTCGTCCAACGACAGCTTCCCCTCGGCTTCGAGCTTCAGGAGCACCGTGGCGGTGAAGGTCTTGGTCACGCTGGCGATGCGGAACCTCTCGTGCGTGCTCCGAGGCCGCTCCGTGCCGAGCGCGCGGACACCGGCCCGTCCGGCCCAGACCCCGTTGCGGTCGCGTACCTGGGCGATGACTCCGGGCGTGCCCTGCGCGACGATCTCGTCCAGGACGGCCTGGGTCCTGGTGTGCGCGGCCTGTTGCTTCACGTGTAATCGCGGCGGAGGGGGGTCGGCCGCACAGGAGGGGACGGCGGCGAGCAGTCCCAGGACGGCGACGAGGGAGACGAGGAGCGGACGGCGGGACGACTGCTGATGGCTCATGGGATCAGCTCACCAAGTGGCCGGCCCTCACACCATCGGGAACCACCCGGAAAGGCATCGGGGACACGACCTAGGGGCGTCCCACGGCTCCGCCCTTCGGCAGGGACAACGGGGCCGCCTCACTCCCCGGCCGCGTCCGCCGCGACCTGGGCGAGGGTGCGGCCCGACTTGGCCGAACGCGCGCGCCGGGGATCCGGGGCGCCGTGGGTGCGGGATCCGCCCCCGGCCCGCTTCACCAGCAGCCAGGCCTCTTCGCCGTCGCCGTCCCGGTCGCCGCGGAAACGGGTGAGGGCGTAGTCTCCGTGCAGCTTGGAGCCGCGCAGCCGGAACGTGGCGTGCCCGCGCTCCAGCGACTCGGCGAAGTCGACGGGCCGCCCCTCGCGGTCGTGGCTGAGCGGCTCGTACGTGCCGTGGTCCCAGACGATCACCGTGCCGCCGCCGTACTCGCCCCGCGGGATGACGCCCTCGAACTCCTCGTACTCCAGCGGATGGTCCTCCGTGGGCACGGCCAGCCGCTTGTCCTTCGGGTCCGCCGAGGGGCCCTTCGGGATCGACCAGGACTTCAGCACGTCGTCCACCTGGAGGCGGAAGTCGAAGTGCATCGTGCTCGCGTCGTGGATCTGCACCACGAACCGGGGCCGGTCCGCTGCGGCGGCACCGCTGCCCCGTGGCTCGCCGGTCCGGTCGAAGTCGCGTTTGCCGCGGTAGTCCCGCAGCCGGTCCCGGTCGGCCACGTGCGGCTCCTTCCTGCCTCGCGGGCCCGGGTACCCGTCAGAACTCCTCGTGCACCTCGGGGTCCCCGCCGACCCGCCGGTGCGCCCGGTCCGCGACGGCCGTCATCTCGTCCTCGCTCAGCTCGAAGCCGAAGACGTCGAGGTTGGCGCGCTGCCGCTCGGGGCTCGCCGACTTCGGAACGGGCACCGCGCCGAGCTGCGTGTGCCAGCGCAGCACGACCTGCCCGGGCGTCACCCCGTGCGCCTCGGCGATCCGCGCCACGGCCGGGTCCCGCAGCAGGGGCGTGCCCCGGCCCAGCGGGCTCCAGCTCTCGGTGACGATGCCCTTGCCCGCGTGGAAGGCGCGCAGCTCCTCCTGCGGCAGGTAGGGGTGCAGCTCGATCTGGTTGACCGAGGGCAGCACCCCGGTCTCCTTCTCCAGCCGCTCGATGTGCCCGGCCGTGAAGTTCGAGACGCCGATCGACCGCACGAGACCCTCCTCGCGCAGCTTGATCATGGCCTTCCAGGAGTCGACGTAGCGGTCCACGCGCGGCAGCGGCCAGTGGATCAGGTACAGGTCGACGTAGTCCACGCCGAGGCGGGCCCGGGACTCCTCGAAGGAGGCGAGGGTCTCCTCGTAGCCGTGGTGGCGGCCCGGGAGCTTCGTCGTCACGACGATCTCCTCGCGCGGCACCACGCCGGCGGCCACGGCACGGCCGACCCCCGTCTCGTTGCGGTAGTTCGTCGCCGTGTCGATCAGGCGGTAGCCCGCCTCCAGGGCCGAGAGGACGGCCGCCTGCGCCTCGTCGTCGCCGAGCGGCCAGGTGCCCAGGCCCAGGGCGGGGAGCGTCGTACCGTCGTTGAGCGTGTGCGTCGGGATGCTGATCACCGTCGGACCTTCCCGTTGACTGTGTCGTCCCTCCAGCGTCACGGATAGGGTGAGCAATGATCAACCGGACAGGTGGGGGATGAGGACGGCGGACGGCATGGGCAGCGCGGGGCGGAAGCCGGCGACGGGATCGGGGCGTCCCACCTCGCGGGACGTGGCCCGGCTCGCCGGGGTGTCGCACACCGCGGTCTCCTTCGTGTTCAACGGCCGCGCCGAGGGCAACCTCTCGCCCGCCACGCAGGAACGCATCCGGCAGGCCGCCGCCCAGCTCGGCTACCGGCCCGACCCCGTCGCGCGCGGCCTGCGCCGCAGCCGTACGGCCGTGATCGGCCTGGTCACCGACGAGATCGCCTCCTCCCCGTTCGCCGGGCGGCTGCTGCGCGGCGCGATGGACACCGCCTGGGCCGGGGAGCACCTGGTCCTCACCGTCGACTCCGGCGGCGACCCGGCCAAGGAGGACGCGGCGGTCGCCGAACTCCTCGACCGGCGGGTCGACGGCATCATCTACGCGGCCATGTCCCTGCGCCGCGTCCGCGTCCCCGAGGGCCTGCACCGCACCCACTCCGTGCTGGCCAACTGCCTGCCCGAGGACGACTCCCTGCCCGCCGTCATCCCCGCCGAGCGCGCGGGCGGCCGTACGGCGGCCCGGCTGCTGCTGGAGCGGGGGCACCGGCGCGTGGCGCTCGTCGGCGGGCAGGACGACATCGCCTCGGTGGAGCGGCTGCGCGGCTTCCGCGACGCGCTGCGCGCCGAGGGCATCACCGTGCCGAGGGACTGGGTCGTGCGCACCGGCGGGGAGATCTCCGGCGGGTACGAGGGCGCCGCGCGCCTGCTCGACGGGGCGCCGGCCGAGCGGCGGCCCACCGGGATCTTCGCGTACAACGACCGGGTCGCGGCGGGCGTCCTGCACGCCGCGACCCGGCTCGGGATCGCCGTACCCGGCGAGCTGTCGGTGGTGGGCTACGACGACCAGGAGCACATGGCCGCGTACCTCGCGCCGCCCCTGACCACCGTCGCCCTGCCCCACCGGGCCATGGGAGAGGCCGCCGCCCGGCTCCTGCTGGACGCGATCGCCACCGGCCGGACGCCGCCCGCCACCGTGCGGCGCCTGGCCTGCCCGGTGATCAGCCGCGCGTCGGTGGGACCAGCTCCCATCCGGTGACGGTCGCGTCCGGCTGGGAAACGTCCAACACCCTGACGTCGTCGGCCCGTTGGTAGACGCGCTCGGTGACCGTGGCCCGGTCGCCGACGAACAGCTCGTACAGGGAGCCGTCGACCAGGACACGAACGGTGAGCTCTGCCACCGGGGGCACCTGGGCGACGACGGGCGCCCCGGCCGCCGTGCGCGGCCAGGCGTCCCGCTCCAGGGTCACCGTGCCCTCGCCCGGGTCCAGCAGGACCGTCAGCTCGGCGCCCGAGGCCGAGCGCAGCAGGCTCACGGCGGTCCGTTCCCGCGCGGAGACGGTCAGGTCGTAGGCCGCGGGGAGTGCGGTCCGGCCGGGCGCGGTGACGAACGGCTCGGCGGCGCGCAGCCGGTCCAGCTCGGGGGCCGGGCTCACGCGCAGCGCCCCGTCCGGGTGGACGTCGACGACGCGGGGAGCGGTCAGCACCCCGGCCCAGTCGGCGTCGCCCTGGTCCCGGGCCTCCCAGGACCAGCCCCACATCAGGGCCCGGTCCGGCTCCTGGAGCACGGCCGGGGCGTAGAAGTCGCGGCCGTGGTCGAGCCGGCCGCCCGCGCGGGCGGAGAAGCGCAGGTCGGTGTCGAGATGGCCCGTCAGGTATCCGGTGGTCCACGGATGGCCGTCCCACAGCGACACGACCAGCACCCACTCACCTCCGCTGGTCGCGTACAGCTGCGGGCACTCCCAGCCGGTGGCCCGGTCCCCGAACGCCGCTCGGGCGGCCGGGTCGTGGCCGTCCAGGAGCACCCCGGCGAACCGCCAGTCGGTCAGGTCGTCGCAGTCGTACAGCAGGACGGACGGAGTGCCGTCGCCGTGGCCCGCGCCGACGAGTGCCCAGCGCCGGCCCTCGTGCCGGAAGACGAACGGGTCGCGGAACATGACCACGTCCAGGCCCTCCGGCGGGCCCGTCACCACCGGCGTGGGCAGGGCGGTCCACTCGGTCAGCGCGGGGTCGTCCGGGTCCGCCGCCCGGGCCAGGCAGACCGCGCCGAGGCCGGTGTGGTGCCGGTCGACCCCGGTGTAGACGGCCGTCGGCACGCCCGCGTCGTCGACGACGCACCCCGACCAGCAGCCCGCCTCGTCCGGGCCGCCCGGCGCCGGAGTGAGCGCGATCGGGTGGTGCTCCCAGCGGGCGAGGTCAGGGCTGGAGGCGTGGCCCCAGTGGACGTTGGCGTGCACCGGGGCGTCCGGGTTGTGCTGGTAGAAGAGGTGGTAGCGGCCGCGCCAGCGGAAGGGACCGTTCGGGTCGTTCATCCAGTGGGCGGGCGGACGGACCCGGAAGCGCGGGGCGTGCGGGTCCTGCGGGGGAGCGGCGAGGCTCAACGGTTGACTCCAGCGGACGTGATGCCCTCGCGCAGAGGGCGCTGGCCGACGACGAACACGAGGACGGCGGGGATCATGGAGAGCACGACACCGGCGAGGACGACGGAGATGGAGCCGGTGCCGAGGTTGCCCTGGAGCGAGACCAGCCCCAGCGGCAACGTGTAGTTCTGGCCCGACGTCTCCAGGATCAGCGGCCGGAAGAACTCGTTCCAGTGGTAGTTGAAGGCCAGGACACCGACGATCGCGAGGCCGGGCGCGGCCAGCGGGGCGTACACGGACCGGAAGGTCCGCCAGGGCCCGGCCCCGTCCAGCATGGCCGCCTCGCCCAGGTCCTTGGGCATGCCCAGGAAGTACTGCCGCATCAGGAACGTGCCGAAGGCGGTCGGGAACGCCGGGATGATCAACCCGAGCAGGGTGTCCGTCAGGCTCATCGACTTCAGCACCAGGAACACCGGCACGATGGTGACCTGCAGCGGCACCATCATGGTGGCCAGGACCAGGCCGAACAGCGGCTTCTTGAAGCGGAACTCCAGCCGGGCGAAGGCGTAACCGGCCAGCCCCGCGGTGATCATCTGGCCGATCGCGATCAGGCCCGTGACCAGCGTGGAGTTCAGCGCCAGCAGCCACACGTCGATCTGGTCGAACACCCCGCGGTAGGCCTCGGTGGAGGGGTTGGTGGGGATCAGCTGCGGCGGCAGGTCGAACGCCTCGGCGGGGGTGCGCAGCGAGGTGGAGACGGTCCACACCACCGGGCCGAGCGTGAGCAGCGCGCACACGGTCAGCCCGGCGATCCGCGCCCAGGGCGCCAGCCCGTGCCGCACGCGGCCGTAGGACAGGGTTGTTTGGCTCATGGGAGGACTCACCCGGCTCACTGGTAGTGGACGAAACGCCGGCTGAGCCGGAACTGGAGGGCGGTGACCGCCATGATCAGCACGAACAGCAGCACACCCACCGCGGACGCCTCGCCGAAGCGGAGCTGCTCGAAGGCGTTCTCGTAGATGACCATCACGACCGTGCGGGTGGCGTCGCCCGGCCCGCCGTTGGTGAGGACGTAGGGCTGCTCGAAGACCTGGAGCGCGTTGATGATGCCGACGACGGACGCGACCAGCAGGGTCGGCGACAGCAGCGGCAGGGTGACGGACAGGTGCTTGCGCAGGCCCGTCGCGCCGTCCAGGGCGGCGGCCTCGTGGATCTCCTTGGGGATGTTGTTCAGCCCGCCGACGAACAGCAGGAACGAGAAGCCGAACTGCTGCCAGACGTAGACCAGGACCACCGTCGCCATGGCCGCGTTCTCCGACGTCAGCCAGGGCACCGGCGCGATCCCGACGAAGCCGAGCAGCCAGTTGACCACCCCGAAGTCCTGGTTGAACAGGTACTTCATCACCACCGAGATGGACGCGGCGGACAGCACCAGCGGGAAGAAGAACGCCGAACGGAACACCGACCGCAGCCACACGGGCATGCGCCCGTTCACGGCCAGGGCCAGCACCAGCGCGACGAGCAGTTGCAGCGCCACCGCGAGCACCATGAACACCAGCGTGTTGCGGAAGGACACCAGCACGGTCTCGTCGCCGAACACCTCGCCGTAGTTGGAGAGCCCGGCGTAGGACGGCGAGTCGATCACGTTCCAGTGGAAGAGGCTCAGCACGACCGAGCCGATGATCGGCACGACCGTGAAGACGACGATGCCGACGATCGTCGGGGCCAGGAACAGCGTGGCGAGCAGCCGGGTGCCGCGGTCGCGCGCCGGGGGCCGCTGTGCCGCCGGGGACGGCGGCGTCCCGGGCCGGGCGGCCCGTGCGGGCGGTATCTGGGTGTTCGTCATACCTCACGCTCCATGGCCTTCTCCAGATCGCCCTGCATCCGGCGCAGCGCGGGACGCACCGAGCGCGGCGAGGCCAACGCCGTGCCCGTGTGCTTCAGCAGCACCTGCTCGACCTCGGCGACCTGCGGCGGCGCCGGGATCGGTCCCGTGTCGGGGAACCGGTCGAGGGTGTCGTAGAAGACCGGCCAGTGCGCCGGGCCGGTCTTCTCGTAGCGCTCGGCGGTCAGCAGCGAGCGGCGGGCCGGGGTCGTCTGGTTCGTGGCGAACAGCCGGTCCAGGGTGTCCCTGCGGGCGGCGTACTTGATGAACTCCCACGCCTCGTCCTGCATCGTCGAGGTGCGCAGCAGCGCGTAGCCCGCCGCGCCGTACTGCATGCGCTGGGTGCGCCAGCGCGGGAAGTACTGCACGTCGAACCCGTCGCGATCCATGCCCGCAAGGTGCAGTCCGCCCGCCCAGAAGCCGCCCGCCGGGGTGACGCCGACCCGGCCGGTGGAGAACACGCCGATGAGGTTCTGTCCGTTGCCGCCCTCGGGGCGGGTGCACAGGCCCTCCTGGATGAGCGAGGCCAGGTAGTCGTAGACCTCCTCCACCCGGTCGTGCGTGGCCTGCGGCGTCGTCCAGCGGAAACCGCCGCCGCGGCCCACGCGCTGCCCGGCCGGGTAGAAGCCGTCCCACAGCCACTGCCCGCCGGGCGCCTTCGACTCGGCGAGCAGGTTGGTGTCGTTGGCGAACAGCCAGGGCACCACGCCGCCCCACAGCCGGTTGGTCCAGAAGTACGGCGTGAAGCGGGAGCCGCTCGACCTCTTCATGTCCCGCAGCAGCGCCGTGAAGTCGTCGCGGGTCCAGTCGGCCGGCGGGAACGCGGCGCCCGCCCGCTTCAGCACCTGCCGGTTGAAGTACATGTCGGCCGCGTTGAACTCCACCGGCAGCTGGTAGAGGCTGCCCTCGTACATCATCGACTCCACCAGCGAGGGGTGGACGTCGGTGAAGTACTCCTTCAGCTCGGCCGCGTCCCGCTTCACCCACTTGTCCAGGGCCACGCCGAGGCGCTGCGCGAACAGCTGCACGCCCTCGGTGGCGACGTAGACGAGGTCGGGGGCGGTGCCGGCGGCGACCTGGGTGAGGATCTTCGCGAAGAAGTCCGACCAGTCGACGGCCTGGACCGCGTTGATCCGGAGCTTGATGCCGGGGTGCAGCTCGGCGAAGCCCTCCTGGAGCGTGCGGATGGCCTCCGGCCCGTAGGCGGGGCCCAGGGTGGCGACGACGAGGGAGCCGTCGTCCCGGCCGGGGATGTCGGCTCCGGTGAGCCGGTCCCAGCTCGCGGCGGTGCCCGCCAGGGCGGCGGCTCCCGCCCCGTAGGCGCCGTACCGCAGCAGGGCGCGGCGGGTGAGGTGCGAGTCGGTCATCGTGTGAAGGGCCTAACTCGTGTTAGCCGTGGGTTGATGCCCCAGATGATGTGAGCGCGACGAGAACCTGTCAAGGCGTGCGACCGCTTGACCTTTAACGAGTTAGGTCCGAAAGTCCTGATCCCATGAGCCGAAGTCACCGACGGGAGGAACGAGTGTGATGGGCGGGATCACCAGGAGAGCGCTGTTCGCCGGGTCGGCCGTGGGAGCCGCCGGGACCCTGCTGCCCGCGGCGGGCCCGGCAGCGGCCAAGCCCCGGACGAAGCAGGCGAGTTACCGGGCCGCATACCACTTCACCGTCCCCGAGCAGTGGAAGAACGACCCGCAGCGCCCGGTCTGGATCGACGGCGCGTACCACTACTACTACCTCCACAACGCCGACTACCTCACCGGCGAGGTCGGCACCGCCTGGCGCCTGGCCACCAGCCGTGACCTGGTCTCCTTCACCGACCAGGGGATCGCCGTGCCGAAGGACACCACCCCCAACGGCGACGTCTGGTCGGGCTCGGCGGTGGTCGACAGCGGGAACACGGCGGGCTTCGGCGCGGGCGCGGTCGTCGTCCTGGCCACCATGTCCCCGCACGACGGCCCGGCCGACCAGGCCCAGTACCTGTACTACTCCACCGACGGCGGCCGCACGTTCACCCCGCACGGCACCGACCCGGTGCTGCCCAACCCCGGCGTGCGCGACTTCCGCGACCCGAAGGTGATCCGCGACGAGGAACGCGGCCGGTGGGTGATGACCCTCGCCGAGAACGACAAGGTCGGCTTCTACCACTCCGCCGACCTCAAGTCCTGGAGGTACGTGAGCGGCTTCGTGCGCGGCGGCATCGGGGTGCTGGAGTGCCCCGACCTGTTCCGGATCCGCGCCGCGGACGGCACGGCGAAGTGGGTGCTGGGCGTGAGCGCCAACGGCAAGGGAGCCGGGCTGCCGAACACGTACGCCTACTGGACGGGCTCCTTCGACGGCAGCGCCTTCACCGCCGACGCGGCCGATCCGCAGTGGCTCGACCACGGCTGGGACTGGTACGGGGCCGTCACCTTCGACAAGCGGGACGCCGGCGGCACGCTCGACGAGCGCACCCGCTACGCGATCGGCTGGCTGAACAACTGGGACTACGCCCACATCACGCCGACGATCGACAGCGACGGCTTCAACGGCACCGACTCGATCGTCCGCGAGGTGACGTTGGAGCGCGGGGGCGACGGCACGTACCACCTGGCGTCCAGGCCGGTCGCCGCGCTCGACCGCTACGTCTCGCGCACCGTACGGCTCGGCGACCTGGCGGTGGAGGGCACCCGCCTCCTCGACCACCGCGGCACCGCGTACGAGCTGACCTGCGAGATCACCTGGGACCAGGCGGCGGGCGCGGGCCTGCAGCTGCGGCGTTCCCCGGACGGCGTCCGGCACATCGACGCCGGCGTCCACCGCGACTACGCCTTCCTCAACCGACGCCCCAGCGTGTCCCCGGACCTGTCGGGCAGGTGGCAGGAGAGCCGCAGCCCGTTCGACGCGTCCGCGCGCAGGGTGCGCCTGCGGATCCTGGTCGACCGCACCTCCGTGGAGATGTTCGTGGACGACGGCCGGTACACCCACTCGTCGGCGGTGTTCCCCTACCTGGTCGACACCGGGCTCGCGCTGTTCACCATCGACGGCAAGGCGGTCTTCCGCGACGTCGTGATCCGCGAGTTCGAGGTGTGACAGGCGTGGGCGCGGTGTCGCCCCGCACGGCGATCGCTGTCACGATCTCCGGGACGGACCACGCCCACGACCAGCGGAGCACGCATGACGACGGAGAACCGGACGACGGACGAGGCGGCGCGGGAGGCCGGGGTGGAGGTGAGGCCGGTCGCCGGGTACATCGGGGCCGAGATCAGCGGAGTCGATCTGGCCGCGGACCTCGACGACGCGGTGGTCGCCGCGATCCGGGCGGCGGTGCTGCGGTGGAAGGTGGTGTTCTTCCGGGGGCAACGGCTGGACCACGCCGGGCACGTGGCGCTCGCGCGGCGGTTCGGGGAGCCGGTGGTGCTGCCGCGGCGCGGCAAGGCCTCGCCGCCGGACGTCCCCGAGATCGAGACGACCGCCGACCGGCTGGAGCTGGGCGGGCGCTACGGCATGGAGCACGACGAGTGGCTGCGGCGCCGCCGCCACACCCTGCTGCGCGGCTGGCACTGCGACCACGGCGCCCGTGTCGACCCGCCCGCCGCCACGATCCTGCGCGCCGAGACCGTCCCGCCCTACGGCGGCGACACCACCTGGGCGAACCTTGCGGCGGCGTACGCCGGACTCTCCGCGCCGCTGCGGGAGTTCGTCGACGGGCTGCGCGCCGAGCACCGGCTCGGCGTCGGCTACCAGCCCCGCCCCGGCGACGACGCCTACGTCCGCCACCTGCTGGACCGCCAGGTGGCCTCGCTGCACCCCCTGGTGCGCGTCCACCCCGAGACGGGCGAGCGGATCCTGTACGTCAACGGCTACTACGTCGAGCAGATCGCCGGCCTCTCCCGGCCCGAGAGCAGCGCGATCCTCCAACTGCTGCTCGAGCAGGCGGTCCGGCCCGAGTACACCGTCCGGTTCCGCTGGGAGCCGGGCAGCGTGGCCTTCTGGGACAACCGCGCCACCATGCATCTGGCCCCGAGCGACACCGCCCACCTCGACCACCCGCGGATCATGCACCGGGTGATGCTCGCCGGGGACGTGCCGGCCGGGGTGGACGGCACGCCCTCGGAGGCGATCACCGGGAGCGAGCCCGGCCGCTGGTGAGGGTCAGGCGGCGGGCCGCCACCCCAGCGCCGGGCCGAGCTTCGTCGCCATGTCGGTGAGGATCTGCACGTAGTCCTCGTGCGCGAAGGTGAACGGCAGTGCGAACGCCACCTCGTCCACCTCCCGGAACGCCGCGTGCGCGTGCAGCCGCTCGGCGATCTCCGCCGAGGTGCCGACCAGGTCCGGCGCGAACAGCAGCCGTGCCGGACCGTGCGGTTCCGCCGTACGCGGGGTGCGCCGGGCGGCGTACTCCTCGTACCGGGCGCGCTGTTCCGCCGAGGCCGAGTCCGTGGGGATGACGACCAGGCCCTGCGACACCCGGGCCGCCTCGCCGTCGGGGTGGGCGGCCCGGAAGGCCCGGATCTGGGCCAGCTGGATCTCCGCGAAGTCGTACGGGCCCTCGGGCTCCTCGGCCTTCACGACGCTGCTGGTGAGGAGGTTCATGCCGTGCTCGCCCGCCCACCGGGCCGACCGCAGGCTGCCGCCGCCGTACCACAGGCGCCGGCCGAGGCCGGGGGAGTGCGGCTGCACCCGGTCCGAGAAGGTCTCGAAGCCCTCCACGCCCCTGAAGTCCGTCGCCGGCTCGCCCCGCACGAAGCCCAGCAGCCGCTCCACCCGCCCGTAGCCGAAGTCCTCGGCGTCGGCCGTGTCCGGGTAGAGGGCGCCCTTGACCTCGTCGAAGTGCATCGGCGGGCCCACGCTCACGCCCGGGTTGAGCCGGCCGCCCGACAGCAGGTCGACGGTGGCCAGGTCCTCCGCGAGGCGCAAGGGGTTCTCCCAGCCGAGCGGGGTGACCGCCGTGCCGAGTTCGATGCGGCGGGTGCGCTGGGAGGCGGCGGCCAGCACGGCGACGGGGGAGGAGATGCCGTACTGGAGGTGGCGGTGGCGCAGCCACGCGCTGTCGAGGCCGAGGCGCTCCCCCAGCTCGATGATCTCCAGCGTCGACTCGTGGCCCCGGCGCGGATCCGCCTCGTCGAACAGCCCGATGGTCAGGAAACCCAGCTTGCGCAGCGGTCGCGGAGTCGGTGACACGGACCCTCCATCATTGAACGTTCAATGGCTTATGGCTGTGCCAACCCGGCGGCCTCCCGCGCTGTTCCCGCCGCGGCGGGTCAGGACAGCGGGATCGTCACCTCGTCCTCGACCGGCGGGTCGATCTCCTGGGCACGGTTGCCGGTGGCCGCGTAGCAGCGCAGCCGGACCGCCTCCGGGGAGACGTCCAGGCGCAGGAAGCACTTGAAGAACGGCGGGCTGTACGTCGCCGAACTCGGCGAGAACAGCGACGTGTAGATCTTCCGCACGGGCAGCCGGAACCGCTTGGCCCGGTCGGGGCGGCGACCCGTGCCGAGCAGCCCGGCGACCAGCCGCACGCGCCGGGTGACCCGGGTCGAGGCGTCCGGGGTGCGCGCGGGCGTGATGCCCAGGCGCTCGGCGATCACGGCGGTCGCCTCCGCCTCGGTGAGCGTGAAGAAGCGGGGCAGGCGCATCCGGCGGCCGTAGAGCCGGCTGTAGAAGGCGAGCGAGTCGCCGCGCAGCGGGTAGCAGCGGAAGTCCCGCTCGGTGACGCCGGCGACATCGACCCGGGGGATGGTGTGCGTGGCGTGCATGAACGCCCCGCCGCCGCCCGCGACCACGTACTGGAGGGTGCGCCCGTCGTCCAGCCGGACCGGATAGCGCTGGTAGTTGTGGATGTCGCCGCCGATCGCCGCCACGTAGTGGTGCGCCGGGTCGCGGACGATGTCGTCGACCGTGCCGCCCCCTTCGATGGCGCACGGCTCGTGCCGGCCGTCCACGTACAGCGGCGATCCCGTGATCAGGATCTTCGGGCGGGGTCCCTGGGAGATCTCCCGCAGCCAGGCGCCCTGCTCGGCGTCGAGTGTGCCGAGCAGACCGGTGTCGATGCCGATGATCCGCACCGGCCCCGCGTCGATCGCCCAGTAGGGCCCCGGCTGGACCGCCCGTTGGCCGGGCGCCGAGCGCAACTTCCTCGCCTCGTCGAGGCGTTGGCCGTCCTCCGGGCGCGGCCGGTGCCACAGCAGCGACCGCAGCCAGGCCCGGGTCAGCGGACGGGGCCGGGGTTCGGGCGGCAGGGGCGGGGCGTCGTCGCAGAAGACGCGCATGAACCCGCCGAGATCCTCGTACCAGTCGTGGTTGCCGGGGATCGCGTAGATCGGCGCCCGGTAGTCCCGGTACGGGCGGAAGAACTTGGTGCCGTAGTCGTCCGCGCTGCCCACCGGGTAGATCACGTCACTGGCCAGGATGGCGAAACGGGTGTCCTGACCGGTCTTCAGGAAGCCCGGCACCACGGCGTACTGGGGGTCGTCGCCCTCGCCGGTGTCGCCGATGACCAGGAACGAGAACCGGTCCGGGTCGTCACGCCGGATCACCTTGTCGGCCGGTGCCCCGGCGGCCTCGCGCTGTGCCACCCACCGGCCGCGCGTCCGGCCGGTGGGGTCGCCGAACCAGGAGGCCAGTACGCCGTTGCGGGCCGCCCACAGCATCCTGGGGTCGAGCCAGGAGATCTTCTCGACCCGCTGCGGCATCAGCCGCCGGTAGTCGCCGCGTTCGGCGCCGCCCCAGCCGGCGCCTGCGGCGGTATCGCGTGAGGAGTCAGACACCGGGGCACCGTAACAACCGGTCTTGCTACCGCCCGCAGGCGGGCCGCTCACCGCCGGCGGGCGCGCGCCACCGTGTCGTGCCCCGAACCGCGCGGTGCCGGGACGGAGTTGGCGGCCGTGGCCGTGGCCGTGGCCGTGGCCGTGGCCGTGGGGTGGGACGGGGACGGCCGCTCGCCCAGCACGAGCAGCGGATCGAACATCACCACGACCCCGGCCAGCAGCAGGAAGACGACCGGCCCCAGCAGCATGGGCAGCAGCAGCGACAGCGGCGACTCACCGGCCCACGTACCGCCGGGGGTGTCGTGCACATGGACGCTGACGGCGGCCATGCCCGTGTAGTGCATCCCGGACACCGCCACGCCCATCACCAGGCTCGCCCCGAGACTCGTCCACAGGCCGCGGACCGTGACGGCCGCCCAGAGCGCGGCGGTCGCGGCGGCGATGGCGATCAGCACGGACAGCGTGACCCCGAGCGGGTCGTAGCCGATGTCGCCGTTCAGCCGCATCGCCGCCATGCCCAGGTAGTGCATGACCGCGACGCCCAGTCCGGTGACGACACCCGCTACCGCCAGGGTCGCGCCGCCCGTGCCGCGGTAGCCGACGATGAAGACGCCGACGCCCACCACGACGACGGCCACGACGAGACTGAGCACCGTCGTGGCCGCGTCGTACCGGACCCGGGTCTCCTCCACGTGGAAGCCGATCATGGCGATGAAGTGCATCGTCCAGATGCCGCATCCGATGGAGGCGGCGCCTAACGCCAGCCACCCCGGCTTCCACGACTGCGTGTTCAGCAGCGAGCGCACGATGCACCGCAGCCCCAGCGCCCCGCCCAGACAGGCCATCACATACGCCGCCACCGGGGTCACCGCACCGTAGCGGAACCCCTCGACCGTGCCGTCCATGAGCCAACTCCCCCCGAGTCACGGCTGTGTCCAGCAAGGTCTACGCGCAGGGATCGGGCGCGAGCAAGCCCTTACCGACGGTAGGGCGGCAACTTCTGCCGACGGGGAGTCGATTGGGGTCAGAATGTGCGCTTCAGCAGGTCGAGCAGAGCCACCCAGTGCCGCTCCTCGCCCTCCTGGTGGTAGGAAGCGGTGTCCTTCTGCGTGAAACCGTGGGGCGCGCCGGCGTACACCTCGCACCGGTGGCGGACGCCCGCCGCCGTCAGGGCCTCCTCCAGGCGCTCGATCTGCTCCGGCGGCAGCGACGGGTCCTGGTCGGCGTGGCCGAAGTACAGCTCGGCGGTGACCCGGCCGGCCACCAGGTGCGGGCTGTCCGGTGTGTCCGTCGCCAGCCGTCCGCCGTGGAAGCCCGCCGCGGCCGCGACCCGCTCCGGATACGTGCCGGCGGTGAGCAGCGACAGACGGGCGCCCATGCAGTACCCGGTGAGCGCGACCGGCCCGTCCGCCGCGGCGGGGGACTCGGCCAGCCACCGCAGGTAGGCACCGGCGTCCCGCATCGCCCGCTCGTTCGTCAGGTCCCGCATGACCGGCATGATCCGCTCGAATATCTCCGGACGCGCCCCCGGGTCGATGAACTCGGGCAGATCGAACAGGGGAGCGCGGCCGTGCCGGTAGAACACGTTCGGCACCAGCACCGTGTAGCCCTCGGCGGCCAGCCGGTCGGCCATCGACCGCAGCTGCGGACGCAGCCCGAAGGCGTCCATGAAGAGCAGGACCGCCGGGTGGGCGGCCCCGTCGGCGGGACGGGCCAGATACGCGTCGGCGGTGCCGTCCTCGGTGGGGATGTCGACAGCGGTTCCCTGTACGGCGGTCATGGCTGGGCTGCCTCTCTGCGGGGGAGCGGGTAGGAACCCGTCCGCGTGGACCGGGCGGATCACGGTCATCGTGGCACGCCCCTTCCGGGGCATTTCGCCCACCCCACGGCACGCGGCGCAACCGTGAACGGCCCTTGGCGCGCCCTTTACCCGAACCGTGCGGTGCCGCCTTACTCGAACCGTGAGATGTCGCCGGCGCCGCGCCGCACGATCTCGGCCTCCCCGCCGGAGAAGTCGATGACCGTGGTCGGCTCGGTGCCGCAGTCACCGGAGTCGACCACGCCGTCCAGCACGTGGTCGAGGAGGTCCTTGATCTCCCAGCCCTGCGTCATCGGCTCCTCCTCGCCCGGCAGCAGCAGGGTGCTGGACAGCAGCGGCTCGCCCAGTTCCGCGAGCAGCGCCTGCGTGACGACGTGGTCGGGGATCCGCACCCCGACCGTCTTCTTCTTCGGGTGCTGCAGCATGCGCGGCACCTCCTTCGTCGCGGGCAGGATGAAGGTGTAGCTGCCGGGTGTCGACGCCTTGATCGCGCGGAACACGTCGTTGTCGACCCGCACGAACTGGCCGAGCTGCGCGAAGTCCTGGCACACGAGGGTGAAGTGGTGCCGGTCGTCCAGCTTGCGGATCGTGCGGATCCGGTCGATGCCGTCGCGGCTGCCCAGGCGGCAGCCGAGCGCGTAGCAGGAGTCCGTGGGGTAGGCGACCAGGGCGTCCGCACGGATGCTGTCGGCGATCTGGCCGATGGTGCGCGGCTGGGGGTTGTCGGGGTGCACGTCGTAGTACTTCGCCATCCGTCGAGCTTATGCCGCCCGTGTGCGGGGGCCGAGCAGGCGGGGTACCGGGGCTGCCGGGCGCGCGTGCGGTGCGCGGGCAGGCGGCCGAGGAGGCGCCGGGAAGAGGGCGTGTGCCGTTCGGCGTTCGGACCGGAAGGAGAGGTCGGCGCACGTGGGGTAACGTCCCCGACCGGTGTGCCGGAGGCGGCGCGGAGAGCGAGGGGAAGGCCGAGGTGGCTGGCCGTGAGGACGGGAACCGGCAGCAGGGGACGCCGGCCGGTACGGCGTGGGCGGAGGAACTGCTGGAGCACCTGCGCCCGGCCGGACGCGACGTCCGCAGGGTCGCCGCCTGGCTCTCCGGCGCCGTGCGCGGGTCGGTCGCCCTGCAGGACGCCACCGGGAACCTCCTCGCCGGCACCCGGTTCCCGCTCGACCCCGGCCTCGTCGCGGACATCACCGCGGGCCGCATCGCCTCCGCCGCGTGGGAGGGCCAGGGGCGCCACCTGCGCCTGGTCCGGGTGGAACACCCGTCCCAGGCGTGCGTCCTGGCCGTCTCCCGCGAGGCCCCCTTCGACCGGCGGGCCGCCGACGTCGTCACGCACACCGCCCAGGTGATCGAGCTGCTGCTGACGGCGGGCGAGTCGACCGCGGCCGGACACCGGCTCCAGCGGGCCACCTCCGACCTGCGCCTGGCCATCCTGCAGCTGCTGATGGTCGAGGACACCATCGCCGCCCGCCGGGTCGCCGCCGGGCTCTGGCCCGGACTGCTCGACGCCGAGACGGCGTGCGTGTACGTCGTCGAGTCCGATCCCGCCGCCCGGGACCGCATCGCCGAGGAGTGCCTGGAGCGGACCCGGGAGGAGGCGCTGGTCGTGCGCTGCCCGGCCATGGAAGGCCACGTGATCGTCGTCGGCCCCCGCGAGACCACCGGCGACGCCCTGCGGTCCCTGGTCGGCCGGCACCCCGACCTCTTCCTCGGCGGCAGCGTCCGGCAGAGCCTCGCGCGCACCGCCACCGCCTACGGACAGGCCGTCAGCGCCCTCGCCGTCGCGCACTTCCGGCCCGACAAGACGGCCGTGTACGCCGAACGCACCCACCCCGAACGTCTGATGGACCCGGCGGCGCTGCGCCGCTGGACGGCCCGCCTGCTGCGCCCGCTCGACACCCTGCCGCACCACACCCGCGCCGAACTCCTCGCCACCAACCGCCTGGGCCTGGAGTTCACCGCCGTCAACGCCGCCAAGGTCCTCGGCGTCAGCCGCAACACCGTCCGCGCCCGGATGGAACGTGTGGAGACCCTGCTCGGCACGGACTTCGCCGACCTCACGGCCCGGGCCGTCGTCCACCTGGCGGTCAACACCCGGATCGGCCTGCCCGACGCGCAGTTCGCGAGCGACACCGCGCACCCGGGGCCGCGCCTGGCCGACCTGCTGTCCGGGCCCGCCGTGCGCACCTGGGCGCAGAACCTGCTGGGCCGGCTCGACGCCGACGCGAGGAACCCGCGCCGGACGCTGCGCACCTGGATCGCCGCCGGCGGCAACGCCGAACGGGCCGCGCAGGCCCTGGGCATGCACGCGCAGACCGTGCGCGAGCACGTCCGCAGCGCCGAACCGGTCCTGGAACGCCAGCTGCTGGCCGCGGGCACCGACCTGTACGAGGTCGTGCTCGCCCATCTGGCCGTGGGCGACCTCGACCTGCCGGTTTTCCACCACCGCGGGTGACCGGACCGCCCTCCGCGCAACCGGTTGGCACGCTCCAGCGGGACGAAACAGGGCCATCCGGACTCGGCTGTGCACGGGTGAGTCCTGCCGCGCCGGCAGCGGGCATCGACACGGTTCACAAGCCCTCGGCCCTGCACGTAAGTTCGAGGAACCGCGGGGGCTCGACCGGAACGGGGGACCGGTCGCGCTCCCGCGCCCTGCCCGTACGCCCGGCGGCCTCAGCCCCGCAGCCGCACCGGGATCTCCTGCCAGCCGAAGGCGATGAACGACGGCACCTGGCGCAGGCCCTCGTCGCCGGCGGCCAGGCGCAGCCCGGGGAAACGGCCGAACAGCGCCGGCAGCGCGGTGAGGGCCTCCAGACGGGCCAGCGGCGCGCCGATGCAGCGGTGGACCCCGATGCCGAACGACAGGTGGTCGTCGGCGGCGCGCGTGGCGTCGAAGACGTCCGCGTCCGGCCCGTAGTGCTCCGGGTCCAGTCCCGCGGCGGCGTACGTCGTGATGATGGCGTCCCCGGCCGGGATCTCGACGCCGCCGACGCTGAGGTCGGTGACCGCGAACCGGAGCGGCAGCGACGCGATCGAAGGGTGCGCGCGCAGCGTCTCGTCGACGACGGCGTCCCAGCCGATCTCCCCGGACCGCACGGCCGCCAGCTGCTCGGGGCGGCGCAGCAGGGCGACGGCCGCGTTGCCCATGAGGTTGACCGTCGTCTCGAACCCGGCGCCGATGACCAGCAGCAGCGTGTACAGCAACTCCTCGTCGCTGAGCCGGTCGCCGTCCTCGTCCCGGACCCGGATCAGCTCGGTGGTCATGTCGTCACCGGGGTGCGCCGCCTTGTGCGCGATCAGCGCGGGCAGCACCGTGCCGATCTGCCGCTGCACGGACGCCGCGTGCTCCGGGCTCGGGTCGGAGGTGTCCATGATGGCCGCGACGAGCCGGACCGTGTCCTGCCGTAACGCGTCCGGCACGCCGAACAGTTCGCAGATGATCCGCATCGGCAGCGGATGGGCGAACCCCTCCTTGAGGTCCACGACCTCGTCGCCGGCGGCGTCGAGCGCGTCCAGCAGCTCCGCCGTGATCGCCTCCACGCGGGGCCGCATCGCCTCGGTGCGCCGGTGCGTGAAGCTGGGCGCCACCAGCTTGCGCAGCCGGGTGTGGTCGGCGCCGTAGGTGGAGAGCATGTTGACCACGCCCACCCAGCCCAGGATCCAGCCCCAGGACGGATGCTCGCCGACCTCGGGCCACAGCCGCCAGTGCAGTCGCGGGTCCCGGCTGACCCGCGGGTCGAGGATGAGTTCCTTCAGCGTGTCGTACCGCGTGGGCGCCCAGGCCGGGATGCCGCCGGGCAGCTCCACCGGCACGATCGGGCCGAGGGCGCGCAGCCGGGCGCTCTCGCCGGCGATGTCGGCGCCCAGCGGGTCGAGGGCGATGCGGTCGGTCACGGTCACGGACGTCCTCCAGGGTGGTCGGGGGAGCGGGGGCTGAAACGGACGGGCAGCGCCGTCAGCGAACGGTGGAAGGGGCCGGGCCGCCAGGTGAGGCCCTCGCGGGGCAGCACCGGTTCCAGGTCGGGCAGCCACTGGGTGAGCCGTTCGATCGCCTCCGTGGCGATGAGCAGCGTGGGCTGCCGGACGGGGCAGGCGTGCGGGCCCGCCGACCAGGACAGGTGGGAGGCGTCACCCGGGCGGCGGTCCTCGACGCGTTCCTCCTCGGCGGCCTGGGTGAGCGCCCCGTACGAGATCACCACGGGCACCGCGGCCCTGATCCACACGCCGTGGAAGTCGACGGGCGTGCGGGCGTAGTGGACGCCGTAGTTGGCGAGCGGCGTCTCGTGGTGCAGGACGTCCAGCACCGCCTCGGTCACGGGCCGGGCGCCGCTGGTCAGCGTCGAGTAGAAGGCGGGGTTGCCGAGGATCCTGGACAGCGCGTTGGACAGCAGGTTGGACGTCGGCTCGTAGCCCGCGCCGAGCGTGAGGAACACCTGCCAGGTGACCTCCTCGGGCGTCAGCCCCGCCGGATGGTCCAGCAGCCAGCTCGGCAGGTCCTCGCCGCGCCGGGCGGTCTTGGCCGCGATCAGCTCCAGCACGTATCCGGCGTACTCGGCCTCGCCCGCCGCGGACCGGGCGCCGCCCTCGACCACCTTGCCGATCGCGGCGTCCAGCCGGTCGCTCGCGCTGTCCGGCATCCCGAACAGGCTGTTGAACACCAGCGCCATCAGCGGCCTGGTGAACTCGCCGACCAGGTCGGCCTCGCCCCGCGGCCCGATCCGGCTCACCAGCAGGTGCACGGCCCGGTGCACCCGGGCCCGCAGGTCGTGCGGCTCCACCAGGTCGAAGGCGTCGATCAGCGAGGTGCGGTAGCGCAGGTGGGCCGCGCCGTCGGCGAACAGGGTGTTGGGCCGCCAGCGCATCATGCCGAGCACCGGCGAGTCGTCGGGGACGGTCGCCTCCCACGGCCGGGGATCGCGCGAGAACGTCTTCGTGTCGTGCAGCAGGTCCAGCGCCGCCCGCCGGCCGGTCACGACGTACGCCGGCACACCGGGCGCGAGTTCCGCCCAGCCGACCGCGCCGTGGGCGCGCAGGGCGGCGTAGTAGGGGCGGGGGTCGCGGGCGAAGCCGTCCTCCCAGAGGCGGACGGGGGCCGTGCGGGAGAAGGCCTGCTCGGCGGGGGACGGGTGGGTCACCGGGGCTCCGGGGGGTGGTGGTCGATCAGGTGCTGGACCAGCGCGAGCAGGGCGTCGACGGAGGAGTCCGCCTCCCGCGCGTCGCAGGTCAGCATCGGCGTGGTGGGTTCCAGGTCCAGGGCGGCGCGCAACTGCTCGGGCGTGTGGTGGCGGGGCGCGTCCGGGAAGGTGTTGAAGGCGACCGCGTACGGCAGTCCGGACTCCTCCACCAGCCCGAGCACGTCGAAGGAGGCGTCGATCCGGCGGGCGTCGACCAGGACGAGCGCGCCGAGCGCCCCGTGGGCGATGTCGTCCCACAGCGCCCGGAACCGCTCCTGGCCGGGGGTGCCGAACAGGTACAGCACGATCCCGCCCGGCAGGCTGATCCGGCCGAAGTCGATGGCGACCGTGGTGGTCGACTTGTCCCGCACCCCGGCGAGATCGTCCACCCGCGCGGACGCTTCGCTCAGCGGCTCCTCGGTGTGCAGCGGGCGGATCTCCGAGACGGACCGGATGAGGGTCGTCTTGCCCACCCCGAAGGGCCCGGTGACCAGGATCTTCACCAGGTCCCGGGCGGTGTCGGGCAGGTGGATGCCCGCACCGCCGGGCCGCTCGTCAACGGTGCTTGAGGTCGCGGAGGCCATCGGCCACTCTCTTCAGCAGGTCGGGGTCGAAGCGCCGGGCGGGCGGGATCGGCGCGCGCGCCAGCGCCAGGTCGCGGTCGATGAGGTCGGCGGCCAGCACGAGCACCGCCGAGACCGGCAGCCGCAGCAGGGCCGCGGCCTCCACCACCGTCAGCGACCCGTGCTCCAGTTCCTCCAGCAGCGCCGCCTGGGCGGCGGGCAGATCGGCCGGGGCCCGCTCACCGCTGCGGGTGAGGACCGACAGCCGCTCCAGGTGGGCACGGCTGGGCCGCGCCACCCCACCGGTCGACAGGTACGCGGGAACCAGGGGACGGCCGCCTCGGCGGCCGGTCATGCCGGCGCGTCGCCGTCGGCACCTCGGGCTCCGGCGGCCATCGCCTTCTCGCCCAGCCGCGCCACCTGCGAGTGGACCCGGTGGGCGAGCAGGTCCAGCCGCACCTCGGGATCGCCGTACGCGGCCACGCAGGTGCCGTGGTCCGTCGGCACGATGAGCACATAGCCGTGGTCCGACTCGATGACGACCTGCCGGATGTCGGCCCGGTCGGTGTCGGCGAACGCCGCCGCGGCGGTGCGGCAGGCGCCCTGCACCGTGCTGGTGATCGCCGCGACCCGCTCGGCCGACGGCTGCGACAGCGCGTCCGTGTAGCCCGTCACGAGCCCGTCCCGGGTGAGCAGGACGGCGGCCACGACGTGCGGCACCTCCAGGACCGGTTCGAGCACCCATGCCGTGTCCCCCGTTGCGCGGCTGCTCATCGAGCCGTTCCCCCTTCGTCGTCGTTCCGGCCGTGACCGGTGTCGTCGGCTGCCGTTCCGGCCGTGGTGGTGGCCGGGGCACCCTCAGATACGGCTGGGACGGCCCCGGTGTTCGGACCGGTGGCGGAACGGGCCGCCGCCGTGCCGGACTGGAGGGCGCCGAGGGCGGCGGCGGACTCCTCGGGCGGCGGCGCGTGCCGCCGCGGGCGCGTCGGCCGGGCCGGCGGTCCGGCTGCGGCGGCGCCGCTGGGGAGGCCGCCGCTGTCACGCGGGCCGGGGTGACCGGAGGCCGGGGCGAGGCCGGGTCGATGTGTTCCGTGCCGTAGCCGTGATCGGCGCCGGGGGTGGTGGGGGTGCCGGGGGCGGTGGGGGCCGCGGGGGACGTGGGGGCCGCGGTGGCGGCGGGGTGCGGTTCGTCCCGGGGGTTCGTGGCCGGCCGGGGTCCGTCGGGCGCGGTGGCCGGGGCGGGTGACTTCGGTCCGGCACCGTCGGGCGCGGTGGCCGGGGCGGGTGACTTCGGGCCGCTCGGCGTGTCCCGTGTCGGCGTCCTGCGGGTCGACCGCGGGGCGCTCGCCGCTGGCGGCAGTTCCTCCGGGTCGATCCGGGTCAGCAGGTGGCTGTCGATCAGCAGCACGGCCCGCACCCCGCCGTACGGGGACGGGGAGGACAGGTCCACGCTCAGATCGAACTGCCGGGTCAGCTGTCCCACGGCGGCGAGTCCCATGCGCGGCGGGTCGCCCAGCTCGGTCAGCAGAATCGGTTCGCTGCCGCCCACCAGCCGCTGGGCGCGGGCCCGTTCGTCCTGCGTCATGCCGAGCCCGGCGTCGTCGACGGTGACGCAGACACCGTGGTGGACGGCCTCCAGGTTGACCACGACCTCGGTGTCGGGCGCGGAGTGCCGCAGCGCGTTGTCGAGCAGTTCGGCGACGATGATGGCGACCGGCTCCACGGCGTGGGACACCAGGGCGGTGCCCGCCGGCAGGTGGTTGCCGACCTTGACGCGCTGGTAGCCCGCGAGCCGGGCCTGACCGCCCGTCACCGCGTCCACGAGGTGGGACTCCTCCCGGGCCAGCCCGACCCAGGCCCCGCACACCACCGCGGCGATCTGCGCGCGGCGCAGCGACTGCTCGTTCTCGTGGTCCAGTTCGAACAGGGTCTGCGCCAGCTCGGGGTCGTCGTAGCGCTGCTGGAGTCCGCGCAGGGCGTCCTGCAGCCGGTACAGCGCCGCCTGGATCTCCCGGGTGGCCCCGCGCATCCCGGCCTGTGCCGCCGCGTCGATCCGGGTGCGCTGCGCGGCGAGTTCGGCCTGCACCCCCGTCAGCACCTGCTCCAGCGCCGCTTCCAGGGGCGAGCCGGCCAGCTGCGGGTTGAGCGGGCCGGGCACGGCGACGTGCGGATGCGCGGCCTGCCGGGCCGCGGCGGGCACGCGCCGCGCCGCCAGATGCTCGACCTCGGCGGTGAACGCCCGTGAGGTGCCGTCGAGTTGAGCCCGCAGCGCGGCCGTCTTGGCGCGCTGCGCGGCCAGGTGCCGCCGGGAGCGCAGCAGCCCGCCGCCGAGGGCGAACGCGGACAGCGTGCCGACGGCGAGACCACCGACGACCAGGTCCGGCAAAGCGATCATCGAGTCGATTCCAGTGGGAGTCGGGCAGGGCTGGGTCCGGGGTGCTCTGGCGAGCCACCCGCAGCACAGTACACACCGTCATCGACCGGTCTCGCACGGTGGAACGCCACTTCGTTCCGAAAGTGCTCGGTGTCTGTTCGCATCTGTGGCAACTGTCGGGATTGCCGTGCGGGGGAGGGGAGTTGGCGATGCGTACGGGTCTGCCCCGCCGCTCACGGTGGACGTGATCAGTGGGTCACCGAACGTGACCGTGCAGGGCTGTGTGCCCGTGCGGAGGAGGGGTACCCGTCCGGCGCCTGAAGAGGTCCGCTCCGCGAGAAGGAGGTCCGAATGACCAGCGAGACGGAGACCGGCGGCGTGACCGGTACGCAGGACAAGGACTACAACCTGATCTGGTACGTCGAGGCGTGCCTGAGCAACGCCCTGCGTCTGGAGAGCTACATCCAGGACGCGGAGCGCGCCAAGGACACCGAGGTCGCGGACCTGTTCCGCAAGGCCCAGGCGGACAGCCGCAAGGGTGCCGAACTGGGCAAGGGGCTGCTGCGCGCACGTCTGAACGGCGGCTGAGCACGACCGGCCCGCACGGCCCGGACCCCACCCTCCCGGCGGGGTCCGGGCCGTGTCCTGCGCGGGCGGTTCAGCCGGCGTACACCCTGCCTTCCTTCACGACGTAGTGCGCCGGCTCGGAGCAGCCGAGGGACGGCGTGAGCAGCAGGCTCACCGTCAGTGGCGCGGGCTCGCTGCTCGCGGTGGAGAACTCGCAGACGGCGCCCTTGCCGGTGAGCGGGTACCAGAACCAGCCGTCCACGCCGCCCACGGTCACCCGGTCCGACTCCTTCCAGCCGCCGCCGGACTGCGTGTAGACCTGCAGGCGCACGGAGGCGGCGTACTCGTCCTCCGGCGAACGCAGCGCGGTGAGAGTGATCTTGTAGTCGGAGCCGAGCGTGGACGAGGCGATCTGCCGCGTCTCGGGCGCGGCGGTGCCCGCGCTCGACGACCCGGCGCCCACGGCGCCCAGAGTGGCCGCCATCAGGAGGGTGAGGGCCGCGGTCGTGCCGCGGCGGGTGTGCTTGCGGATCAGGCTCATGTGTTCCCCCGTTGGAACGAGTCGAAGGGGTGGTCACCCCACGGAGGGAAAGACACCCCGCGCCGGGCAGAGGTTGTACGCGATCAGAGCCGGAGAACGGTTGGCCCTCCCTGCCGTGAGAGTGGCCCGAGCGGCCGCCGGGCCCGTCGTGCGAGTGGCCTGCGGGACGTGACTGACCCCGTGCCTCCGGGTACCCGGGCCGTCCCGCCGCGACCGGTCGGGCGGTGCGCGCGGCGCGCGGCCCCGGCCGGCCGCCGGTCCCGAGCCGAAGGAGCCCACGCTTATGACGGACGTATCCGGCACCGGTCCCGCTCCGGGCGACGACCGCAAGGTCCTCACCAACCGCCAGGGCCATCCGGTCTACGACAACCAGAACCAGCGCACCGTCGGCGCCCGCGGCCCGGCCACGCTGGAGAACTACCAGTTCCTGGAGAAGATCAGCCACTTCGACCGGGAGCGCATCCCCGAGCGCGTCGTGCACGCCCGCGGCGTCACCGCCTACGGCCACTTCGAGGCCTACGGCACCTGGGGCGACGAGCCGATCAGCCGCTACACCCGGGCGAAACTCTTCCAGGAGCGCGGCAAACGCACCGACGTGGCCGTCCGCTTCTCCACCGTCATCGGCGGCCGCGATTCCTCCGAGGCCGCCCGCGACCCGCGTGGATTCGCCGTCAAGTTCTACACCGAGGACGGCAACTGGGACCTCGTCGGCAACAACCTCGGCGTCTTCTTCATCCGCGACGCCATCAAGTTCCCGGACGTCATCCACGCCCTCAAGCCCGACCCGGTGACCTTCGAGCAGCAGCCGAACCGCATCTTCGACTTCATGTCGCAGACGCCCGAGGCCATGCACATGCTGGTCAACCTGTTCAGTCCGCGCGGCATCCCCGCCGACTACCGCCACATGCAGGGCTTCGGCGTCAACACCTACAAGTGGGTCAACGCCGACGGCGAGACCAAGCTGGTCAAGTACCACTGGATGCCCAAGCAGGGCGTGCGCAGCATGACCGAGGAGGACGCGGCCAACGTCCAGGCGGACACCCTCGGCCACGCCACCAAGGACCTGTACGAGGCGGTCGGGCGCGGCGAGTACCCCGAGTGGGAGCTGCTCGTACAGCTGATGGACGACCACGACCACCCGGAACTCGACTTCGACCCGCTGGACGACACCAAGACCTGGCCCGAGCAGGACTTCCCGCCGAAGCCGGTGGGCCGGATGGTGCTGGACCGGATGCCGAAGGACTTCTTCGCCGAGAACGAGCAGATCTCCTTCGGCACCGGCGTCCTCGTCGACGGCCTGGACTTCTCCGACGACAAGATGCTCGTCGGCCGGACCTTCTCCTACAGCGACACCCAGCGCTACCGGGTCGGCCCGAACTACCTCCAGCTGCCCGTCAACCAGGCCAGGAACGCCGACGTGCGCACCAACCAGCGCGACGGCCAGATGGCGTACCACCAGGACGGCGGCGGAGAGAACCCGCAGGTCAACTACGAGCCGTCGATCACCGGCGGCCTGCGCGAGGCCGCGTACCCGACCCACGACGAGCAGGGTCCCGAGATCACCGGCCGGCTCACCCGCAAGCGCATCCCCCGCACCAACGACTACCTCCAGGCCGGTCAGCGCTACCTGCTGATGGAGGACTGGGAGCGCGACGACCTGGTGAAGAACTTCATCGGTCAACTGTCCCCGTGCGACCGGGCCATCCAGGAGCGGATGGTGTGGCACTTCCTGCTGGTCGAGAACGACCTCGGCCTGCGGGTCGGCGAAGGACTCGGCATCGGCCCCGAGGACGTGGCCGGTCTGGAGCCGCTGGCGAGCCAGGACCTGACGGACGAGGACCGCGAACGCCTGTCCAGGCTGGGCAAGAACCAGCCGCGGGACGTCGAGGGCCTCACCATGACGCACTGCGTGCCCGACGAGCGGCACGTCGTCACGCGCTGACCGGTCATCCCGCCAGGGCCGAACGGGCCACCGACAGGGCCTGTTCCGCGTAGCCCCGGCCGAACAGCACGGCGTGCACCAGCAGCGGGAACAGCTGGTGCACGCCGACGCGGTCCCGCCAGCCGTCGGCGAGCGGCGCCTCCTCCTGGTAGCCGGCCAGCACCGCCTCCAGGTGCGGGCAGCCGAACAGGTGCAGCATCGCCAGGTCCGTCTCGCGGTGCCCGCCGTGCGCGGCCGGGTCGATCAGCCAGACGTGCCCGTCGGCCGCCCACAGCACATTGCCGCTCCACAGGTCGCCGTGCAGCCGCGCCGGCGGCTCGGCGGGCCCCGCGAGGGCGGGCAGTTGCTCGCACAGGCGTTCAACATCGGTCGCCTCGCCGGGACGTACGGTGCCCTGGTCGACGGCGCGCCGCAGATAGGGCAGCACCCGCTGCTCGGCGTACCAGCGCGGCCAGTCGGCGCCGGGCTCGTTGCGCATCGGGGCGAGCCCGATGTACGCGTCCGCCGGCCCGTCCGGCGGCGGCGCGCCGAACGCGGGCGCCCCGGCGGCGTGCAGGGCGGCCAGGTCCCGGCCGAAGCGGACCGCCGCCTCCCGGCTCGGCCGCCCGTCCGGAACCCGGTCGACGACCAGCCAGCCCTCGTCGTGCCCGTGCACGGCCGGCAGCCGCACGGACCCGGCCCCGGACAGCCACCGCAGCCCGGCCGCCTCGGCCCGTGGCGCCCCGGGCTCGCCGGACCGTTTGACGACCACGACCCGCCCGTCGTCGAGGGTGACCTCGGTGAGGCTCCCGGACAGGGGCCGTTCCGCTTCGACGGCCCGCCCGGTGAACCGGACCGCGACATCCGTGGGGGCCGTCATCCGTACTCCTCCCGAACTCCCAGCGTGATCGGCACCCAGCGTACGACCGCGGCCGGCCGGTCACGCGGGACGGTGAAATCCCGCCGCACGCCGACAGAACCGGCCGCCGCCGGGGGAGCAGTCGGGTCATGACGAGTTCACCGTTCCAGCGCACCATCGCCCTGCCCGCCCCCGTCTGCGAACAGGCCGCACAGCACCTGGAGCATGCCGCGCACCGGGCCATCGACGGCGCCGCGATCCCGCTGAAGGCGTTCCGCGCGGCCGCCGACAGCGACTTCACCCTCCCCCTGTCGGTGGTCGAACAGGCGGCCGCCTGCCTGCTGGTCCTCGCCACCGAGACCGCCCAGACCGTACGCCCCTCCGCGCTGCGCGCCACCATCAGCGTCGCGCTGCGGCTGCGGGACGCCGTCGAACTGGCCCACCAGCCCGCCCTCAGCAGCAGGTTCTGGTGAGCCCTGGACCGCCCGGCCAGGCCTCGGGGCGGTCTCAGGCCTCGCGGAAGGCGACCCCGACCTGCCTGCGGCGCAGCTCCTCCAGCGTGGCCTGCTGCCGGCCGGCCCGAGCGATGAGCTCGTCGAGCCGCCGCGCGTCGAGGCGTCGGTCCGTGGCGGACAGATCACGCAGCGTCTGCCAGACGGCCGCCTTGCCCTCCACCCCCAGCCGCAGCGCCTCCAGCTCCCACAGCGTGCTCAGCGGGGACCGCCGCACCAGGCTGCCGTTGCTCTTCAGCCGCCCCACCTGCTCGACCGCCCGGCCCGCGTAGACCTTGTAGCGGCGCACCGGGACGTCGAGCCGCCGCATGACGTCGAGCAGACTCTCCCGGTCCTCGGCGATCTCGTCGGCGACCGGGGCCAGCGCGTCGGCCAGTGGCGTGCCGCGGCACGAGCGCAGCAGGTAGCGGACCCGCGCGGTACCGGCGGTGGCACCGGCGAGATGGTCGTTGAGGTAGATGCCCAGCAGGGACATGTCCGTGGCCGGGGCACGCCGGGCGCCCGGCGCACCCGCTCGCTGTTCCGTCATGACGCTGCTCCTGTCGTCGTACTCCGGCCCTGCTCCACGGCCACCCTCGTGGTGACGCGCACGACACAGGGGCTGCGGGGTGTCGAGCCGGACCCGAACCGCACGGGAGGCTCGACCGGGGCGAGGGCACCGAGGCTCTCGCCCTCGTGGCGGACGGTGGCCGAGACGACCGGGTGCAGGTCCCGGGCGCCGTACCACTGGTGCCGGCCGGCCCGGGCGCTGCCGTGGGTGCGCGCACCCAGCAGCAGCAGGGCGGGCCGGTCCCACAGCGCGATCCAGGCCGGCCGGGTGGCGAGCCGGCCCGGCACCGCCCGCAGCGCGAGGCCCGTCAGGTTCCTCCGGCCTGTGCTGAAGCGCAGGTCGAGCGGCGGTGCGGAGACCGCCCAGTGCCGGCCGGTGATCCGCACCCGGACCGGCACCACGCGCACCTCGTCGAAGACGTACGTGCCGGCGACGAAGTCCGCCGTCTCCCGCGAGGGCGCCAGCAGCAGCCGCCACCCGTCGGCCCCTTCGACCATCACGTCGCTGAACGGCCCGAACGGCGACCTCGCCCAGTGCCCGAGCACCACGCGGGTGCCGGTGGCCGTGCCGATCCCCGCGATCCAGCCGTCGAAGCGCGGCGAACGCCCCGGCGACGGGGTCCGACCAGCGGGTTCGGGTCCGTGGGAGAGCACGCGGGCCGGGTGCCCGGCCCGCCCGGCACGAAACGGGACCAGCTGCCCCGCGCGTGCGGCCCGGCGTGATGTGGCCGAGGCCACGTCACGGACGAGGTCCCGATCACGCCCGGGCACGGGAAGCGGCGGTTACCGTCTACGACCAGAATTCCCGCTCCCCTCCTTCGGACGGCCCGGAAGTGCAAGCAGATCTCTCCCCTGTCATCGCGGCGACCGCCCAGTGGCTGACCCGCGCCTTCCCCGCCTCCGGCGGCGCGCTGGCCTCCGCCCTGTGCGAGGTGCAGGCCCGGCAGGCCGTGACGGTCGCGGCGTGGCTCAGGTATCCGACGGCGATGGACGCCGCCCTGCTCGGCATGGCGGGCCCCGGCGGCTCCGCGCGGCTCGACTGGCTCACCGGCGCCGACGCGGGCCTGGACGACGACGTGGACGCGCACCCCTGGCGCACCTGGGTGGACGAGGTGGTGGCGAGCTGGGCGGCCAGTCTGCTCACCGACCCGGAGCTCGCCTCGCTGGCGGTGGCGGCGCTCGCCGGGAACGGCCAGGGCACCGGCGCGTCCGCGGAGTTCCGCCGCCTCGTCGCACCCGACGACCGCGACCGCAGCGCCGCCGCCCTGCTGCGCCACCCGGACCTGCTCGCGCCCGTGGCCGCCCTGCACCACTCCCAGCTCCTCGACCGCCTGAACCCGGGCCGCACGCTGATCGCCTGACGCGGACCGCCCGAGCCGCCCAGCGGATGACCGTGCCGCCCCGCCGCCGGCTGGACGGCCGCCTCTGCTCCCGGACTCCCGCTCTCCCCGTTGCGACCTGCGCGAACAGGGGGCCGCCCGCAGCCCCTCACCCTCCGTCACTCACCGGTTTGCCGTACGCGACCGTGCCCCGCCCGCACGGTCGGCGGACGCTGATCGTGGGCTCGACGGCCTCCGGCCACCCTCCGACGGCCGTCGCGCCGGGCAGTGACGCCGCTGACGGAGGAGAGACCCCCATGACCATCGCCCTCTCACGGAGCTGGGAGCACGCCGTCGTCACCGGCGGCGCCGGGTTCGTCGGCTCCCACCTGTGCGCCGCCCTGCTGGACGCGGGCGCGACCGTCACCTGCGTGGACGACTTCAGCACCGGCCGGCCCGAGAACATCACGCCCCTGCTCGAACGGCCCGGCTTCACGCTGGTGCAGGCCAACGTCGCCGAGGGGCTGCGGGTCAAGCGCCCGCCGGACCTCGTCCTGCACTTCGCCTCCCCGGCGTCCCCGGCCGACTACCTGCGGCTGCCCCTGCACACCATGGAGACGGGCAGCCTCGGCACCCGCAACGCCCTCGAACTCGCGCACTCCTCCCGGGCCCGCTTCGTCCTGGCCTCGACCTCCGAGGTCTACGGCGACCCGCAGCAGAACCCCCAGGACGAGCGCTACTGGGGCAACGTCAACCCCGTCGGCCCGCGCAGCGTCTACGACGAGGCCAAGCGCTTCGGCGAGGCGCTGACCACCGCGCACGCCGAGACCCACGGCACCGACACCTGCATCGTGCGGCTGTTCAACACCTACGGCCCCCGGATGCGCGGCCACGACGGACGCGCCGTGCCGACGTTCGTACGGCAGGCCCTGGCCGGCGAGCCCCTCACCGTCACCGGCGACGGCCGCCAGACCCGCTCGCTGTGCTACGTCGACGACACCGTCCGCGGCATCCTCGCGGCGGCCGCCCACGGCATGCGCGGCCCCGTCAACATCGGCAACCCCACCGAGATCACCATGCTCGACCTGGCCCGGCTGGTCGTCGAACTCGCCGGGTCCCCCTCGGACATCCGCTTCATCGAACGCCCGGTGGACGACCCGGCGGTGCGCTGCCCGGACATCACGCTCGCCCGCGACAAGCTCGGCTGGGAACCGCAGGTGCGCGCCGAGGAAGGGCTGCGGCGCACGATCGCCTGGTTCCGCGAGGACGGAACCGAGGACTGAGCCGGCCGGGCCCGCCCACACCACCGCGCCCGGCCCTCCTCCCTCCGCCCGGACGACCGCCACAGAACACCGTTCCCGAAGCACGCCGAAAGGCCGGCCACCCCCATGCGCATCCTCGGAATCAACGCCCTCTTCCACGATCCCGCCGCCGCCCTGGTGATCGACGGGCGGACCGTCGCCGCCGCCGAGGAGGAGCGGTTCTCCCGGCGCAAGCACGGCAAGCGGCCCCTGCCGTTCTCCGCCTGGGAGCTGCCCGAGAAGGCCGCCGCCTGGTGCCTGAAGCGGGCCGGGCTGCGCCCGCAGGACCTCGACGCCGTCACCTACTCCTTCGACCCGGCGCTCGCCCGGCCCGCCGCGGACATGGGCCTGGACGACCCCTGGGACCACCTGCGGCTCACCTACGCCCGCGAGGCGCCCGGCTTCCTGCGCACGGCCCTGCCCGGGCTCGACCCCGGCATCGTCCGCTTCGTACCGCACCACATGGCGCACGCCGCCTCCAGCGCCTTCGCCGCACCGGACGCCGGGAACTCCTCCGTCCTGGTCCTGGACGGCCGCGGCGAGCGCGCCTCCCACCTGGCCGCCCGCCGCGTCGGGGACCGGCTGGAGGCCCTGCACGCCCAGGAACTCCCGCACTCGCTCGGCCTGGTCTACGAGGAACTCACCGGACACCTCGGCTTCCTGCGCTCCTCGGACGAGTTCAAGGTGATGGCCCTCGCCTCGCACGGCAGACCGCGCATGCTCGCCGAACTGCGCCGCCACGTGTACCCCACCGGCGACGGCGGCTTCCACGCCACCGGCGTGCCCTGGCCCGAGCTGTGCGCGCCGCGCGGGCCCGACGAGCCCTGGACGCAGGACCACGCCGACGTCGCCGCCAGCGCCCAGGCCGTGCTGGAGGAGACCCTGCTCGACCTGGTGCGCTGGCTGCACGGCCGCACCCACGACAGCGTGCTCACCCTCGCCGGGGGCGTCGCCCTCAACTGCGTCGCCAACTCCCGCATCGCCCGTGAGGGCCCCTTCGCCCGCGTGTGGGTGCAGCCCGCCGCCGGTGACGCCGGCACCGCCCTGGGCGGCGCCCTGCTGCTGTCCGCGGTGCAGGGCGACCAGCCGGAACCCATGACCGGCGCCGACCTCGGCCGGGACTGGTCCGACGCGGAGCTCGGCGCCTGGCTGAAGACCGCGGCCGTCCCCTTCGAACGGCCCCCGGACATCGCCGGGACCGTCGCCCGGGCCCTCGCGGACAACGCGATCGTCGCCTGGTTCCAGGGCCGCTCCGAGTACGGCCCGCGCGCCCTCGGCCACCGCTCCCTGCTGGCCCACCCCGGGCACGCGGGCAACCTGGAACGGCTCAACGACGTCAAGGGCCGCGAGCAGTTCCGGCCCGTCGCCCCGATGGTCCTCGCCGACCGCGCCGCCGAGATCTTCGACGGCCCGCTGCCCAGCCCGTACATGCTGTTCGTGCACGACGTGGCCCCGGCATGGCGGGAGCGGATCCCCGCCGTCGTGCACGTCGACGGCACCGCCCGCATCCAGACCGTCGACCCGGCCCGCGAACCCCTGGTCGCCCGGATGCTCGGCGAGTTCGAGCGGCTCACCGGACTGCCCGTGGTCGTCAACACCAGCCTCAACACGGCCGGCCGTCCCATGGTCGACGACCCGCGCGACGCCCTGGAGTGCTTCGGCTCCTCGCCCGTCGACCTGCTGGCCATCGGCCCGTACGCGATCCGGCGCGGCGACCTCTTCCGCACGTGCGCGGACGACGCGGGAGGCCCGCGATGAGCCGCCCCGACGCCCCCGCCCGGGACGCCGAGTACGCCGTCGTCATCCCCACCCTCGGCCGGCCCAGCCTGCGCACCTGCCTGCACGCCCTCGCCGAGGCGGCCGGGCCCGGGCCGGTCCGGGTGGTCCTCGTCGACGACCGGCCCGACCGGGCCCGTACGTTCCTCACCGCCGACGTGCCGCCGTCCCTGCGCTCGCGCACCCTCGTCGTACCCGGCGGCGCGCGCGGACCCGCCGCGGCCCGCAACCTCGGCTGGCGGGCGGCCGGGGACGTGCCCTGGATCGTCTTCCTCGACGACGACGTCGTACCCGGACCCACCTGGGCCGACGACCTGACCCTCGACCTGGCCGCGGCCACGGACCGGACCGCCGGCATCACCGCCCGGATCGAGGTCCCCCTGCCCCCCGACCGGCGCCCGACCGACTGGGAGCGCAACACGGCCGGGCTCGCCACCGCCCACTGGATCACCGCCGACATGGCGTACCGCCGGGCGGCGCTGGCGGCCGTCGGCGGCTTCGACGAACGCTTCCGCCGGGCCTTCCGGGAGGACGCCGACCTCGCCCTGCGCCTGCTCGACGCCGGCTGGACCCTCACCGGCGGCCGGCGCACCACCACCCACCCCGTACGGCCGGCCGGGCGCTGGATCTCCGTCCGGCTCCAGGCCGGCAACGCCGACGACGTGCTGATGACCCGGCTGCACGGCCGCCACTGGTGGCGCCGGGCGGAAGCGTCCCGCGGGCGCCTGCCCGTGCACCTGGCGGTGACCGGGGCGGGGGTGACGGCGCTCGGCTGCGCCCTGCTCGGCCGGCACCGGCCGGCCGCGGCGTGCGCCGCCGCGTGGCTGGCCGGCACCGCCGAGTTCGCCCTGGCCCGGATCCTGCCCGGGCCGCACACCCGGGACGAGGTGCTCACCATGGCCCTGACCAGCGTGCTCGTCCCGCCCGCCGCGACGTGGCACTGGCTGCGCGGGCGGCTGGCGCACCGTACCGCCCGGCCGCACACCCCCTTCGGGACGGGGGAGCCGGCACCCGCGCCGCGCCCGGCCGTCAGGGAACGGCTGCGGTCATGACCCGCCCCTGGCTGCTCTCCACGGCGCACGAACCGGCCGACGCGCCCCCGCCCCGGCCGGGCCGCGCCCTCCCCGCGGCCGTTCTCTTCGACCGCGACGGCACGCTCGTCGCCGACGTCCCCTACAACGGGGACCCCGCCCGGGTCGCGCTCATGCCGGGCGCCCGGGAGGCCGTCGACGCCGTGCGCGCCGCCGGAGTGCCCGTCGGCGTCGTGACCAACCAGTCGGGTCTGGCCCGGGGCCTGCTGACCCGCCGCCAGGTCCAGGACGTGCGCCTGCGGGTGGAGGAACTGCTCGGGCCGTTCGCCGTGTGGGCCGTGTGCCCGCACGGGCCGGGGGACGGCTGCGGCTGCCGCAAACCGGCCCCCGGCCTGGTGCTGGCCGCCTGCCGCAGCCTCGGCGTGCCGCCCGGACGCACCGTCGTCATCGGCGACATCGGGGCCGACGTGGCGGCCGCCCGGGCCGCGGGGGCCCGCGGCGTCCTCGTTCCCACGGCGGCCACCCGGCCCGCGGAGGTCGCGGAGAGCGGCACCACGGCAGCGGACCTGCCGGAGGCGGTACGCCTCGCCCTCACCCCGGCCGTGCCGGCGGGGGAGGCGCGATGACCCTCTCCCGGTTCCGTCGCCCCCGCACCCTCGTCGTCCGTCTCGACAGCGCCGGTGACGTCCTCCTGGCCGGGCCCGCCGTACGGGCCGTCGCGGCCGGGTCCTCCTGCACCGCGCTGCTGTGCGGGCCGCAGGGCGCCGCCGCGGGCCGGATGCTGCCCGGCGTGGACGACGTGCTGACGTACGACGCCCCCTGGGTCGGGCTGGAGCCGCCGCCGATCACGCGGACGGCCACCCGGCGGCTGATGGAGCAGCTCACGGCGGGCCGCTTCGACCGGGCGCTCGTGCTCGTGTCGTACCACCAGAGCCCGCTGCCGGCCGCCCTGCTGCTGAAGCTCGCCGGGATCGGCTGGACCGCCGCCGACAGCGAGGACTACCCGGGCGCCCTCCTCGACCTGCGGCACCGCAGGCTTCCGCACCGGCACGAGGCCCTGGCCGCCCTCGACCTGGCCCGCGCCGCGGGCTTCACGCTGCCGCCCGGCGACGACGGCAGGCTCCGCGTCACCCCGCCGCCCCCCACCACCCGCCTCACCGGCCCCGAGCCGTACGTCGTCGTGCACCCCGGCGCCGCCGTGCCCGCGCGGGCGTGGAGCCCCGGGCGGGCGGCACGGGCCGTGGCCGCGCTGTCCGCCGAGGGCTACCGGGTCGTCGTCACCGGCGGCCGCGCCGAGCGGGAGCTGACCGCCCGGGTCGCCGGCCGGCACGCACTCGACCTCGGCGGCGCCACCGGCCTGCCCCAGCTCGCCGGAGTCCTGGCCGGAGCGCGGGTCGTGGTGGCCGGGAACACCGGCCCGGCGCATCTCGCCGCCGCCGTCGGCACGCCCGTCGTCAGCCTCTTCGCGCCGGTCGTGCCCGCCGAGCGCTGGGCCCCCTACGGCGTCCCGCACATCCTGCTCGGCGACCCGCGCGCCGGGTGCGCGGACACCAGGGCACGCCACTGCCCGGTCCCCGGACACCCCTGCCTCGACGCGATCGGCGACGCCGAGGTGCTCGCGGCCGTGGCGGCCCTCACGGACGACCCCGCGGACCAGGGAGAACACACGGAGCGAGGAGCGACCGTATGAACATCCTGCTGTGGCACGTGCACGGCTCCTGGACGACCGCGTTCGTCCAGGGCCCGCACACCTACCTCGTCCCCGTCACCCCGGGCCGCGACCCGGACGGCCTCGGACGGGCGCGCACCTTCTCCTGGCCCGCCACGGTCCGCGAGGCCATCCCGGAGGAACTCCGCGACACGCCCGTCGACCTGGTGCTGCTGCAACGCCCGCACGAGATCGAGCTGGCCGAGCGGTGGCTCGGCGGGCGCCGCCCCGGCCGCGACGTGCCCGCGCTGTACCTGGAGCACAACGCGCCCGACGGCGCCGTACCCGACACCCGCCACCCGTGCGCCGACCGCACCGATCTGACGATCGTGCACGTCACCCACTTCAACCGGCTCTTCTGGGACTGCGGCACCACCCGCACCGAGGTCGTCGAGCACGGCATCGTCGACCCGGGCCACCGCTACACCGGCCGGCTCGCCCGCGCCGCCGTCGTCGTCAACGAACCCGTGCGGCGCGCCCGGTACACCGGCACGGACCTGCTGCCCGCCCTGGCCGAGGCGGTGCCGCTCGACGTGTTCGGCATGGGCACCGAAGACCTGGCCGGACACCTCGGCCTGCCACCCGACCGGTGCCGCACCGCCGACCTGGCCCAGAGCGACCTGCACACGGCCCTGGCCGAACGCCGCATGTACCTGCACCCGGTGCGCTGGACCTCCCTCGGCCTGTCCCTGCTGGAGGCCATGCACCTCGGCCTGCCCGTGCTGGCCCTCGCCACCACGGGGGCCGTCGAGGCCGTCCCGCCCGGCGCGGGCACCCTCTCCACCCGCCCCGACGTCCTCGCCCGCGCCGCCCGCCGCTACCTCCACGAACCCGAGGCCGCGGCCGCGGACGGCGCCCGGGCCCGGCAGGCGGCCCTCGAACGCTACGGGCTCAAGCGCTTCCTGGCCGACTGGGAGCGCCTGATCACGGAGGTGTGCTCATGACCCCGTCCCTCAGCCCCTTCCCCGCCGGACCGCTCGGCGGCGACCCCCTCGACCCGGGCGTCCTCGCGATCGCCCTCGTCTCGGAGCACGCGAGCCCCCTCGCCGCGCTCGGCGGGGTCGACGCGGGCGGACAGAACGTCCACGTCGCCTGCCTCGCCGGCGCCCTCGCCGACCGGGGCCACCGCGTCACCGTCTACACCCGCCGCGACGCCTCCGACCTGCCCTGCCGGGTGGAGCTGCGCGACGGCGTCGAGGTGCACCACGTGCCCGCCGGGCCCGCCGAGCCGCTCCCCAAGGACGCGCTGCTGCCCCACATGGGCGAGTTCGGCCGCTACCTGGCCCGCAGCTGGCGCACCCGGGCCCCCGACCTCGTCCACTCGCACTACTGGATGTCCGGCCTGGCCGCCCTGCGCGCCACCCGCGAGCGGGGCCTGCCCCTGCTGCACACGTACCACGCCCTCGGCACGGTGAAGAAGCGGCACCAGCGGCTCGCCGACACCAGCCCGCCGGAGCGGATCCCCGGCGAGACCGAGATCGGGCTGGGCTGCGACCGCGTCATCGCCACCTGCCGCGACGAGACCGTCGAACTGACCCGCATGGGCATCCCCCCGCACAAGGTCGGCATCGTCCCGTGCGGCGTCGACACCGACCGGTTCACCCCCAAGGGCCCGGCCGCGCCCCGCGGACCCCTCCCGCACCGGCTGCTCCAGCTGGGCCGGCTCGTGCCGCGCAAGGGCGCCGCCGTCACCGTCGCCGCGCTGGCCCGGCTGCCCGGCACCGAGCTGGTCGTGGTCGGCGGGCCGCCCGCCGACCGGCTCGACGACGACCCGGAGGTGCGCCGGCTGCGCGGCATCGCCCGGGACGCCGGAGTCGCCGACCGGGTCCGCTTCACCGGCGCCGTGCCCAGCGAGCAGGTGCCCGCGCTGCTGCGCTCCGCCGACGTGGTGGTCTGCCCCGCCGACTACGAGCCCTTCGGCATCGTCCCGCTGGAGGCCATGGCCTGCGGCGTGCCCGTCGTGGCCAGCGCGGTCGGCGGGCAGCTCGACACCGTCGCCGACCCGGGCACCGGACGGCTGGTGCCGCCCCGCGACCCCGAGGCCCTGGCCCGCGCCGTCGCCGGGCTGCTCGCCGACCCGGCGGCCCGCGCGGCGTGCGGCGCGGCCGGCCGCCGCCGCGTCCTGAGCCGCTACGGCTGGGGCCAGGTCGCCGCCGCCACCGAGGCGGCCTACTGCGAGGTCCTCGACGCCGAGCCCGCCGCGACCGGCGCCGGCTGAACCGGCCCGCGACCCGCCCAGAGCCCGAAGGAGGTGTGGGCCCGCCGCCCCGGCGGCGGCACGCCCGATCCACATGGACGAACACCCCGCACACCCCGCCCTCGACGCCGCGCGTCGGCACTGCGAGTCACTGGAGGAGGCCCTCGGCCGGTTCCGCCGGCACGGCCTGGACCGGATCGCGGACTGGGGCGGCCGGCTCGCCGACGTCCTCTCCGGGGGCGGCCGGCTGCTCGCCGCGGGCAACGGCGGCAGCGCCGCCCAGGCCCAGCACCTCACCGCCGAGCTGGTCGGCCGCTACCGCCGGGAGCGCCGCGCCTACTCCGCGCTCGCCCTGCACGCCGAGACGTCCAGCGTGACCGCCATCGGCAACGACTACGGCTTCGACCACGTCTACGCCCGCCAGGTCACCGCCCACGGCCGCCCCGGCGACGTCCTGATGCTGCTGTCCACCTCCGGCCGCAGCGCCAACCTCATCGCCGCGGCCGTCACCGCCCGGCAGGCCGGGCTGCGCGTGTGGGCGCTCACCGGACGCGGCCCGAACCCCCTGGCGGAAGCCGCCCACGAGGCCCTGTGCGTCGACGCGGACAGCACCGCGAACGTCCAGGAGACCCACCTCGTCGCCGTCCACCTGCTCTGCGAATGCTTCGACACGGCCGTGTCCACGCCCCTCGCACGCCGCACGGTCCTCACCCACGGGAGCACGCCATGACCGCGCCGAAACCGCTCGCCGTCGTCGGGGACGTCCTCCTCGACGAGGACATCGAAGGCGTCTCCACCCGACTCTCCCCGGACGCCCCCGCCCCCGTCGTCGACGTCACCGGCGACCGGCGCCACCCCGGAGGAGCCGGACTGGCCGCCGCCCTCGCGGCCCGCGGCGGCCGCGACGTGGTCCTGGTGACCGCACTCGGCGACGACGACGCCAGCGAGGCCGTACGACGTGACCTGCGCGGCCGGGTCCGGCTGCTGGAGATCCCGCTGAACGGCACCCTGCCGGTCAAGACCCGGGTCCTGGCGGGCGGCCGGCCCGTCGTCCGCATCGACCGGGGCGGCGGCACCCCCGGCGAACCCGACGACGCCGTCCGCGCGGCCCTCGCGAACGCGCACGCCGTCCTGGTCGCCGACTACGGCCGCCACACCGCGGGCGCCCTGCGGCCGTACCTGGAGGACATCGCCCGCCGCACCCCCCTGGTGTGGGACCCGCACCCCCAGGGCGACCCGCCCGTGCCCGGAGCGCGGCTGGTCACCCCCAACGCGGCGGAGGCACGCGCCCTGCACCCCGGCTCCGGAGGAACGTCGCTGGGCGCGTACGCCGAGCGCGGGGCGCGGCTCGCGGAGCGCTGGCGCGCGGCGGGCGTGGCCGTCACCCTCGGCGACCGCGGAGTGCTGCTGGCCCGGCCCGGCGCCGCCACGCCGATGCTGGTCCCCGTGCCCTACCGGGCCGCCGGGGACCCGTGCGGCGCGGGCGACTGCTTCGCCGCGACGACGGCGGCCGCCCTGGCCGACGGCCTGCTCCCCGAGGAGGCGCTGCAACGGGCGGTGGCCGAGGCGGCCGCGTTCGTCGCGGCGGGCGGCGCGGGCAACCTCGACCTGTGGCGGACGCCGCCCGCGCCGGGCCCCGCGGACGACCCGGCGACCGACGCGTTCGGCCTCGCGGAGAGCGTCCGGGCCCGCGGCGGCACCGTGGTCGCCACCGGCGGCTGCTTCGACCTGGTCCACGCCGGGCACGTCGGCCTGCTGGAGAGCGCCCGGCGCATCGGCGACTGCCTCATCGTGTGCCTGAACTCCGACGCGTCCGTCACCCGCCGCAAGGGCCCGGGGCGCCCGCTCAACCCGGCGGCGGACCGGGCCAGGGTCCTCGCCGCCCTCGGCAGCGTCGACGCGGTCGTGGTCTTCGAGGAGGACACCCCCGAGGCGGTCCTGGCGCGGCTGCGCCCCGACGTGTGGGTCAAGGGCGGCGACTACTCCGTCCAGGACCTGCCCGAGGCGGAGGTCCTGCGGAGCTGGGGCGGGCAGGCGGTGGTCCTGCCGTACCTCGACGGCCGCTCCACGACCCTGCTGACCCGCAGGGCGGCGAAGGCGGTGGCAGGGGCGCTCAGGCCGTCGGGTTCCTGACAGGAGCCCTCGGGTGAGGACCGCTCAGGCCGCCTTGCCCAGGGCCGGCACGTCGCCCTCCTCCGTGCGGAGCAGCACCGGGGCCGCGGCCCCGCGCTGCCGCAGCAGCCAGCCCGCCCCGATCGCACCCGCGATGAGCAGCCCGCCGGTGACCAGGGCACCGCGGGCCCCGGCCAGTTCCATGAGCAGGCCGAGCGCGGGCGGACCGCCCAGGCTCCACACCGTGCCGATGCTGCCCCACACGCCCAGCACGCGTCCGCGCAGGTGGGCGGGCGGGTCGGTCTGCAGGACGGCCGTACCGGCGGTGTCGGAGACGGACTCCACCACGGCCATCGGCAGCACCAGCGCGATCAGCACCACCAGCGACGGCGACAGCCCGGCCACCACCTGGAGCAGCCCGCCGGTCGCCGCCAGGGCGCCCACCAGCCGCACCGACGGCCGGCGCAGCCGGGCGCCGAGCACCGCGCCGAGGATCCCGCCGATCGCGAGCACGGTCGACACCGTGCCGAAGGAACCGGCGCCACCCGCGAGGGGACCGGTGACGAGCACGGCGAGGGTGAGCCCGTAGTTGCGGCCGAACACCGCGCTGATCCCGGTCACGCCGGCGAGCGCGACCAGCCGCGGCCGGCGCGCGAAGAAGGCCAGCCCCTCGCGCACGCTCATCTCGGAGCCGGTGCGCCCGCCGGGTGCGGCGACGTGCCGGACCGCCCCGGCGGCCGGGCGCAGGAACGGGATGACCGACGCCACGAACAGGAACGACAGCCCGTTGGCGAAGTACGCGGCGGAGGTGCCGAGGAACCCGACCGCGACACCGGCGAGCGCCGCCCCCACGAGCCGGCCCGCCTGGTGCACCAGCGCCCCGACCCCGATGGCCGAGGGCACGTCCTCCGCCGGGACCAGGTCGTTGCCGAGCAGCGCGCACGCCGGGTTGTCGACGGTCGCGACGACACCGGTGACGGCGGCCAGCACCATCAGCGAGGTCATGTCGAGCCGGTCCAGCGCCACGAGGACGGCCGTGGTGAACGCGATCGCGCCGAGCAGCGCCTGGCTCACGGCGGCCGTCAGCTTCCGGGGCCACCGGTCGACGGCCGCACCGCCCAGGACGCTCATCAGCAGGGCGGGGGCGGCCTGCACGGACATGGACAGGCCGGTCGCGGCGGCGGACCCGGTGATCTGCAGGACCAGCAGGTTCTGCACCGTGAGCTGCATCCAGGTACCGGCGTTGGACACGAAGTTCGCGACGGACCACCAGCGCATGCTGCGGTACCTCAGCGACCGCCAGGGCGAGCGCGAGGCGGGCTGGGCAGGGGAGGGCGAGGAAGACACAGTGCGGTACTCGCAAGACGAGTCGGAGGACTCAGCAGGAGGAGGGGCGAGGAGAACGAGAGGCACCGGCTGCGCTGCGCGGTGGCTCCCCTCGCCGGGTACGGCGCCGACCATCGTGACAGAGGGGCACCCCGAGTCGTTTCCGTCCACACCTCGTCCACGACTCCCGCACATCCCAAATGCCCGTGGCTCCGGGGGCTTTGGGGTCGCGAGTGTGGTTGATCACAGTCGTCGATCATGGCCGTCGTCGCGTGACGGCGACCACAGAGCGTCGTGTGACGACGGCCACAGAACAGGGAGAAGGGCCCGTCGCCGGGGCGACGGGCCCTTCTCGCACGCTGTGACGGGTGTTACTCGAACTTCCCCCGGCCGCTCAGCGCGTCGCGCAGCCGGTCGACCATGCCGGTGCCGGGCGCCAGGAGCTTGTTCGCCGGAGGCTTGTCGGGAGCCGCCGGGTGGGGCCGGGTCGGGGCGGTCTTCTTCGCCGTGCGGACCTTGTCGCCCAGCTCGTTGAGGGTGTCCATCGGACAGGCCTGCCGCAGTCGCGGGAAGAGGTTCCCCTCCTCGTCCGCGATGTGCGAGCGGATCTCGCTCATCAGCATGCCCATCAGCCGGTCGAAGTCGGCGTCGCCCGCGTCACAGCCCTCCAGGTCCTTCATGATCCGCTCGGCCGTGGCGTGGTCCTGGAGCTCCTGGTCGGCCAGGGCGTCGCCGCCCGCCACGTGCTCGCGCACGGCCGGATAGAGGTAGGCCTCCTCGGCCACCGAGTGCCGCACCAGCTCCATCGTGACCTGGTCCGCGTACACCTTGCGGTCCTGGTGACCGGACGGCAGCGCCTCGATCCTGCCGAACATCTCCTCGACCTCGCGGTGATCGGTCACCAGCTCGTCGATGACGTTTCCTCCGTGTCCCATGTCCTTCACCTCCAGCCCCCGGGTCCCCCGGGCCCCCAGGGGCTAACGCGCGGTCGGTCCGGTACGGGCCCGCCGGGGGTCAGGCGGGGAGCTTGGCGCGGACCCGCGCGGCCGCGGCGGCCGGACGCGCGGTGGTGCGGACGGAACGCCGCACCAGGCCCGCGTCGCGCCGCAGGCCGCGGGCGGCGTGCGTGCCGCGCCACAGCACCGAGGGGCGGGCGCCGGTGTCGTCGGCGGCGATCAGCAGCCCGCCGAGCATGGACATGTTCTTGAAGAAGTGGATGCGCTGCTGGGCCCGCTCCGAGGGGTCCTCCGCCTCCCAGAAGCGGTGCCCCGCCAGCGTCGTGGGGACCAGCGTCGCCGCGATGGCGAGCGCGGCCGGGCGCGGCATGCGTCCGGTGGCCAGCATCAGGCCCGCCACCACCTGCACGGCGCCGTTCAGCCGTACGACCTGCTCGGTGCGGTCCGGCAGCGCCGAGACGCGCTCGGTGACCGGTTGGACGACGGGCTCGGCGACGTCGGCGACCTCCTTGGGGTCGCGGACGGAGTTCAGGCCGCCCGCGAGGAACATCGAGGCCAGCATGGGGCGGCCGAGCACACGCAACAGACTCATGGCCCTCTCCAGGGGTGTCGGTGGGTCCAGCGCTCGCCGGGTTCCCCACCGGGCCGGGAAGCACTCACCCGGTCCGGGCCGCCCGGTGCCGCGCCCACGCCTCCTCGCGCAGCCCCGCGGAGAGCAGCACGTCGGCGGCGGTGCAGGCGAGGGCCCCGGTCGCCGCGACCAGCACCTCGCGGGCCCGGTGAGAGGCGGCCGCCGCGGCGAACTCCGGGGTGTGGTCGGAGCCGTCCTCGCCCATGATCGCGACGAACGGGTGGATGGCGGGTACCCGCCTGCTGACGTTGCCGATGTCGGAGGACCCCAGGTACACGCCGGGCGCGGGCGGCGACAGCGGGATCCCGGCCCGGGCCAGGTGCGCGGCGAACCGCCCGGACAGCGGCTCGCTGTCCCGGAAGTGCTCGTAGCGCACGGTGGCGCGCGTCACCTCGGCGGTGGTGCCGGTGGCCCTGGCCACCCCCTCGGCGCACACCCGCAGCCGCTCCACCAGGTCCTCCAAGGCCCCGGTCGTGGCGGCGCGCAGCCCGAACAGGCCCTCGGCGTACTCGGGGACGATGTTGGTGGCGGTGCCGCCGTGGGTGACGATGCCCTGCACGTGCGAGCCCTCCGGCAGCCGCCGCCCCAGCGCCGCCAGCACGTTGAACAGCTCCACGAGCGCCGCGAGCGCGTCGACGCCCTCCGTCGGGTTGCCCGTGGGGTGCGCGGCCCGGCCGTGGAAGGCCACCCGGTACTGCACCTGCGCGGTCAGCGGCGCCCGGGCCCAGTCGTACACGCCGGGGTGGAACATCAGCGCCGCGTCGACGCCGTCGAACACCCCGGCGTCCGCCTCGATCGCCTTGCCTCCCCCGCCCTCCTCGGCGGGCGTGCCCACCGCCAGCACCGTCCCGGCGGACGTCTCCGGCACGGCGGCCACCGCCAGCGCGGCGCCCAGGCCCGCCGCCGCGATGAGGTTGTGGCCGCAGGCGTGGCCGAGGCCGGGCAGGGCGTCGTACTCCAGGAGCAGCGCCACCGCGGGCCGGCCCCGGCCCGAGCGCGCCGTGAACGCGGTGGGCATCCCCGCCACGCCGCGCTCCACGGCGAAACCGGCGCGCTCCAGCTCGCCCGAGAGCAGGGCCGCCGCCCGGTGCTCGGCGAAGGCGTACTCGGGGTCGGCGTGCAGGCGCAGGGCCACGTCCCACAGCGCGTCGGCCCGGGCGGCCACCTCGTCGCGGAGGGCCTGGTGTACGTCGTCGAGCGCGCGGGTCACGGGGTCTCCTCGGAGTCGGGTGCGGTGGGCGTCCCTGAGAGCCGGCGGGTGCGGTGGGCGTCCCTGAGGGCCTGCGGGTGCGGTGGGCGTCCCTGAGGGCCGGCCGGGGGCTGGTGTGCCCCCGGGGGCCCGGCCGGACTCCACCGCCGGTTCCGGTGTGTTCCCGGCCGGGTTTCACCGCCCGCCGCCGCGACACCCGCCGCGTTTCGACCGGTGCCCCGGTGCAACACGGTCGGTGTACCCGCCGGGCCACGACAGCGTGGACGCCGCGGCGGCGGCCGGGCGGGCCGGACCTGGGAGGAACCATGGACCACTCGCGCGTGCCCGTGCTGGAGGCGCTGGAGGACTTCCGGCGCCGCGGCGACATCGCCTACGGCCCGCCGGGCCACAAGCAGGGCAGGGGAGTGGATCCGAGGGTCGCCGAGATCGTCGGGCTCGACGTGTTCCGCTCCGACGTGCTCTCGCTCAACGGGCTCGACGACCGCCGCCAGTCGCAGGGCGTGCTCAGCCGGGCCCAGGAGCTGATGGCCGACGCGGTCGGCGCCGAGCACGCGTTCTTCTCCACCTGCGGCAGCTCCCTGTCCGTGAAGACCGCCATGCTGGCCGCGGCCGGGCCGGGCGAGAAGCTGCTGCTGTCGCGCAACGCCCACAAGTCCGTCGTCGCGGCCGTCGTGGTCAACGGCGTCGAGCCCATCTGGGTGCACCCGAAGTTCGACACCGAGCGCCACCTGGCCCACCCGCCCGAGCCCGACGACGTCCGGCGGCGGCTCCGGGAGCACCCCGACGCCAAGGGCATGCTGCTCATCACGCCCACCGACTGGGGCTCCTGCGCGGACATCGGGGGAGTGGCCCGGGTGTGCCACGAGTTCGACGTGCCCGTCATCGTCGACGAGGCCTGGGGCGCCCACCTGCCGTTCCATCCCGCCCTGCCCGCCTGGGGCATGGACGCCGAGGCCGACCTGGTCGTGACCAGCGTGCACAAGATGGGCGGGGCGGTGGAGCAGAGCTCCGTCTTCCACCTCCAGTACGACCGTGTGTCGCCCGAGGCCCTCAAGCAGCGGGAGGACCTGCTCGGCACCACCAGCGCCTCCTCCCTCGTGTACGCCACCCTCGACGGCTGGCGCCGCCAGATGGTCGAACAGGGGCACGAGCTGCTGGACGCCGCGATCCGCCGCGCCGACCGCCTCCGGGCCGCGGTCGCCGACCTGCCCGGACTGCGGCCCATGGGCCGGGAGGTCGTGGAGGAGGGGCTCGCCGCCGACCTCGATCCGCTCAAGCTGGTGATCGACGTGCGCAAGCTCGGCCTGAGCGGGATGCAGGCCGCGGAGTGGCTGCGTACCCATCGCCACGTGGACGTCGGTGGCTCGGACAGCTGCCGGGTCAGCGCCTCGATCACCCACGCCGACGACGACGAGACCGAGCGGGTCCTGGTGGACGCCCTGCGCGCGCTCGTCGAGCACGCCGACTCCGTCGAACGGCGGCCGCCGGTCCGGCTGCCCGAGCCCTCGGCGCTGGAACTGGAGCAGGCGATGCTGCCCCGCGAGGCGTTCTTCGCACCGGTCGAGCACGTGCCCGCCGAGCGGGCCGCGGGCCGTGTCGCCGCCGAGATGATCAGCCCCTACCCTCCGGGCGTCCCCGTGGTGGCACCCGGCGAGGTCGTCACCGACGCGGTCCTGGACTACCTGCGCAGCGGCGTCGAGCACGGCGTCCTCATCCCGGACGCGGCGGACTCCTCGGTTCGCACGCTGCGGGTCGTGGCCCGGCGGTGAGGAGCCTCCGCAAGATTCAGTCAGGGCTCAACCACTCACGACCGAGATGTTGAAAATGTGATTGACGTGAATTCTGAGAAAGTTGGCATGCTTTGTCCGATTCCGGAGATCCGGAAGGTGAAGGTACTCGCTTCAGCTCAGGGAGATGGTGCTATGCCTTCCAAGGAAAAGGTCATCGAGGAACTCACCGGTGTTCCGAGTGTCGACATCGAGGCGGCACTCGACCCGGCCGAAGTCGACGGCGTCTACCGCGACAGCCGTGAGTGCGCGGCGCTGGCGCTCCAGTCAGGAGCGACCAAGCTGCTGCTGTCGCCGCCGACCCCGCGCCCGAAGAAGGGCTGAACGGACCGACAGGAGTAGTCCATGGAGCAGTCTGGCACCTCGACCCTCCTGCAGGGCGCGGTGCGGGACCTCGCTTCCGGTGTGGTCTCCGCTCTTCGGAGCGGAGACCACGCTCGCGCGACCGCCCCCGGGGCGGTCGACGGGGAAGCCGAGGGCCTCACCGTCGCGGCCGTGCGCGTGCTGGGAGCCGACGCGCTGCTGCCGAGCACCCTGCTGCACGCCCCGCCCCTGCCCGACGAACTCGCCGTCTTCCGCAAGGCGGTCGAGGCCTACCCGCCCCGCGCGGACGCCGCACCCACCGTCATATGGAGTCACTGGGCCATGCGGCGCACGCTGCGGCGGCTCGACCCGACCTTCCTCGACGGGCCCGCACACGGCCCCGAACCCGACGCGGACGGGTTCGCCCGCGCGAGCTGGCAGTCCCTCACCCACCAGCTGGCGATACTGGCCCCGCTCGCCCTGCCCGGCGAGGACAGCGCCGTCGCCCGCGTGGCCGGGCGCCGCCCGCTCGACCTCGCCCGGGGGTTCGTCCGCGCGGTGCGCCGCCGGGACTGGCGGCAGGCGGCCGGCGCCGGACGCTGGCTGACGCTGCTGGACGGCGTCCCGGACACGCTGGGACTCGACACCGGCCTCGACTTCGTGGAGCTGATGGGCGGCGAGGACCCGCTCGTGGCCCTGCAGGTCCGGGCGGCCCGGCTCACCCGGACGGGAGCGCCCGCGTGACGGCCGCCCTGGACGCCCGGCTCGTCAGGCAGCCGGCCGAGGCCGCGCTGAACTGGGTGTCCGCGCGCCGGGCGGACTTCGCGCTGGGCGAGGACGCGCTGGCCGCCGACGGCGAGGTGAACCGCAGCTGGAAACCGCTCGGCGAACTCGCCCTGATGTGCGCGGCCGTCGCCCGGACCACGGCACCCTCGGACCCGCTGCACGCCCGCGCGGCCGACCTGCTGGCCTTCGCCTGGCGGCAGACCGGCCACGGCGAGCTGCTCGTCCGACTGCAGCGGCTGGAGCCCTTCGCCACCTACCCGCTGGAGGTGTACGCCGCCCTCGCCTCGACCGGACTGCGGCACCCCGGCTACGAGGCGGCCGCCACCGTGGTGGCCCGGACCCGCGGCTGGCAGCTCACCGAGCAGCCGGCGACCCGGCGGCTCGGCGTCCTGAACGCCGAGGAACGCACCGGCGTCCGTCGCTCGGACGGCATGCCGCGGGCGCTGCGGAGCACCTGGCTGGGCGGACTGCCGGAACCCTGGACCTTCGAACGCGACTCCGGATACGCCCTGACCCACGTGGTCTTCCACCTCACCGACTGGGGGCGCGTCGGGCCCGCCGGCCTGCCACCGGACCTCGCCGCCTATCTGGCCGACTGGCTGCCGCCCTGGCTCGACACCTGCCTGGACGCCCGCATGTGGGACCTGGGCTGCGAGCTGCTGGCCGTGGCGGCGAGCCTGCCCGAGCTGCCCGGACCCGCCGTGCTCCAGGAGGCCTGGGAGCGGATCGCCGCGGCGCAGCACCCCTCCGGTGCGCTGCCCGAGGTGGGGGACAGTGACGACGACGGCGAACCGGACTTCGTCCGCCACTACCACTCCACCCTCATGACCGTCTTCGCGGCGTCCCTGACCACCGGGCGGCTCGACGGCGGCGCCCCGGCCGGCACCCGCCGGCGGCACGGTGCGGAAGGAGTGCTGGGATGACCGACACCCGCCTGATCCACGACGTCGGGACCCGCGCCCTGGAATGGCTGTGGTCCCACCGGGACGGATTCCGGCTGGAACCCGACGTGGACCCGGAGATCGGCTTCCTGGAGCGGTTCAAGCCCCTCGGCGAACTCGCCCTGATCTGCCGCGTGCTCTTCCGCGAGGGGGTGGCGGGATCGCGTCAGGCGGAACTGGCCCGCCGGCTCCTCGACCACGTCTGGCGCGAGACGCTGGACGGCGGCCGGATGCTGGTGCGGGGGCAGCGCACGGAGCCGGCGTCCCCCATCCCGTTCGAGGTGTACGTGCCGTTCAAGGAACTGGGCTACAGCCAGCCGGAGCTGGAGCGGGCCGTCGTGCTGAACCACCGGCTGGACAGCTGGGTGGCCTTCGAGACCACCCCGACCCGCCGACTGGGCCTGTCCGCGTTCCAGCGCCGCTACGGCCTCACGCCGCGCCCGCCGGAGGCCGACCTCGTGGGCACGACCTGGCTGGCCCGCACCCCGGAACCCTGGACCGTGGAGGGCCACACCGCCTACGACGTCACGCACACGGTGTTCCACCTCACCGACTGGGGCGAGAACCCGGACGGCCTGCCGCCCCCGATCGCCGACTACCTCGCCGCCTGGCTGCCGGCCTGGATCGACGACTGGCTGGACCTGCGGCGCTGGGACCTGCTCGGCGAACTGCTCGTGGTCGACGCCTGCCTGCCCCGCCCCACCCTGGACGAGGCCGCCTGGCAGGCCTTCGCCGCCGCGCAGCAGCCGGACGGGGCGATGCCCGCGATCCGCACGATGCCCGAGGGCGATCCGGACGAGGTGTTCGACATCGTCTACCACCCCACCCTGGTCGCCGCGTTCGCGTCGTTCCTGGCCACGTCCCGGGCGCTCTCCGCCCTGTCGCACGCGTCATGACGGACGGCCGGCACACCATGTGGCCGGGCGACAGCCCCGACGAGGAGGAGACCGCCGCGCAGGAGACCGCCCCCGGACGGGCCCTCCGGACAACCCGGCCCGCGCCCCCCGACGGCGGGGCACTCGCGGCGCGGCTCGCGGACGCCGTCGCCGCCGCGGACGCCCCGGACGCCGTCTTCGCCCTCTCCCGCCACGGTCACCGCACCGTCGTGGCCGGCGGCACCGCCGGGCCCCCGCCGCTTCCCCGCGAAACCCTGCGCTACGAGATCGGCTCGGCCACCAAGACGTTCACCGGCCTGCTCCTGGCCCGGCTGATCCACGGCGGCGAGTTGTCCGGCGGCGAACCGGCCACCGCCCTCCTCGACGGGGGACGGCCCGTCGACGCCACGCCGGTGACACTCGCCCACCTGATCACCCACACCGCCGGCCTGCCCGCCCTCCCGGCCGGCTTCTACCTCCGCGGCCTGCCCGCCTGGCACACCAACCCCTACGCCCGCTTCCCGGCCGCCCGGGTGGTCGACGCCTTCCTGCGCCACCGGCCGCGCCACCGCCCCGGCACCCGGTGGCGCTACTCCAACTACGGCGTCGCCGTCCTCGGACACGCCCTGGCCGCGGCGACCGGCACCCCCTGGGAGGACCTCCTCACCGGCCAGGTTCTGCGCCCGCTCGGACTGCACGACACCGCCCTTTGCGCCGGCGACTCCGGCCGCGACGCCCCCGGACACGGCAAGGACGGCCGGACACCCGTGCCCCCCTTCGACGCCGGCGGCTTCCAGGCGGCGGGCGCCGTACGGGCCACGCCGCACGACCTGCTCGCCTTCCTCGAAGCCCACCTGGACCCGGCCGGTGCGCCACCGCACCTGGCCCCCGCCCTGCGCGCGGTGCGCCGGCCCGTGCTCCGCCGGGGCCTCGGGCACCGGCACGTGCACACCCTCGTCTGGTTCCGTCACCCGGCCGACGGCGGACCGATGTACTTCCACAGCGGCGCGACCCTCGGCCAGCAGGCGTTCCTGGGCTTCCACCCCGCCACCGGCACGGCCCTGGCCGCCGTCTGCACCCGCCGCTTCCGCGCCCACGACCCGTTCGTGGCCACCGCGTACGCGCTGCTCGCCGGGGAGTAGCGGGCCCCGCCCGGCGCCGGCGGCACCTGCCGCGCCGGCGCCGGACAGCCCTGCCCCTGCGTCACACCCGCTGCCACAACGCCGGTGTCCGGGTGGGGGCCCACGGACCCTGGGACTGGTGGGTCTGCAGGCACTGGTAGCGCACCCCCGCGTGGCTCACCGTGACACCGGCCTCGTAGACCCGCCCCGCGGCCCACGTCTGCGCGACGTTGTCCTGCGGCGCCGGGGACTCGGCCTCGGCGGTCTTCAGCGTCAGGCCGAACTCGCTGAGCAGCGGATTGATCGGCTGGTAGAACGTGGTGCCGCCGTTCTTGCAGTCGCCCGTGCCGCCCGAGGTCACGCCCTGCGCCTGGACGCCCGCGACGTAGGGCCCGCCCGAGTCGCCCGGCTCGGCGCACACCGTCGTCTGCGTCAGCCCGTCCACCTTGCCCTCGGCGTAGCTGACGCTGGTGTCGTGCTGTTCGACCTTGCCGCAGTGCCATCCGGTGGTCGAGCCGGAGCGGCACACGGCCGCGCCGACGAGCGCCTGGACGGAGCCGGTGATCTGCACCTTCTGCTCGCCCTCGCCCTTCACGTTCGGGGTGGCCGTCCACTGGTCGTTGACGGCCACCCAGGACATGTCCTTGCCGGGGAAGGTGGAGGCCTGGAACGTGCCCTGCTCCGCCTTGTTGTGCCCGGTCGTCTTGGCGCCCTGCTTCCCGCAGTGGCCCGCCGAGGCGAAGCCCGCCTGCTCGCCCTTGGTGACGGAGAAGCCGACGGAGCAGCGGGCGGTGCCGTCGATGTAGTAGGCGTCGCCGCCGGTGACGTCCTCCATCAGGCGCGGCCGGTTCGCCGTCACCTTCACGCCCACGCTCTTGGCGTCGAGGCCCGCCGCCTTGACGAACGCGGCCGCCGCGGCCTTGTTCCCGGCCTCCACCACGACCCGGTTCCCGGGGACGTCCACGTACCACAGCGGCGTGTCACGGGTGCTGACCCGGGCCGCCGCCGCGTCCAGCTTCCGCTTCACGGCCTGGAGGTCGCGCAGCGTCTTCTTCACGACGGCCGCCTTGGCGCCCTGGGCCTTGATGGTGGGCACGTCGGCGGCGCTCGTGGTCGCCACCACGAGCTCCTGCGAGGTCGTGCCGCGCAGCCAGGCCCCGGCGAAGCGGTCGCCCAGGGCGTTGCGCAGCCGTCCCGCCCGGGTGCCCGCCTCCGCCTCGTTGACCAGCCGGCGGGACGCCTGGGCCGGGGTCAGTCCCAGGTCGCGCTCCAGTGCCCGCAGCAGCTGGGCCGACGGCCGGTCGGCGCCGAGGGTCTGGGCCGCCGAGGGCAGGGGGCCCGCCGCGGGCGTCGGCTCGGCCGCCGCGGCGGCGGGGAGCGCGGTGGCGGCGAGCGCTCCGAGCGCGGTCAGGGCCGCCCGGCGACCCGTCACGGCAGGTCTGTGGACCATGCGAACCATGTGATGTGTCTCCTTCGGTCACGGTGTCCGGTACGGATGTCGATCACGGTGAAGCTCCGGCAGAGGCCTTGCCGGAACGGCCCGGCGTGATGTCACGGGCCGCTCCGTTTCGCGCTTTGGTGCCGGGAAGGGCGCCAAGTGCAGTACGGGCGGCCGCCTCACGCGGACTTCAGGCCGGGCGAGCCCACCTCCGTGACGAAGGACGCGGACGTCGAGACGGCGCCCCCGGGCGTCGTGATGGCCGACACGGTCCGGAAGTCGACCTGCGCGTTCTCGCGGCCCAGCTCGACCCGGACGTAGCCGCGCCGGCCGTCGAAGTACTTCATGTGCGGGTTGGCCTTCATGTAGGTGTCCCAGTCGCTCGGCTTCTCGGCGCCGTTGCCGCCGCTGGCGATGGAGGTGCAGGTGAACTCCGTGCCCACCGTCTTCGACGCCGGGTCGTCGAAGTCCTCCTTGATGTCGAAGGCGTAGCCGACGTGGACGTCGCCGGTGAGGACCATCCAGTTGTCCAGGCCCGCCGCCTTGGCACCGGCCATGACCCGGTTGCGGGAGGCGCGGTAGCCGTCCCAGGCGTCCATGGAGACCCGGGCCGGCGAGGTCAGGTCGAACTTGCGCTGGGAGAAGCACACCTGCTGGGGCATCACGTTCCACAGCGCCCGCGAGGTCCGCCAGCCCTCCAGCAGCCAGCGCTCCTGAGCGTCGCCGGTGAGGGTGCGGGCCGGGTCGTCCGACTCGGTGCCCGGCGCGTGCGGACGGTCGTTGTAGGCCTGGTCGGAGCGGTACTGGCGGGTGTCGAGGATGTCGAACTGGGCGAGCGAGCCCCAGGCCAGCCGGCGGTACAGCCGGGCGTCGGGCCCCTGCGGCAACTGGTCGGCGCGCAGCGGCTGGTTCTCCCAGTACGCCCGGTAGGCGGCGGCGCGCCGCACCAGGAACTGCTCCGGGGGACTGCCCTTCTCGTCGATGGCGCCCGCGTAGTTGTTCTCGGTCTCGTGGTCGTCCCAGGTGACGACGAACGGGTGCTGGGCGTGCGCCGCCTGCAGGTCGGGATCGCTCTTGTAGAGCGCGTAGCGCAACCGGTAGTCCGCCAGGGTCGTCGTCTCGCGGTTGAACACGTCGGGCAGCTTGCGGTCGGTGTAGCGGCGGGCCCCGCCGGCCGAGTCCACCGCGTACTCGTACAGGTAGTCGCCGAGGTGGAAGACCACGTCGACGTCCTCCTGCGCCAGATGCCGGTGGGCGGTGTAGTAGCCGTCCTGGTAGGCCTGGCAGGCGACCGCGGCCAGCCGCAGGCCGTCGGTGTCGCTGTCCTCGGCCGGTGCCGTCCGGGTACGGCCGACGGGGCTGATCCAGGCACCCACCCGGAACCGGTAGTAGTACTGGCTGTCCGGCATCAGGCCCTTGACGTCGACGTGCACGCTGTGGGCGTACTCGGGGTGGGCCGTGGCGACACCCCGGTGCTCGACGAAGGCGAACCACTCGTCCATGGCGACTTCCCAGTAGACGACGACCCGCTGCTGCCCGAGGCCGCCGTCCTCCGCGAACGGCTCGGGAGCGAGCCGCGTCCAGATCAGCACCGAGTCGGGCAGCGGGTCGCCGGAGGCCACGCCGAGGGTGAACGGGTCGTCGGTGATCCGGGCCGCGTCCATCTCCGGGGCGGCGGTGGCGCCCCGGGCCGGCCGGTTGGTGGCGAAGGCGAGCATCGCGGCGGCCGCGGTGACGGTGAGGAAGCGGCGCCGGGCGACATGCGGTGCCGCGGTGCGCAGTACGGCGTCGTGCGGGGAGAAGGCATGTTCGGACGGTGGTCTTTGACGGCCCGTCAGCGCCATCTGGTGTCCTCTCGTACGGGGCAGGGCGCCCCGACGCGGACGCGTGGGGACATCGCCGACGTGCGGAGCGCGGAGCTCGCATGCTAAGCAGACAAAATGCCTGAAACCGGTACGACGTGCGGGGGGTTCACACCAGAGGGGGTACGGGGGAGTGCACCGGGCGGCGGCGCACCACGGAAACCGCCGCCGGCGAGACGCCGGCGGCGGTGGGAGAACGGGTCGGTCTATCCGGCTTGTTGTGCGGCGGCCCCGGTCGCCGCGGGCTCCCGGACCGGCAGGTGGTAGACGTGGAAGGCCCGCCCGATCACCGGCTGGGCGACGTTGCGCACCCGCACGCCGCCGCTCGTCATGCCGTGCTCGGTGCCGGCGTGCGCGTGCCCGTGCACCGCGAGGTCGGCGCCGGCGGAGTCGATCGCCTCGGCCAGCAGGTAGCTGCCCAGGAACGGGTAGATCTCCAGCGGCTCGCCCGCCAGCGTGTCCGCCACGGGGGAGTAGTGGGTCAGGGCGATCCGCGCGTCGCAGCCCTCCTCGCCGAGCCGCTCCAGGCCGGCCCGCAGGGCGTCCGCGCTTCGGCGGGAGTACCGGACGAACTCCTTCATGACCGGCTCGCCGAACTCCCCGGCGCAGCGGCCGACGAAGCCGCCGCCGAACCCCTTGGTGCCGGCCACGCCGATCCGCGTCCCGCCGCTCCGAACGACCGTGCCCTGCCCCTCCAGGACCTGGGTGCCGGCGTCCCGCAGGATGGCCGAGACCTCGTCCGGCCGGTCGTCGTGATGGTCGTGGTTGCCCAGGACGGCGATCACCGGCACGCCGAGGTCCCGGACCTCCCGGGCCACCACCCGCATCTCCTCGGGCGTGCCGTGCCGGGTGAGGTCCCCGGCCAGCAGCAGGAGGTCGGCGCACTCGGGCAGGGTCTCGAAGGCGGGGCGGAGCACGCCCTGGCTGTCGGGCCCCATGTGGATGTCTCCGACGGCTGCGATGCGGATCATGCGAGCTCCTCCGCGTGGTCGGGGGACGACGCCTCGGTGACGACGAGGTCGCTGTGCACCGGGACACCGGCGAACTCCTCCTTGACGGTGCGCAGGATCTCGTCGCGGCAGGGCGCCGAGGGCACGGTGCCGGTGAGCAGCACCGACTGGCCGCGGGCCTCGACCCGGACGCCCAGTTCTCCCAGCTCGCCCGAGGCGAGGCGGTCCTGGAGGTGGGCGATGCGGTAGTCCAGGTTCTCGGCCGGCGTCTCGCCGCCCGTGTCCTGGGAACCGTGGGTGCTCATGGGGGTGCTCCTTCAGATGACGTTCAGGCGCTCCAGGAGGAAGAAGAAGGCCGCGGGCATGGGCTCGTCCCCGCATTCGCGCCGCACCCGCTCCCAGTCGACCTTCTCCCGCAGGGCGCGCGCGATGGGCAGGGCCGCCCCGAAGTCGCAGTGGTGCTCCGAGAACGCGGCGATCAGGCTCCACAGCAGGTCGGTCGGGGCCAGTACGGGCATCCGCACCGAGTCCACCGACAGCTCCTCCGCCCGCTGAAGCATGTCCGCGCCGACCGGCCGGTGCGCCAGCTCGAAGATGATGTCGACCGGCTGGCCGAAACACGTGGCCTTGATCAGCCAGTCCTCGGGCGGGGCGTAGACCGTCAGCCCCGCCTCGCGGAGCGTGGCCGCCACCGCGTCCGCGTCCTCGGGCCGGATGGCGAAGTCGACGTCGTGCTGGAGGTTCTTCTCGCCGCCGTGCGCGTACGCGGCCACGCTCCCGGCCAGCGCGAAGAGGTGCCCCTTCCGCTTCAGCAGGGCACCGACCTGCTTGGCCGCCTCCAGGATCGCCTGGTTGCGGTCCAGGGGCAGCTCCTGGGGCGGTTCGTCGGCCTGCGGGTCCTGGGGTGGCGCGGGCTCGGGCGACTCCGGCGCCCGCCGGAGGTCGGGGACACCCGGTCGCCGGACGAGCGTCACGTCATCACCGTTCTGCGTCATGACCCCTCCATTCGCCGAACCGGACACCGCGCTGCCGTGCGGTGCCCGGACCCGTGACGGCCTGTGTGCCTGCTCTGAGTACCCGGCGCTCCCGGGCCGACACGGAAGGCTTCCGAAGAGCGCCGGGTCCCGGTCACCGGCCCGGGCCGGTGCTCCACCAGGGCACGCCGCCGGAGGTGTCCCGCAGGGCGTTCGTCGCGCAGTGCACCTCGCCGCCCGCCAGATGCGACCAGGCGAAGTTCTCCACCCAGTGCACCCGGACCCCGCCGGCGGCCAGGACCTCCTCGGCCGCGGCGCGGAACACGTCGCGCCCGCGCACCTTCGGCCCGTGCGGATCGGGCGCGGCGTAGTCCCGGGCCGTCAGGGACAGGCCGTTGGCCAGGCTGGGGGAGTAGGCGATGGCACCCTCGGGCTCGCCCGGGGCCACGGAGGCCATCGCGTACAGCACGGGCAGGCGGACCAGGTCGTCGCGGGACAGGCCCGTCTCCCGCAGCAGCACCGCGATCTGGTCGTCGATGCGGCGCGCCGCCTCCTCGTTGCCGGCGAGGAAGTCCTCGTCGCCCAGCAGGGTGTCGACCGTGGGCGTGCGCTCCGCGGACGTGTCGGCGAACATCCGCTGCCCGCCCTCCCCGGCCCGCCGCGCCTGCCGCAGCAGCTCCACCGCCTGACGGGGGTCGGCGACCGCGAGGGTCCAGCCGCGCCCGTTGCGGGCCCGCACGACGTGGACCGTCTCGTCCACGTGGCCGACCAGCAGCCACGACGTGTCGATGGTGATCGACGGCTGACCGCGCTGCGCCTCGATCATCCGCACGAACGCCGGATCGGGCGCCCGGTGCGGGGCCGTGCCGTAGAGGACCCGCCCGTGCGGGTGGCCCTCGTACGGCGGGACCGACTCGAAGTTGCCGGTGAAGTTCTGCAGGTCGACACCGCTCGGCCCGCGTCCCGGCGTGAACTGCTGCACCACCCCGACATCGGGCCCCCGGAAGTCACGGAAGAGCAGCCGCGCCGACCTGCTCAGCGTGGCCTCGGCGCCCTCCGGTGGCGCCCACAGCACCGGCGCGCGCAGCAGCACCCGCATGCGGTGCTCCCCGCCGCCGGGCGCCGGGACGCTCGCCACGGCCGGTTCGACCATGTCCTGCCGCCAGATGTCCCGCCACCACTGCTCCGTACCGGCCGTGAAGGTCACGTCCCGCCGGGACAGCCCCGCGGCCTCGGCCGCCCGCACCAGCGAGGAGGCGAACGGCCGCCACTCCCGCGGCCGGTACGCCTCGCCCACGCTCCACGGCCCCGGCGGGACACCGCGTCCCGGGCCCGGCCGGGCCGCGAAGACCCGCTCGGCGCGCTGCAGGTCGTGCTGGAACAGCACGGGCGCCACCTTCAGACGCACCCGGTCGGAGGAGGTACGGCCGCGGTCGGTGACCGTGAGGGTGACGGTGACCTCGCCGTCCCAGCGCCGCGGGTCGCGGACGATGTCCCGCCCCTCCAGGGCCAGTTCGGCACCGGCCCGCAGCTCCCGGGCGGTCAGCGGCCCGCGCAGGACCCGCAGCATCCCGTCGCGCCGGACGAACAGCCGCACGTACGGCGCCTGCGCCGCCGCCACCTCCACCCGCCCCGAGGCGCTGTCGCCGACCCGGGACGGCGGGACGCGCAACGGGGCGAGATCCGCCTCGTCCCGCACCCCGTTGACCCGCTCGTCCGCCGCGTCGTGGCAGGCCGCCAGCCGCTCGTCCACCGCCGGGTCCATCCGGTCCAGGTCACCGGAGCGCATCCGGCAGCGCCGCGAGTCGTCGTCGACGTTGGCGAGGAAGACCGCGCCGCGTCCCGGACGCCACGCCTCCTCCCCCGCGTCGTCGGACGTCCCCGCGACGTCCACACGGCCGTCCTGGTTCACATCGGCGCGCAGATCCGCGACCGGCGCCGGCCGCTGTGCGGCCGCCGTCGTTCCGGTGGCGGCGACCAGCAGGGCCACGGTCGCGACGGCGGTACGGCGCGGCAGGCGCGCCCTGGGCGTTTCGGGCATGACGAGACTCCTCGGGCAGACGAGGGGGCCGGTACGGGAGGACGTCCGCGGACCATGCTCGCCCCGCCGCCGGGCGCCGCACATCGTGCTGTGCGCCGAGGCGACGACTACATCGATCGGCCTACCGGACACCCGGTCCCTCCTCCCGGGTGGCGGCCCCCGCCCGCCCTGGCGACGCTGATACGGCACCCACCCCGCCCGCACCTCCCGAGGAGCACCCATGCGCCAGCTGCCGTACGCCCTGCTCACCGCCCTGGTCCTGGCGGCGCCTACCGTTCCCGCCCACGCCGCCGCCCGCCCCGCGGACGTCACCGCGAGCCAGTGCATCGCCGGCGGCGGCATGATCATCATCTCCGCCGTGGGCAACGGATCCGAGTCGTACACCAAGCGCTGCGAGGGCGGGATCCACGACGGCCAGACCGTCGTCTGAACCCCCGCGGACCTTCCCCGGCCGCCCTCGGCCGAACAAGAAAAGCGCTCGCTCCGCCGAAGGCGGAATATGGGGCAAAGAGCTGGGAAACCGGTTGAAGCCGCTGGACAACGCGCTTGTGGAGGTCGACATGAACCAGGCACCCTCACGTTCGTCCGATCTTCCGCAGCCCCTGCGGGCCGTGGCCTCGGGCCTGAAGCACGTGCCCGGGGCGGAACAGGTCGGCAAGATCGCCGGAGACGCCCTGGACCGCATCGGCGCGGTCTCACCACGCGGCCGCCGGATGGCCGTCTACGCCGGTGCCGGTGTGCTCGGCGTGGCCGGAGTGGTGGAGTGGCCGGTGGCGCTGACCGGCGCGGCCGTCGCCTGGCTGACCCAGCCCAGGCCAGGACAGCGACCCGACGACGCGTCGGCGAACGGCGGGACGACCGGCACGACCGGTGAACACCGCCCCGCCCAGGACCGGCCGGACGACCAGGACACCTCCTCGTACGGCCCCGGCGGCAGACTCGCCGCGTCCCACTACCGGCACGACCGGCCGGAACACCACGTCCACGAACAACCCGCCAAGGTCGGCGACACCGCCACCGCCTCCGCACTGAAGCAGGTCGCCGAGGCCACCGCGCACCACGGCACCCACGAGGAGCCGGACCGGGAGCACGCCCACCGGCACGCACACGACAGCCACCCCACCGGCTGAACCGGGACACCAGCAGATGCTCACACGCTTCGACGTCGCCCCGCTCGTCGGGGCCGTGGCCGGGGCGGCCGCAGGCGCCGCCCGCAGCACCGCCCAGGGAGTGACGTCCGTCTACGACACCACGCGCCGCGTCCGCAACGTCGCGCGCAACGCCCTGACGGGCGGAGAGCACTGGACGGCCGGGCAGCGCCTCCACCTCGCCCTGCGGCACGCCGACGGCGACGCCGGCGCGCTCGCCCGGAAGGTGGCCGCGGACCTGCTCGACCACCCCGACGTGCTGACCGCGTACTGGGACGGGGGACTCTCCCGCCTGGTGGTCACCGTCGTGGAGGACGCCGCCACCGACCGCGTCGCCGAGCGCGCCACCGCGCTCGCCGCCCGCTTCGGCCTGACCGAGGGGGCCGACCCGGTCGCCGAGGAGGCCACCCACCCCGGCGACCCCCGCGAGGTGCGCGTCGCCGCGGGCGCGATCCTGCTCGACGCGGCCGGCGCGGCCGGAGCCCTGGCCGGCCGCTCGCTGCGCCTGCCGCCCACCTCACGCATCGTCACCGCCACCGTCACCCTGCTGCGGGAGAACCCCCGCTTCCGGGCCCTGCTGCGGCAGCGGTTCGGCAAGTCCGGCATGGAACTCGTCCTCGCCGGCGTCAACGCCGCCGCACACGGCGCCGGCCAGTCACCGCTGGCCCTGCTGCTCGACGGCATGCTGCGCGGCAGCCAGCTCACCGAAGCCGTGGCCAGGGCCGCGGCCTTCGAGGCGCTGCACGACGACATCTGCCGCGAACGGCGCACCAGCGTGCCCTGCCCGCCGGGCACCCGGCCGCCGCTCAAGGTGACACCCGCCCAGGAGTACGCCTCCCACGCCAGCACCGGCAGCCTCGCCGGCGCCGCCGCCACCCTCCTCGTCACGCACAGCGCGCGGGAGGCGGCCGAAGCCGTCCTCGCCGGATCCCCGAAGGCGGCCCGCTACGGACCGGCCGCGTTCAGCGCCACCCTCGGCACCTTCCTCGCCCAGGCCGGGATCCTCGTGCGCAGCGGGGAGCGCCTGCGGCAGCTGGAGATCGCCGACGCCCTCGTCCTGCACGCCGACGCCCTGCGCAGCCTGCGCCCGGACACCGGCAACGACGCCGACGGCCTGCCCGACGACCCCGTCCACCCCTTCGCCGAGGCCGTCCTCGACGCCGCCCGCCGGGCCGGACTGCACGTCGTGATCGCCGGCGGCTCCGACCTGAAGGACATCACCCGGCTCGCCGACGAGGTCGCCCCGAGCGCGAAACCGTTCGCCGACGTCGTACGGGCCCTCCAGGACGACGGGCACGTGGTGGTCACCGTCGCCCGCCTCGACGAGTCCGGCGACGGGCACGTGGGTGCCGGGCTGCCCGCCGGCGACGTGGCCATCGCCCTCACCGACGGGCGCGCGGCCGTGCCCTGGGGCGCCGACGCGCTGGCACCCGGCGGACTCGCCGACGTCTGGCGGCTGCTGACGGCGATCCCGGCCGCCCGGCGCGTCGGACGCCGCTCGCAGACCCTCGCCCGCGCCGGCGCCGCCCTGTCGGGCCTCCTGGTCGCCCGCGGCGGACAGCCCCCGGGGAGGCACCTCCTGTGGCCCCTCACCCGGCACGCCCCCGTCAACATCGCCGCCGCGAACGCCCTGCTCGCCGGCTGGCTCGAAGCCGCCCGGGTGGCCCGGGCCACTCCGCCCCCGCCCCGGCTGCACATCCCCTGGCACGCCCTGGAACCCGACGAGGCCCGCGCCCGGCTCGGACGCACCGGCCCCGACGCGGAGCCCGGCGGACTCGCCCTGCTCGCCGACCGCTCACGCCGGCAGGTCGCCCGCCTGGGCCGCCACCCCGTCGCCGCCCCCGCCCGCTGGACCTGGCAGGCGGCCGGCGCCGTCCGCCGCGAACTCGACGACCCGCTCACCCCCGTCCTCGCCACCGGCGCCGTCGCCTCGGCCCTCCTCGGCTCCCTCGTCGACGCGCTGCTGGTCGTCGGCGCCATGGACCTCAACGCCGTGACGGGCGGGCTCCAGCGGCTGCGCGCCGAACAGGCCCTGGCCCGGCTGGCCGCCCGGCAGCAGCCCAAGGCCCGCAGGCAGGACAGCCGCAAACGCACCGTCACCGTCGACGCCGCCCGGCTGCGGCCCGGCGACGAGATCAGCCTCGACGCCGGCGACGTCGTCCCCGCCGACGCCCGGCTGCTGGACGCCGACGGCCTCGAGGTCGACGAGTCCGCCCTCACCGGAGAGTCCCTGCCGGTGGCCAAGGCCGTCGAGGCGACGCCCGGCGCACCCGTGGCCCAGCGCGCCTGCATGGTGTTCGAGGGCACCACCGTCGTGGCCGGCCGCGCCACCGCGCTCGTCGTCGACACCGGCGACCAGACCGAGGCGGGCCGGGCCGTCACCCTCGCCGCCCGCACCCCGCCGCCCGCCGGCGTCCAGGCCCGGCTGCAGGAACTGACCCGCAAGGCCCTGCCCGTGACCTTCACCGGCGGCGCCGCCGTGACCGGCCTGTCCCTGCTGCGCGGCAGCCCCGTGCGACGCGCCGTCAGCGGCGGTGTCGCGGTCGCCGTCGCCGCCGTCCCCGAAGGGCTCCCGCTCGTCGCCACGGTGGCGCAGATGGCGGCCGCCCGCCGGCTGTCCCGGCGCGGCGTCCTGGTCCGCACCCCGCGCACCCTGGAGGCGCTGGGCCGGGTCGACACCGTCTGCTTCGACAAGACCGGCACCCTCACCGAGAACAAACTGCGCCTCGTCCGCGTCGCCACCTCCGACGGCACCGTCCTGGCCACCGACACCGACCAGGCCGAGCCGATCGTCCGCCTGGCCGCCCGCGCCTGCCCTCAGGAGGAGACCGGACAGGGACGCCGCGTCGCCCACGCCACCGACGAGGCCGTCCTCGACGTCGCCCCGCCCGACCAGGGCTGGACACCCACCGGCGAGCTGCCCTTCGAGACCCGGCGGGGCTACGCCGCCGCCGTCGGCCGCGACGGCGACCCCGACTTCGGGGAACTCCTCGTCGTCAAGGGCGCCCCCGAGACGATCCTGCCCGCCTGCCGCGACCTCCCCGCGCACGCCACCGACACCGCCCACGAGCTGGCCGCACAGGGCCTGCGCGTCCTCGCCGTCGCCCGGCGCCCCTGCCGGGCCGACGACGCCGAGAGCGAACTCGACGCGCCCCTCGCCGACCTGGAGTTCAGCGGTTTCGTCGCGCTCGCGGACGTGCCCCGCGACACCTCGCACGCCCTGCTCGCCGAACTGCGCCGCTCCGGCATCCTGCCCGTCATGCTCACCGGCGACCACCCGGAGACCGCCCGCGCCATCGCCCTGCAACTGGGCTGGCCGGAGGAGACCGAGGTGGTCACCGGCGACGAGCTGGTCGCCATGGAGCGCGGCGAACGCGTCCGGGCCCTGCACGGCGCGGGCGTCGTGGCCCGGGTCGCACCCGAGCAGAAACTCCACGTCGTGGAGGCCCTGCAGCAGGCCGGCCGGGTCGTGGCGATGGCCGGCGACGGCGCCAACGACGCCGCCGCCATCCGCGCCGCCGACGTCGGCGTCGGCATCGAGTCCCGCGGCTCCGCCGCCGCCCGCAACGCCGCCGACCTCGTACTCACCACCGGCGACCTGTCCGTCCTGGTCGACGCGGTCGTCGAGGGACGCGCCCTGTGGCGCAGCGTCGCCGACGCGGTGAGCATCCTCATCGGCGGCAACGCCGGCGAGGTCGGCTTCAGCGTCCTCGGCACCCTGCTGGCCGGCGCCTCGCCCCTGTCGACCCGTCAGCTGCTGCTGGTCAACCTGCTCACCGACATGTTCCCGGCCATGGCGGTGGCCGTCACCCCGAGCGACGACCCCTCGACCGCGGAGCACGCCGCGACCGGCCCGATGGGCCTGAACGTCCTCGGCGCGCCCCTGCTGCGCTCCATCCGCCGCCGCGGCATCACCACCTGCCTCGGCGCGGTCACGGCGTACCTCATCGGCCGCCTCACCCCCGGCACCGAACGCCGCTCCACCACCATGGCCCTGTGCGGCGTGGTCGGCGCCCAGCTGGTGCAGACCCTCTCCGGGCGGCGCCACAGCCCCCTGGTGTGGGTCACGGCCCTCGGCTCTGCCGCCGTCCTGGCCGCGCTCGTCCAGACCCCCGGCGTCAGCCACTTCTTCGGCTGCACCCCGCTCGGCCCCGTGGCCTGGGCCGGAGTCGCGGCGGCCATCGCCCTGTCGGCCCTGGCACCGCGCCTGGAACGCCTCCAGGCCGTCCACAGCCTCTACGACGGCGCGGCCCGGCTCGCCCTGAGCCTGAACGACCTGATCGGACAAGCCCGGCAGATGCTGCGGAGCGGCGTCGCCGCCCCCGTGGCCTGACGCACCGGCACAGACGCACCGGCACAGCGGAAGGCCGCCACCACGTGCAGTGGTGGCGGCCTTCCGCTGTCCTGTGCTCAGACCTCGCCGCGCCAGGCCCCCGTCTCCGTGCCCCGGGCCTCCATGTACTCCTTGAAGCGCCGCAGATCACCGGAGACCTGCCGCTTCACGAACCCGAGCTTGTCGCCCACGGTCTCGGCCACGCCACTGGGGTCGAAGTCCATCTGCAGCATGACCTTGGTCGTGTCGTCCTGGATGCGGTGGAAGGTCACCACACCGGCCTGCCGGGCCTCGCCGCCCACGGTGGTCCAGGCGACGCGCTCGTCGGGGACCTGCTCGGTGATCTCCGCGTCGAACTCCCGCTCCTGGCCGCCGACCTTCGTCACCCAGTGCGTCAGCGTGTCGGTGCGCTGCTCGATGCGCTCCACGCCGTCCATGAACTCCGGAAAGGTCTCGAACTGGGTCCACTGGTTGTAGGCGGTGTGCACCGGCACGCGGACCTCGATGGATTCCTCTACCTGCGACAAGGCGGTACCTCCCTTTCTCGTACGGTGAGCGACGGACGGGTACCAGGTCTCGCGCCGGCCACGCATGGTCACCACGACTTGTCCGTCCAGGTGTCCTTCCCGCCCCGACCGGGGTACCCGGCCCGCACCGACGGACCGGGAGGTGATCGTCATGGCGGACACGGACCGCACGGCCGGTGCCGCTCGCCCGGGCACCGCGCCGCAGGCCGGCGACGAACCCACGAGCGAGCTGGTGCGGCGGGCCACCGAACAGCTCTCCGAACTGGTACGGGGCGAAATGCGCCTCGCCCGGGCGGAGATGACCGAGAAGGGCAAGCGCTTCGGCAAGGGCGGCGGCCTGTTCGGCGGAGCCGGGGTCCTGGGCTTCGTCACGCTCCAGGCCCTCGTCGCCACGGCGATCGCGGCCCTGGCCGTGCCGCTGCCGGTCTGGGCGGCGGCGCTGATCGTCACGGGCGTGCTCGCCGTCGCCACGGGCCTGACGGCGCTGGCCGGCCGCAAGCAGGTGCGCAGTGCCACCCCGCCCGCCCCGCAGCAGACCATCGACAGCGTGAAGGCCGATGCGGCCGAGATCAAGGAGAGTGCTCAACGATGACCCAGCCCCCGCACGACGAGCCCACCGCTCGCAGCCAGGACGAACTGCGCGAGCAGGTCGAGCGCACCCGCCACGAACTGGGGGACACCGTCCAGCAGCTGGCGGACCGGGCCGATGTGAAGACCCGCGCCCGCGAGAAGGCGCTGGCGGTCAGGGAGCAGGCCGGGACCAAGGCACACGCCTGGCGGGGCCAGGCCCGGACGAAGGCGGCGCACGTCGCCCACGCCGTGGAGGAGAAGCTGCCGGATCCGGTGAAGGAGAAGGGCGCCGCCGCCGCTCACGGCGCGAAGGAGAAGGCGGCGCACGTCGCCCACGCCGTGGAGGAGAGGCTGCCCGACCCGGTGCGGCAGAAGGCCGCGCAGGCGGAGCAGGCCTGGCAGGACAAGGCCCCGCAGCCGGTACGCGACCATCGGGCCGCGCTGCTGGCGGGCGCCGGAGCCGCGCTCGTGGCCTGGCTGCTCATCCGCCGACGCAGCCGCAACTGAGCGACACCGCGGCCCCACCTGTGCGACACCGGCCCCCGTCGCTGCTTGCGGTGACGGGGGCCGGCGCGGCAGGGTCGGGTGCCGTGGCCACCTTGCTGATCGTCCATCACACGCCCTCGCCCCACTGCCAGGCGCTGTTCGAAGCCGTCGTCTCCGGCGCCACGGACCCGGAGATCGAGGACGTGCGCGTGGTACGCCTGCCCGCGCTGTCCGCCACCGCCTCCGACGTGCTCGCCGCCGACGGCTACCTCCTCGGCACCCCCGCCAACCTCGGCTACATGTCGGGTGCCCTCAAGCACTTCTTCGACCAGGTCTACTACCCGTGCCTGGACGCGACCCGCGGCCGGCCCTTCGGCTACTGGGTGCACGGCGGCAACGACGTCACCGGAGCGGTCCGGAGCATCGAGTCGGTCACCACGGGCCTCGGCTGGCGCCGCGCCGCCGAGGCCGTGACCGTGACCGGCGCGCCGGACAAGGGCGACGTCGAGCGGTGCTGGGAACTGGGCGCGACCGTCGCCGCCGGACTCATGGGCTGAGTGTCAGGTCCCCTCCAGCCGGCGCCGGTCCTGCTCGTCCCAGGTGCGGGTGTCACGCGGCTGGGTGTACGGCTCCGCCTCCGGCGGATGACCGCCGGCGATGGCCCGCTGCCGCACCGTCTCCGCGTCGAACTCCAGGCCCAGCAGGATCGCAAGGTTGGTGATCCACAGCCACACCAGGAAGACGATGACACCGGCCATCGTGCCGTAGGTCTTGTTGTACGAGGCGAAGTTGGCCACGTAGACCGCGAACCCGGCGGACGCGACCATCCAGATCAGCAGGGCCAGCAGACTGCCCGGGGTGATCCAGCGGAAGCCCTTCACCTTGGCGTTCGGGGTCGCCCAGTACAGGATCGCGATCATGATCGTGACCAGCGCCACCAGGGCGGGCCACTTCGCGATCGACCACACCGTCAGCGCGGTGTCCCCGATCCCGAGCGCCGTTCCGGCCTGCCGGGCCAGCGCGCCCGTGAAGACCACGATCAGCGCGCTGATCACGGCCAGCACCATCAGCACGACCGTCACGCCCACCCGCACCGGCAGCAGCTTCCACACCGGCCGGCCCTCGGGCATGTCGTAGACGGCGTTGGCGGAGCGGATGAACGCCCCCACGTAGCCGGACGCCGACCACACCGCGAGGACCAGACCGACGATCGCCATCAGCGAGCCGACGCCGGCGTTGCCCTGCAACTGCTCGACGGCCCGGGTGATGATGTCGCGCGCCGAGCCGGGGGCGAACTGCTGGACGTTGTCGAGCACCTTGTCGGTGGTCGACCTGCCGGTGATGCCCAGCAGCGACACCAGCACCAGCAGCGCGGGGAACAGCGCCAGCACCCCGTAGTAGGTCAGCGCCGCCGCCCGGTCGGTCAGCTCGTCGTCCTTGAACTCCCGCAGGCTCCCCTTCAGGACCGCGCCCCAGGACTTCCGGGGCAGGTCGCTCGGCGAGTCCGGCGCCGCACGCTCCACCTCGGGGCCCGGCCCGGGCTCCTCCGCAGCCGGGGGAGGGGCGGAGGCCCGATGCGGATCGGAGGCCCGGTGCGGAGCGTCGTCCGCGTGGTGCTCTTTTCGTCCCGGGATATGCAGCTTCACCATGGGGGGCCGGGTAACCCCTGGCCGTCCCCTTAAGCCGCGCTCACCCAAGCCGTGTCCGGCAGGCCAGGCGCGCGGTGTCACACCCGCAGCGCGAGCCCCCGCCGTTCCGGCGCCCCCGCCGGGACCCGCACGGCCTGCGGCCCGACCCCGTGCGGGGCCAGGAGTTCCGCCCGGGAGTGCCGGGCCACCTGCTCCAGCGTCGCCAGGCCCGCGCCGCACAGGGCCTGGGGGCGGGCCTGCCGATCCCGGACGGCAGGTCCCCGCCGGGGTGGCCGGCCGCCGCCTCGGCCGCGGCCAGGGACGCGGCGAGCCGCTTCGGCGCCCGGCTGAACCGGGCCGCCCGCACCAGCGCGTTGAGGTCCTTGGCCGTCGACGTCCGCGAGCGGCACGGCGACACCGGCCGGCGCTCCCGCCCGCACCAGACGCTCACCCCTTGGATGCGCGGCCCCGGCGGCCCCGGTCTCCTCCGGCGGCAGGCGCAGCCGCACCGGGCCGTCCTTCGCTACCGGGGCGGATGCCCTTGCCGGGTTGAGGGAGCGCTCCCACGCACGGCACGATGCCGCCATGACGACCACCCCCGCCATCCGGCGCTACCGGCCCGAGGACCGACCGGCCCTCGACGACATCTGCGTCCGCACCGCGCACCAGGGCCAGGACAGTCGCCCCCACTACGCGGACCCGGGCATCTTCCCGGTGACCTTCGCGGCCCCGTACGTCCAGTTGGAGCCGGACCTGGCCTTCGTGCTGGACGACGGCCAGGGGCGGGCGGTCGGCTACATCCTCGGGGCCGCCGACACCCCGCGCTTCGCCGAGGCATTCCGCACGACGTGGCTCCCCCTGGTCGCCGACCGCTACCCGGAGCCGCCCCGGCCGCCGCGCACCCCGGACGAGGCGATGGCGCACCTGCTGCACCATCCCGAACGGATGGTCGTCCCCGAAGTGGCCGCGTACCCCGCCCATCTGCACATCGACCTGCTCCCGGAGTGGCAGGGCCGCGGCTGTGGGCGCCGCCTGATGCGGACGTTCCTGGCGGCCCTCCAGGACCAGGGCGTACCGGCCGTCCACCTGGCCATGGTGACGGCCAACACGGGGGCCAGGGCCTTCTACGCCCGCATGGGCTTCCACGCGATCGACGTCCCCGGGGACGATTCGGTCGCCTACCTGGGGCGCACCACAAAGGAATTGGACCGCCTCTGACCGGGGGCCGCCCGTCGAACGGATCGAACGCGCCACGAGGTACGGAAGTGGCGCAATCGCGCGTTGCCGACCCGGGCCATCGGGCGCAGCCTGTGCTTTGCGGGAGCGCTCCCATGTACTCCCGCAACCCCCACGCACGGCACATCGACCGCACGACAACCCCCACATCCGGAAGAAGGAGATCATGAATTGTCATGGTCATGCTCTTGAGGTGCGCAGGGTCAGGTCCCGTCTGACGCTCGCCCTGAGCGCGCTGGTCGCCGCTCTGCTCAGCCTGATCCCGTGGAGCGGCACGGCCGTCGCCCACGGCTCGGTCGTCGACCCGGCCTCACGCAACTACGGCTGCTGGCTGCGCTGGGGCAACGACTTCCAGAACCCCGCGATGGCCCAGCAGGACCCCATGTGCTGGCAGGCCTGGCGGGACAACCCCAACGCCATGTGGAACTGGAACGGCCTGTACCGCAACGGCTCCGGCGGCAACTTCCAGGCCGTCGTCCCCAACGGCCAGCTGTGCAGCGGCGGGCGGACCGAGGGCGGCCGGTACAACTCCCTGGACACGGTCGGCGCGTGGAAGACGACGGACGTCGGCGCCAACTTCACCGTGAAGCTGTACGACCAGGCCAGCCACGGCGCCGACTACTTCCTGGTCTACGTCACGCGACAGGGCTTCGACCCCACCACCCAGCCGCTGACCTGGAACGACCTCCGGCTCGTCGCCCGCACCGGCAAGTACGCGCCCAGCCAGAACTACTCGATCCCGGTGAGCACGTCCGGACTGAGCGGCCGGCACGTGGTCTACACGATCTGGCAGGCGTCGCACATGGACCAGACCTACTTCCTGTGCAGTGACGTGAACTTCCGCTGACCTGCCGCTTCCCCGCCGGCCCCCGGGGCCGGCGGGGCTCGGGCCGTCCGTGCTCCCTGAGAGTCCTCCAAGAATGTCCGGTGCGATTGAACACGCCGGCGCTCCCGTACGTACGGGGCGGGGGGATTTTCATGCCCGGCACGCCACACAGCGCAGGAGAACACCCTTGGGACGCAACACACGAAGACGCCCGACCGGCCCACGACGCGCGACCTTCGCCGCGGTCGCGCTGATCCTGGGCGGAGGCGGCCTGATGGCGGCGAACGTCTACGCCTCCGCCACGGACGGCGGTTCAGGCGGTGAGACTGCCCAGCCGCGGTCCGGCACGGGGGTGCGGGCCGCGGGCGCGACGATCGACTGCCCGGACGTCGGCAGCCGGCTCACCTCGGTCCCCGAGCGGGCGAGGCCGGAGGTCGACAAGGAACTCGCCCTCCTGGACGAGCAGATCGCCCAGGCCTACCGGCGGCTGAGCACGTCGGGCGAGCAGCTACGGCAGGACGCCGGCTTCGCCGACGACGCCATCATGAACCCGCTGAAGGACAAGCGGGCCGCCACCCTCGAGCGCATCGCGATCGCCATCGACCGCGTGGCGGACCGTCCGGCAGGGCTCGCACCCCTCGCGGCCTGCACCGTACGGGACTCCGGCAACCAGGCCCCCGCGCCGGACGCGAGCCAGGGCGGTGGCGAACAGCCCGGCCAGGGCGAGGGCGGTCAGGACCAGGGGAACGGTCAGGCCCAGGGCCAGGGCGGCGACGGCGGACAGGCGGGCAACGGCCCGGTCGCCGCCGACTTCGCGGACATCAAGAGCATCCGGCCCGAGGCCGGTGCCCCCCGGCCGCAGGGCGACGCCTCCCGCGGCTCCTTCGCCACCGACTGCGGTGTGAACCAGAACGGCCTGTTCAACTCCGACAACATCATCGCCGCGCCGGGCGTCACCAACGGCGCCCACCACTTCCACGACTACGTCGGCAACCAGGCCAACAACGCCTTCGCGAGCGACCAGGACCTCGCGGACGCCAAGACCAGCTGCGCCGACCCGGGCGACAGGTCCTCCTACTACTGGCCCGTGCTGCGCCTGCAGAACGGCACCCAGGAGCAGGACGCCACGTCGCCCGGCGGCGGCATCGAGGGCAACGCGGGCGAGATCGTCACGCCGAAGCAGGTCACGCTGACGTTCGTCGGCAACCCGCGCGACAAGGTCACCGCCATGCCGCGGCTGCTGCGCATCATCACCGGCGACGCCAAGTCGTTCGTCAACGGCCCCGCCAACGCCAACGCGTCCTGGAGCTGCACCGGCTTCGAGGACCGGCAGCTGAAGGACAAGTACCCGCTGTGCCCGCAGGGCAGCGACGTCGTACGGACCTTCAAGTTCCAGAGCTGCTGGGACGGCCGCAACATCGACAGCGCCAACCACCGCACCCACGTGGCCTTCGCGGACGCCGCCGGCACCTGCCCGTCCGGCTTCCGGCCCATCCCGCAACTCGTCCAGCGCATCGTCTACGACGTCGACGCGCCGAGCCTGGACGACGGCGGCCGTACGACACCGCTGTTCGCGGTGGACTCCTTCCCGGAGCAGCTGCACAAGCCGGTCACGGACCACGGCGACTTCATCAACGTCTTCGACGAGGATTTGATGCGGGAGATGGTCGACTGCATCAACGAGGGCCGCACGTGCGGCGCCGGAGCGGGCGGCGGCCAGGACCAGGGGCCGGGCGAGGAGCCGACGAAGGAGCCGACCAAGGAGCCGCAGGAGCCGACCCGGACTCCCGAGGCGCCGCAGGAGCAGCCGACGAAGACCCCTGAGGCCCCGCAGGAGCAGCCGACGAAGACGCCCGGCGCCGCGCAGGGCGGGAACGCCGGAGGCAAGCCCGATGACGAGGCCGGCGGCGGTGACGACGGCAAGGGCGAGGCGCCGAAGCCCCCGGCGGACAAGCCGGCCCCCGAGCCGGAGCCGGGCGACGCGTCCACGGCCACCGGCAAGGCCGAGCCCGAGGTGAAGGCGACCACCTCGGCCGACAGCGGCAACGCCGCAGGCCAGGACGGCGCGAACAACGGCAACGACGCGGACACCGACGGCCTCGGCGACTCCCAGGCCGTCGGCACGGCGACCAGCGCCGCGCCGACCCCGACGGCCACGCGCCCGTCCCTCACCGAGCCGCAGGCGGTCGGCGAGGGAGGCCTGGCCGACACCGGAGCCCAGCTCTGGCCGGCCGCGGCGGGCGCCGTACTGGTCATCGCGGGCCTCGTCGTGCTCCGCCGGGTGCGGCGCGGCTGAGCGCCACGGCACGCCCACCGGTGAGTCACGGAACGGCGGCGGGATCCGAGGGGGATCCCGCCGCCGTTCCGCGGGTTCGTCGTTCCGCGGGTTCGTCGTTACGTCGGTCCGCCGTCGGCCAGCAGCAGCGCTCGGTGTTCCGCGGGTCCGCCGTGAGTCCGCTGCTCGATGCCGATGCCGATGCCGATGCCGACGCCGATGCCGAGGCCCGGCGGCGGCTCGCGGGCACGGACCAGGCCGCCGGGGCCGTCACCCTTCGACGGCCGCCGAAGTACCCACCCTCTAGCCTGACCTCATGAACCTCACCAGGCACGGCACGCACGGCGGAGCGGCGGCATGACGCCCTGGGAGATGGCCGCGGTGCTCGCCGCCGGCACGGGCGCCGGGGCCGTCAACGCCGTCGTCGGGTCGGGGACGCTGATCACCTTCCCGGTGCTGCTCGCCGCCGGACTGCCCCCGGTCACCGCGACGGTGTCGAACGGGCTCGGCCTGGTACCCGGCTCCATCAGCGCGGCGATCGGCTACCGCGAGGAACTCAGGGGCCAGGGCCGGCGTGTCGCCCTGCTCGGCATCGGCGCCGCCCTGGGCGGTCTCGCGGGCGCCGTGCTGCTGCTGACCCTGCCCGCGGCGGCCTTCGAGCGGATCGTGCCGGTCCTGGTGGGCCTCGCCCTCGTCCTGGTCGCCTGCCAGCCCTGGATCGCCAGGAGGGTCCGCCGCCGGCGCGAGGCGGGCCGTCCCGGCCGCCGCGACGGCGGCCCGCTGCTGTTCACGGGCCTGACCCTGGCCAGCGTCTACGGCGGCTACTTCTCCGCCGCCCAGGGCATCATCTACGTCTCCCTGATGGGCATGCTGCTCGACGAGACGCTCCAGCGGCTCAACGCCGTGAAGAACGTGCTGGCCGCCGTCGTCAACACCGTCGCCGCCCTGCTCTTCCTCTTCTTCGCGGACTTCGACTGGACGGCTGTCGTCCTCATCGCCGCCGGTTCCGCCCTGGGCGGCCTGATCGGCGCCAGAACGGGACGCCGCTTCAGCCCCGCCGTCCTGCGCACCCTGATCGTCTCGGTCGGCACGGCCGCCCTCGTCCACTTGGTGCTCCACTGAGCCACCGTCACTGCCCCAGGCCGCCGTGGCCCAGGTACGCCTCGATCACCCACGGGACGGCCGCCGCCGCACGCGACCCGTCGTGCGTTCCCCTTCGGCGTCGATGTGCGGCCCCAGCCCGAGCATCTTGACCACGATGTTGTCGCCGACGAAGACCGCCCCAGCCCCACTGGAACACCGCGACGACCACGCCGTACGAGGCCGCCGCCTGCTAGACGCACGCGGGATCACTCCGGCATTCCAGGCACGCGGACTGCGCGCCCCCGCGGGCGGCCGTTCCCCCGAAAGGCCCGGCCGTGTGCACGGCGTTCGCGCCCGGCCCGCCCCAGCGCCCCGGACCCCAGGGCGACGCCGAGCCCCACCAGCGCGCTGCCCGCCGCCTGCGCGAGGCCGTAGGAGCCCGTGCCGACGAGGGGTGCGGTGCCGGCCGCCGCCACCGGGATGAGGCCGGAGAAGAGGGTCGCGCGCTCCGCGCCGATCCGCTGCATGCCCATGTACCAGCACACGAAGCCGATCACGGTGACCACCACCGCCTGCCACAGCAGCGCGGCCGTCTCGACGGCGTCCGGGCGGCGCAGCCACCCGCCCCCGTCGAGCAGAACGCCCACCGCCGCCGACTCCAGCGCGGCGACCGCGCACACCGTGGCCGACAGCAGCCTGGGCCCGAGCGGCCGCAGCACGGGCACGGCGAGCACGGCGAACCCGACCTCGCCCGCGAGGGCGCAGAGGGAGAAGGCGATGCCCGCGCCGTCCGTACGCCCCCAGCCCTGCACGGCGAAGGCGCCGACGGCCACGAGCAACGCCCCGTGGAGGACGGTCCGTTGGGGCCGGCGCCCGTCCAGCAGGGGCACGAGCACGGCGACGACCACCGGCGCACAGCCCACGAACACGCCGGGAACCGCCGGTTCCGCCGTGCGCTCCGCGGCGATGACGGCCAGGTTGAAGCCGACCATGCCGACCCCCGCGAGCAGGGCGAGACGGACCCATCGGCGGGGCCCGAGCCCCCTCAGCCGGGCGGCCGCGCCCTTCCCGGCGAGCGGGAGGAGCAGCAGGCAGGCCAGCCCGTAGCGCAGGAACTGGCCGCCCGCGTACGGGTAGTCGCCGAGGAGGCTGTTGGCGGTGAAGGACCCTCCGACGAGGACGCAGGCGAGCGCGGCGAGCAGGGCGCCGCGCGTGGTGGTGGCGTTCATACGGGCGACGCTAGGCAACCACGCGGCCCGGGAAGGAGTCCACTTCCGCACCTGCTCGACGGACCAATTCCCGCCCGGGCCGCGGTCGTCAGCCGATGTGGTAACTGTCGCCGAAGACCTTCCAGTCCAGTGGCGGGTCGAGGTCGAGGTGGTCCCGGCGCAGGAAGACGCGCTGCGCGTCACCGCCCCGCGCCGGCGGCTTCGCCGTGCGCAGCGCGCGCCTGCGGATGGCGCGGAAGCTCAGGGCAAGGGAAACAGACGAGCGGAAAGTTCGTAGGGTCGAACAAGCGCGCCCGGCGGGAACCGTGAGCCCCGCTCGCACGTCCACTCTTTGCCCGGGAAGGGCCGATCGGTCGGAAAGACCAGCCGGAGAGGGGAATCGCCGTGGACGACGCGACGTCGCAGCAGGGAAGCGAGGCGGAGGCCGCCGCACGCCGGTCCCGCTTCGGGGCACTGCCGGAGCCGGTACGCCTGGAGGACATGGTCGAGGAACGGGCGGCGACCTCGCCCGACCCCGATCGCACGGCGTACAACCAGGACGAATGGCTCGTGCGCTACTGCCTGTGACGCACCGGCCCTGAGCCCGCGCGCGCCGCCCCGTCGCCCCGTCCCGCCAGGGCTCCGCGCCGGTGCCCCGAGGCGCGGCCGACCGACCCTGCCGCTACGACCGGCCGCGCGCACCCAGGTGGCGCAGCCACCGCACGACGTCGTCGGCGTCCTGGGCGCGGGCGATGTCGAGCGGGGTCCTGTCGTCGTAGCCGCACCAGTCGATGTCCGCGCCGTGCCGGTGGAGGTACTGCGCGGTGGCCAGCCGCCCGCCGTGGCAGGCGCCCCAGAAGGCGCTGGTGATCTCGTCGGGCGAGGGCGGCTCGCCGTCCTCGACGTACGCCCGGACCCGGTCGAGCAGGCCGAGCGTGGCGGCGTCCTGGAGCGTCGTGCGGGCGCCGTGCTCGACGAGGCGGTGCGCGGCGCGCCACTGGCCGAACGCGCGGGCGTCGGCGAGCGGGGTGCCGCCGGCGATCACCGCCCCGGGAGCCTCGATGTCGGCCCCGGCGGCGATGAGCGCGTCCAGGACGGGCACGTCGTTGTTGCTGGCGGCCCAGTGCAGCGGGGTCTCCGTGTGCGCACCGCCGAACCGGGCGTCGGGATCCGCCCCGGCCGCGACCAGAAGGGCCACCACCTCGGGACCGTTGGGGAAGTGACCGGGCCAGTCGGTCGCCAGGTGCAGCAGACTGCGCGTGCCCTTGCCGTCCACGTCGTGCTCGGTGACGCGCGCGGTGGCCAGACCGGGGTGGTCGGCGAGCAACCGCCGGAGCCCGGGCAGATCACCGGCCCGGATCGCCTCGGTGACGGCGACGGCGAGCGGGTCCCGCGATGTCAGCGTCTGCAAGCCGGCCTCCCGATCGCCGCCCAGGGCCTCCGATTCTGCCAGTACGGCACCCACCGGGGCGGGTGAACCGGCCGACTCCTCCAGCGAACAGGCACCCGCCCACCCGCGCCCCCGGACCGGTCCCCGACGACATGCCCGCACGCCCCACGAGGCGTAGCGTCCGGGTAAGAGCGGGAGGACACCATGTCCGGGAGCAACGAGCCGCCAGGAGGCGCCGGGTCGCTGGACGACGCGTTGGGGGCGGCCCTGGCCGACACCGTGCGCGGCACCGGCGCCTCGATCGGCGGCCTGTACCTGATCGAGGAGACGGAACCGGTGCTGCGCCTGGTGGCGCTGTGCGGCCTGCCGGTGGCGTTCACCGCCCCCTGGCAGCGGCTGCCCCTGACCGCCCCGGTCCCGGTCGCCGACGCCATCCACGAGGACCGGCTGGTCAGCGTCGCGAGCCAGGACGACATGGCCCGGCGCTACCCCCGGGCCGCCGCCGTCCTGCCCTACCCCTTCGCCCTGGTCGCGGTCCCGCTGACCGGCGTCCGGCGCAGCTGGGGCGGCGTCGTGCTGATGTGGCCCGCCGGGCGTCCGCGCCGGGTCACGCCCCGCGAGCGCGGCCACATCACCGCCAACGCCCGCCGCATGGCCCGCCTGCTGGACGACGCCGAACGGCCGCCGCCCCTGCCCGACCAGCCGCGCGTGGTCCCGGTCGAAGCCGCACACCACCCCGTGCAGACCGGCCTGGCCGCCGCCGACTACCTCGAACGCCTGCCCGAGGGCGCCCTGGGCCTCGACCTGGAGGGCCGCGTCACCTTCGCCACCGCCGCCGCGGCCCGCCTGCTCGGCCGCCGCGCCGACCGGCTCCTCGGCACCCGGCCCTGGCAGTCCCTGCCCTGGCTCGACGACCCCGTCTACGAGGACCACTACCGCACGGCGGTCGTCAGCCGCGCCCCCGTGTCCTTCACCGCGCTCCGCCCGCCGGACCGGTGGCTGACCTTCCAGCTCTACCCCGACACCAGCGGCATCAGCGTCCGCGTCGTCCCCCGCGACGAACACACCGAGGAGCCGCCCCCGCCCACCGCTGTCCGGCCCCGGGCGGCGGCACCGACCGGACGCCTCTACCAGCTGGTGCACCTGGCGGCCGCCCTCACCGAGACGGTGACCGTACGCGACCTCGTCGCACTGATCACCGACCAGATCCTGCCCGCCTTCGGCGCCCAGGGCCTCGTGCTGTCCGCCGCCGACGCCGGCCGTCTGAAGATCACCGGCTCCCACGGCTACCCCGCCGACGTCGTGGAACGGCTCGACGGCCTGTCCCTGGACACCGACCTCACCCCCGCCGGCCAGGTCATCGCCAGCGGCACCCCCGCCTTCTTCGCCAACCCGGCCGAGATGACGGCCACCTACCCCAGGGCACCCCGCATCAGCGGCAAACAGGCCTGGGCGTTCCTCCCGCTGATCATCTCCGGCCGTCCGGTGGGCTGCTGCATCCTGTCCTACGACCATCCGCACACCTTCACCGCCGACGAACGCGCCATCCTGACCTCGCTGTCCGGCCTCATCGCCCAGGCCCTCGACCGCGCGCGCCTCTACGACGCCAAGCACCGGCTCGTCCTCGAGCTCCAGCGCGCCCTGCTGCCCCGGGCGCTGCCGCACGTGGCCGGCCTCGACGTCGCCGCCCGCTACCTGCCCGCCGGCCACGGCATCGAGGTCGGCGGCGACTTCTTCGACGTCCTGCGCCTCGACGACACGACCGCGGCCGCCGTCATCGGCGACGTGGAGGGCCACAGCATCGCCGCCGCCGCCCTGATGGGCCAGGTCCGCACCGCCATCCACGCCCACGCCACCGCCGGCGCCGCCCCCGGCCAGGTCCTCGCCCGCACCAACCGGCTCCTGGCCGACCTCGACTCCGAACTGCTCGTCTCCTGCCTCTACGCCCACCTCGACCTGGCCGGCCGGCGGGCGTCCTTCGCCAGCGCCGGCCACGTGCCCCCACTGCTGTGCCACCCTCCCGGCGGCGCCGGCGTCCTCGACGTCGAGCCCGGCCCGCTGCTGGGCATCGAACCCGCCGCCCACTACCCGGTCACCACCGCGCCCCTGCCCCCCGGCACCACCCTCGCCCTCTACACCGACGGCCTGGTCGAACTGCCCGGCACCGACGCCACCCGGACCACCTCCGACCTCGCCCGGCGCCTGGAGACCGGCGACGGCCACGACCTGGAACGGCTCATCGACCGGCTCGTCCGCCCCACCACGCCCACCGGACAGCACGCCGACGACATCACGGTGCTGCTCCTGCGCGCCGGCCGCGCCTGGGACGGTCAGGACTGGGCGGGATAGTCGGCCCGGACCCGGCGGGCCACGTCGCGCAGCTTGATGTTGTGGTGCTGCGAGATGCGCCGCAGCACATCGAAGGCCTCGTCCTCGCTCAGCCGGTGGCGTTCCATCAGGATCCCCATCGCCTCCCCGATGGCGTGCCGGGTCTCCAGGGCGTGTTCCAGCTGGTCGACGGTGCGGGCGGTGGCCAGCGCCACGGCGGCGTGGGAGGCGAGCAGCCAGCCCGCGGCCTCGATGTCCTTGCCGAACGCCCCGGGGCGGCGCGAGTAGAGGTTCAGCGCGCCGAAGTCCTCCTGCTCGGTGTAGAGCAGCACACCGGTCATGCTGCCGATCCCGAGCTTGCGGGCGGCCTCGCAGAAACGCGGCCAGGACGGCTGCGGCCTGGTCATGTCGGCGATGCGGAACAGCCGCTCGCCGTCCACGCGCCGGGCGGCGTCGAAGCACGGCCCCTCGCGCAGCTCGCCCTGCAGCCGGTCGGACTCCTCGACCATGTCGCCGCACACCGCCAGCGTCACGGCCCGGCCCTTCGACACCGTCAGGATGCCCGCCGCGTCACAGCCCTCGACGAGCTTCACCGCCGCCGCCGCGATCTCGTCCAGCGTCGCCTGGACCGAGTCCTGCGCCACCAGATCCCGGGCGAGCAGCGCCATCTGCTCGGCGTACCGCTGCCACTCCACCGCCACCACCGCCTCGCTCGCCGGTCCCGACCACGGTACTCGCACCGCGTCCGCCACGCCGACCGCCGGCGGGACGCCAGTGGTAGCGGCCCCGGACCCGCGTCCCCGCTCAGCGGTACGCCGTCAGCAGCAGCGCCACGTCGTCCGGCCGCTCCGTGGCGCGCCGCGCCGTGCGCACCAGCCGGTCGGCGAGGTGCTCCACCGAGTCCGCCGGCGTGTCGGCCAGGCAGCTGCGGACCCGTTCGATCCCCGTGTCGATGTCGCTGCCGGGCCGCTCCACGAGCCCGTCGGTGTACAGCGCGAGGACGCTGCCGGGGGCCAGCTCGATCGGCGTGACGGGGTAGAACGCGTCGGGCTGCACGCCCAGCATGACCCCGCCCGCCAGGTCGAGCGTCTCGGCGTGCCCGTCGGGATGGCGCAGCAGTGGCGGGGGGTGGCCGGCCCGCACGGCGAGGGCGCGGCCGCTGCCCGGGTCCAGTTCGATGTAGCAGCAGGTCGCGAAGGCGTCCGCCTCCAGCTCGGCGAGCAGCCGGTTGGTGTGGGTGATGACCTCCTGCGGCGGCCGCCCGCTCGCGGCGAACGCGTGCACGGCACTGCGCAGCTGCCCCATCACGGCGGCGGCGCCGACACTGTGGCCCTCGACGTCCCCGATGACCAGCGCGACCCCACGCCCCGTGGTGATCACGTCGTACCAGTCGCCGCCGATGGCCATGCCCTGCGTGCCGGGCAGATACCGGCCCGTCGTGCGCAGCCCCTCCACGGCGGGCAGCCGGTGCGGCAGCAGGCCCTCCTGGAGACCGCGGGCGACGGCGGACTCCGCGTCGTAGAGCCGCGCCCGCTCCAGGGCCTGGGCGGCGAGGCCGCTCAGGGCGGTGAGGGCGGAGCGCTCGTCGGCGGTGAACCGGTGCGGGGCGTCCCAGCCGAGGATGCAGGAGCCGACGGGGTGACCGGAGGCGATCAGCGGCAGGAACGACCAGGCGCTCATGCGGTCCAGGGCGATGCCCGGATACGCGACGGAGAGGTCCTCCGGCGACTCGAAGAACAGGGGCAGCCGCGTGGTCAGGGCGTGCACGCCGGGCAGTTGCGTGTCGAGGGTGACCCCTTCGAACGGGGTGAGGAAACCCTCCGGGTAGCCCGACTCCCACAGCAGGTACATCCGGCCCTCGCGCACGGTGTACAGGGCGAGTTCCCGGGCGCCGAACGCCGGCAGCAGCTGCTCGGACACGGCCCGGCACACGTCCCGCACGGTCACCGCCTCGGTGAGCACGCTCGCCATCTGCACCACGTGGTACAGCGCGCCGGCCCGGGCCGCGGCGACCGGCCCGGGCGGCGGCGCGCCGGGACCCGCCACGAGGCCGGCGGCGGACCCGGCCTCGGTCGCGGACTCCCCGCCCGTGGGCGGGCCGGTCTCCGAGACCCGGCCGGTCAGCCCGTGCACGTCCGGGTACAGCACGAAGCCCACCCAGTTGCCGTCCGGGCGCCGCACGAGGAAGGACACCTGTTCCTGCGACAGCATCGCCGCCCGGTAGCGGTCCTCGTACGCGGGATCCCGGAGCCAGGTGACCGCCTCCCACGGGTAGCGGCCCAGGAGCTCTTCCCGGCCGCGGCCCAGCAGTTCCTCGCAGCGCCGGTTGGCGAACGTGAGGCGGCCGTCCTGGTCCAGGGAGAAGATCCCGTCGGGCAGCCGCTCGGCGGCCTCGGCGGCGGTCAGTCCGCCGGCCGCGTCGACCAGGGCCGCCACCAGGACCCGGGCGGAACCGGTGCCGCCGCCCACGAGGTGCCCCCACAGCTCGACGGCCCGGTAGCCGCTCTCCCCGCTGTCCGGAGACGCCTCCCGCACCCGGAGGTGCCGGGACCTGACCCGGCCGTGGGTGAGCGCGTCGTGCCGGCTCGCCCGCAGCTCGTGCAGGTCGTCGGGGCTGACCCGGGCCTCGATGTCCGCCAGGGTGCCGCCGAAGTCCGCCCGGTCGACGCCGAGGAGGGCGAGGGCCTCGTCGTCCGGGTCGCACCGGTCCGTCTCCAGGTCCCAGTCGACGAGCCCCACCCGGACGGGGTGGACGGCGGGCGTGGGCAGCCGCACGCCGACGGGTTCGTCGTCGTACTCGATGCGCCGCGCGGAACGGCCCGGGCCGGGCCGGCCGGCGGCGAGGCGGCCGAGCCGCTCCTCCATGTCCCGTCCGGCGGGGCGCAGCGCGAGCGCCACCGCCTCCGCGTCCATCGGCGTCCGGGCGGCCGAGCGCAGCACGACCAGGACGCCGACGGGCTCGCCGCCCGCCCGCACGGGCCGGTGGGCGGAGCCGAACGAGTACGGCAGCCCGGCGGTGAAGTGCGGGAAGCGCACCATGGTGGCGCGCTCGTCCGGCAGCCACAGGGTCTGCCCGCGCCGGTAGGCCTCCGCCATGGGCAGGGCGCCGCCCACCGGCACCCGCCACCAGCTCCTGAGCAGCGACCTGGGCACCCCGGTGACCACCGCGAGCACGAGCGAGCGCCGGTCGCGGGAGCGCAGGTAGACCAGGCCGCCGTAGCCCCCGAGGTCGCGCACGGCCTGGACCAGCGGAGCGGTCAGGGCGTCCTCGATCCGCCCCGTGTCCCCGGCCCGGACCCGGTCGTCGCCCCCGCCCCGGATCCGGCCGCCGGATGACCGTGGCCCGTCCGGTACGGCGGCTGCCTCATCCATGTCGCGTCCTCCCGGTACGGACGCACCGGACACCCATCGCTCCCCACCAGGATGTGCCATGGTCGCCGCTCCGGCGCGGTGGGTGCAATCTTCCGTTCACGCGCGTGCAACCTTCGGGTCAAGCCGGTCGTCTCACCCGGTATCACAACCACGCAAGCCTCGGGGGCGGCAATGGTACGAATCAGAACAGCATGCGCGACTCTCGCACTCGTGGGCGCCACGGTGGGCGTGGCGGCGATTCCGGCGGGTGCCGCACCGGCGGCCCGGCAGGCCACCACGCAGACCACGACGTGCCCCACCGGCTGGGGAAGCCTCGCCAAGACCGGCACCAGCGCCACGGTCGCGCCCATGACGAACGTCAGGACCGGCCGCCACGCCTGCTTCGACCGGATGGTCGTCGACGTGCCCGGCGCGGGCAGCGGCGTCGGCTACACCGTCCAGTACGTCGACCGGCTCTACCAGGACGGGTCCGGCCGCCACATACCCGTGGCCGGCGGCGCCGTCCTCGCGGTGCGGGTGGCCGCACCCGCCTACGACCCGGAGACCGGCGCCCCCACGTATCCCGGCCGCGTGGCGCTCCCGCTGCCGGGCGTGGACCTCACCGGCTACCGCACCTTCCGTGACACGCGCTTCGCCGGCAGCTTCGAGGGGGAGACCCAGATCGGCCTCGGCGTCCGCGCCCGGCTGCCCTTCCGGGTGCTGCAGCTCGACGACCGCGTCATCGTGGACGTCGCCCACAGCTGGACCGCCACGAGCTGACCCCGCGCGCCCGGCTCCCCCGAGCCGGGCGCCCCGGGCGGGGAACGCGGTCAGGGGTCCTGCGGACCGCGCCGGTGGCCGACGCGGACCAGCGGCTGTTCGCGCAGCCGCCCCGCCTCCGCCAGCGCCCGGGCGGCCGCGCCGGCCAGCCGGGGCCGGTTGCGGACGAAGCGGCGGGCCGCCCGGGCGGGCTCCCGGCCCAGCCAGTGGGCGGCCCCGCCCGGCACCGGCCGGATCACCGCCCCCTCGTACACCCGCAGATCACGCGTCTTCAGCGACTCCTTGTAGCGGGCCGGGCCGCTCCCCAGGTCGACCGTCTCGACCCCGTCGGCCGCCGCGGCCTCCAGCATCCTCAGCTGCAGCACGAGCCCGGGGGAGTACTTCGCGTACGCGCGGTCGTAGGCCGGGAACCACCAGGACAGCACCGTGCGCGAGCGCAGGCCGAAGTGCGCGGCCACGGGCCGGTCCGCGGCGTACAGCACGGACAGCACCCCGCGGCACTCCGGCTCCTCGCTCCGGCCGAGCAGGTCCACCAGCCGGGTGATCCACTCCTGCGCGAACCGGTCCCGCCGGCCGGTCCGCCGGTACTGCGCCGACTTCCAGTCCATCAGCGCCCGCAGCGCGGCGGGGTCGTCGGCGTCGTACACGAACCGCACCTCGCCGACCTGGCGGGCCAGCCTGCGCTCCTTGGCCAGGGTCTGTCTGAGGAAGCCCGGCGACTTCGCCCGCAGCCCCTGCGCGTACCGCTCGAACCCCTCGGCGAGGTCGACCACCGGCGAGGCGAGCTCCTCGGCCGCGTGCGGCACGAACAGCCCCTGTCCGGCTTCCAGGTTGTCGAACTCCCAGGACGACAACGCGCAGGACCGCAGCAGCCCGCGGGCGTCGAGCCGGATCCCGGGGCGTAACACGGCCCCCTGACTGTCCGACACCCCGAGCCCGATGGCCCGGCCCTGCCCCAACGGCCCCGACTCGTACGGGAAGAAGCCGACCGGTGAGCCGTCGTCCTGCAGCACCGCGACCCTGGCTCCCGGCCTGACCCGCCCCACCGCCACGGTGAACGCCGGGTCGAGAAAGGGATTCGCCGGGGCCCCGAACTCGGTCCGTATCTCCCGCCACATCTTCTGGTCGTTCGGGCCCAGTTCCTCCGGCCTCAGAACGAGAACACGCTTTCCGGGCAAGACTGCCTCCTGTGTCATCGGCATGGGGACACACGAAGGCCTGCACACCACCGCGTACCGGCACCAGGCAGTACTCGGGCCGCACGGCGCAGGCCCTGGTCGGTACCGCCGCCGCTCAGCAGCGGAACGTCTGCAGCTCCACGGCGTTCCGGGCGGCCCCGGCCGCCCCCGGACGCCTGGCCGTTCCCGCCGCGCGGAGGTCCGTACCGCCCCGGTCCACCGCGGGCGCCCCGGTCACCACGGCGCTCGCCCCGGCCGCTCCGGCGGCCCTGGGGGCGCGTGCCGCCGGCTGCCGGTCCGACGGCTCCTCCTCGCAGGGACAGGGCTCACCGGCCGCTTCGGCCTCGGCGTCCCACGCCGCGGCCGGCTCCGTGGCCGCCGTGACCGCGCCTTCCGCCGCGCTCCCGCTGTGCGTGGACGCCGGGACGACGAGATGCAGCATCAGCAGGCAGGCCACCAGGCCCATCGCCGCTGCCCATTGTCGCCGCACCATCAGACCCCTGACCTGCGTCTCGGCGGGGGAGTACGGAAGGGATGCGGATCCCAGGGCCACCACACCGGACCTGACCCCCGACACGGCCGGCTGCGTCTACCAGTAGGCCGAGCCCGTCCCGCCCCGTCAACCCCTGGTGAGACGATTCGCCCCACTCGACCGATTGCCGCCGGAACGACGACGGAAAGCGCTGTCGGCGAAAGGGCCGTCAACCGCCCAGGCTCAGCACCTCGGCCGGCTTCGGCGGCCGGATGTCGAGGGGCTCGTCGAAGCCGCTGAACGAGGTGGTGGTCCGCTGCGCACCGGACTTGTACACCGTCTTCAGGAGATACGGCTTTCCCTCGTCGGCCACGTAGAAGGTGTACGTCCCTTCCCTGTCCGCCTTGTCGGTCACGACCAGCTCGACGGCCTTCGTGCCCCCGACGCGGGCGGATCCGCCCTTGCGCGCCGTGCCGAACGAGTCGAAGGGCCGTTCGCAGGAGGTGAGTCCGTCACCGGTGCTCGCCGGGTCCACCGGTGTCTTCACCCACAGCTTCTGCTCGCCGGTGAGGCCCGGGTTGTTCTTCCACTTCCGCAGGTAGGCCCGGTCCGGGCGGACGTAGTCGGTCGTTCCCAGCCGGATCTGCTCCAGGACGCCGCCTCCGGCCCAGGCGGTCCTGGACCTGCACCGGCTGTCGAGGTCGGTCACCAGGCGGCTGGTGACCGTGCCCTGGCGCGTGCGGTTGGTGATGTCGACGGTGACGGAGTCCAGCTTCCGCATCGTCGCGTTGGCCTCGTCGAGGATGTCGCCGGCGGACCTCTCCTCCGCGCCGCCGGCACCGCAGCCGGCCAGGACCGCGCCCGCCAGCAGGCACATCGCGGTCGTCGTCACGGTAGCCATGGCCCGCACGGAGTCCCCCTGTTGATCGTGTCGGCCGGTGATCAGCAAGGGAGCCTACCCGCCCGCCGCCCCGGCGGGCGGTCCGGCGGGCCGGGCGCGGGGACCGGCGCGCCCCGGCGCGCGGAACCCGCGCTCGCGGGCCGCGTACGCTACCGGTGGCTCCGCCCCGGGAGATCTTCACGTCTGACGTGCTCGCCGGCCGGGGAGCCTCAGGAACGGCGGTGGTGGAGCCGGTCCGTCGGCGGGCACCATGGGCACGGCCGGGCGCGGTCTCCAGGGTCCGCCCGCGCCGGCCTCCGAGCGGAGGGACGACATGGGATCGGCGATGAGCGAGTGGTATCACCACCGGCAGAGATGGGCCGCCAGGGGAGCCCTGGCCGCAGCCGCTTCGGCCGCGTTGCTGCCCCTCGTCGCCGGCGGGCTGTCAGGGCTGCTGCTGCTCGTGGCCGGCCTGGCGGGACTGGCCCTGACCGCGGCCGCGCTCTGGTGGGTGCTGTCCCGGCGCGGACCGGCCCGCATGGCGGCGGCCGTGCTGGCCGTCGCCGCGCCCGTCGGCCTCATCACCCTCTTCGCGACCGCGAACCTGCTCTGGGTGGTGTTCCTGTCCCTGCTGCTGTGGTGCGCGGCGGTCTGGAGCGGCCGCTACGCCCTGCGCAGCACCGGCCTGCGGCCGGTCCGGGTGAAGGAGTACCGCACGCCACCGCCGCAGCGCCCGTTCCTCCTGCTCAACCCGCGCTCCGGCGGCGGCAAGGTCGAGAAGTTCGGCCTGAAGGAGAAGGCCGAGGCGCTGGGCGCGCGGGTCGTCCTGCTCGACCCGGAGCAGCGCCAGGACGTCACCGCCCTCGCCCGGGCCGCCGTGGCCGACGGAGCCGACCTCCTGGGCGTCGCGGGCGGCGACGGCACCCAGGCCCTGGTCGCCGCCGTCGCGGCGGAACACGGACTGCCGTTCCTCGTCATCGCGGCCGGCACGCGCAACCACTTCGCCATGGACCTGGGCCTGGACCGGGACGACCCGTCCCGGTGCCTCGACGCCCTCACCGACGGCGTCGAACTCCGCGTCGACCTCGGCTTCGCCGACGACCGCCCGTTCGTGAACAACGCGTCGTTCGGCGTCTACGGTGCCGTCGTCCAGAGCCCCGGCTACCGCGAGGACAAGGTGGGCGCGGCGCTGGAGCGGCTGCCCGAGCTGCTCACCCGGCAGAGCGGCCCGCGTCTGACCGCGAGCGCCGACGGCACGACCATCGCCGACCCGCAGGCCGTCCTGGTGAGCAACAACCCCTACCGCATGGACGACCCGTTCGGCTTCGGCCGGCGCGAGCGGCTCAACTCCGGGCGGCTCGGCGTGCTCGCCGTGCGCGTGGACAGCGCCGTGGAGGCGGCCGAACTCCTGCTGTCCCCGCGCCCGGAGGGGCTCACGGTGCTCACCGCCCAGCACGTCGTCGTGCACGCCGACACACCGCACCTGGAGGTCGGCCTCGACGGCGAGGCGCTCACCCTGCCCGCCCCCGTCCACTGCCGCATCGCACGCCGGGCCCTGCGCGTCCGGGTGCCCCGCGACCGGCCCGGGGTCCCCGAGGCGCCACCGCGCCTGGACTGGCGCCGGCTGCGCAAACTGGCGGCCGCCGTGAGCCGCACCGCCGCGCCCTCGCGCTCCTGGCGTACCTGAGCGCCCCGCCCCCCGTCGTCGCCGAGGCCCCCTGCCGTTCCGGCCAGGGGGCCTCGTCCTCGGTGGGTGCGCCTACGCGCCCTTCGGCCCGGCCTGCTGCACCACCTCGAAGGACCAGAGCGTCGAGTCGCTCGCCGCGGGCCGGGGCCGCTCGCCGCCCTCGCCGCCGCCCTGGTGCGCGGCCTTCATCGGCCCTTCCATCCACGCCTTGAAGGACTCCTCGTCCCGCCACCGGGTGTAGACGAGGTAGGTGTCGGTGCCCTCCACCGGGCGCAGGAGCTCGAACCACTCGAACCCGTCGGAGCTCTCCACGGTGTGCGCGCGGGACGCGAACCGCTTCTCCAGCGTCTCGCGCTGCTCGGCGGGCACGGTCAGCACATTGATCTTGACTACGCTCATGGCCCCATCTTGCCCGACGGCACGTCGGCGCCGGCTGAGGGGCTCCATGTCGCGAAGGTTTTGAACGCGTTCAAATATGGGCTAGGGTCATCCTCACACGTCGAGGGGGAGACCTCCATGAAGATCGTGATACCGGGCGGAACCGGTCAGGTCGGCACCGTGCTGAAGCGCGCCCTGAGCGCGGCGGGGCATGACGTCGTGGTGCTCAGCCGGCACCCGGAGCGCCAGGGCGAAGTGCGCTGGGACGGTGCGAAGCCGGGCCCCTGGACGGAGGAGCTCGACGGCAGCGACGTCGTCGTCAACCTGGCCGGCCGGAGCGTGAACTGCCGTTACACCCCGGCCAACCTGCGGGAGATGATGGACTCGCGGGTCGACTCCGCCCGGGTCGTGGGCGAGGCGATCGCCGCGGCCGCCCGGCCGCCCCGGATCTGGCTTCAGATGAGCACCGCGACCGTCTACGCCCACCGCTTCGACGCGCCCCACGACGAGGCCACCGGCGTGATCGGCGGAACCGAGCCGGACGTCCCCGGCTACTGGGCCTACAGCGTCGAGATCGCCAAGGCCTGGGAGCGCGCGCAGGAGTCGGCCGACACCCCGCACACCCGGAAGGTGGCGCTGCGCACCGCGATGGTGATGAGCCCGGACCGGGGCGGCGTCTTCGACGTCCTGCTGCGGCTGGCCCGGCTCGGCCTCGGCGGCCCGGTGGCGGGCGGCGCCCAGTACGTCTCCTGGATCCACGACCAGGACTTCGTCCGGGCGATCGAGTTCCTCGTCGCCCGGGACGACATCGACGGCCCGGTCAACCTGGCCGCGCCCGAGCCCCTCCCGCACCGCGCCTTCATGCGCGCGCTGCGCGCCGCGTGGGGCGTTCCGGTGGGGCTGCCCGCCACGCGCTGGATGGCCGAGGCGGGTGCCTTCGTCCTGCGCTCGGACACCGAACTGCTGCTGAAGAGCCGCCGTGTCGTCCCCGGCCGCCTCCTCGACGCGGGTTTCACCTTCGACCGCCCCACCTGGCCGCAGGCCGCGGACGACCTCGTACGGCGGCTGCGCGGCGGGCGCGCGCGATGAGCCCGGGTCAGCCCTGGCCCTTGCCCCGCTCGCCCTGCTCCAGGGCCTTGCCGGTCATGTCGGTGACCTGCCCGGCCGGCGGCGCCTCCGCCTCCACCTCGGTGCCGAAGTCGGTGAACTCCATGAGGGTGCGCACCGTGACCTTCCGCGGCGAGGACGAGGCGTCGGCGGAGGACCGCTGCGTCGCCGCGGCGGGAGCGCTGAGGGTCATGTCGAACTGCTGCCGGCGCATCCGGCCCTGCTCGTCGAGCCACACGTCCATCGGCAGCGTCGGACCGACCTGGCGGCGCAGGGCGTCGCCGCCGGGGAGGTCGGCGACGTCGACGGAGACGCGGTAGCGCGTGGTCTCGACCCCGTCGACCGCGTCCGTGCCCTTCTCGGTCACGTCCTTGTCGGTGATCGCCTTGGCGAACGCGGCGGACCGGGCGGGGTCGCCCACCGGCTGCTCTCCGGAGCCCTGCTGTGCGGCGACCTTCCCCAGGTCGATCCTGATCCACGGCTTGCCGCCCGGCGCCTGCCCCTTCGGCAGCTTCTGGTACAGCACCTGGTCGACCACGCGCTGTTCGATCCGCTGCCCCTCCGCCGTGACCGTCATGACGCTGTCGCCGTCGTCCAGGTCCACGGCGCCCTGCCCGTTCGCGGTCATCGACGCGCCCTGCGCCGAGGTCTGCACCCGCAGCTTCACCCGGGCGGTGTCCTCCTCGGCCGTCCTGTCGTAGGCCGACCGCACCGCCCGCGTGCCCTCCTCCTGGGCGCCGCCCCGCGTCGAGGAACCCGGCGCGGCGTCACCCGTGCCGTCCTCGTCGCCGCAGCCGACCAGCACCGTTCCCGCCAGGACACCGGCGATCCCTAAAGCACAGACCTTCCTGCCGTTGCCTGCCCTGCCCATCGGACCAGCTCCTCTCGGATGTGTGTGATGCGACCCAAGTGCCCAGGCCGGTCATGAACACACGCACGAAACCAAGGAGTTGGGGACCGGGGCAAGCCCTGAGGCGGGCGGTGCGGTCCCGTCAGCGGCGGCCGCGGAGCTTGCCGAGCAGACGCTGGGCCTGGGCCCGCTTGCGGGGGTCGGCCGCCGCCCGGCGTGCCTGCTCCACCGCGCGCCGCCCCTGCGGACTCCGGGCGAACTGCTTGATGCGATCCAGCATTCCGGCCATGACGTACCTTCCTCCGTGTCCTGACGTCGTCCTTGCTGTAGCTCGCCTACCCCCGCGACGACCTGCTCAGGCACCCGCCCGCCCGGTCGGCGCGCGACCGAACGTGTTTGCCGCCGAAGTCAGGGGCAAGTCGGTGTTCCATGACTGAAGAGAACAAGCGCGCGAATCAGAAGCCGACCACCATCCGTGCGACGCAGTCCAAGGCCCGCCGCACGGCGGACAAGGCGACCGCGCCGGCCTCCCAGGCCGCGAAGCGCGCGGCGGACAAGGCCGATGACGCGGCGTCAGCGGCCACGTCCGGCGCCGAACGCTCGGCCGAGACGGCGAAGGCGGCCGCGCAGACCGCCGCCCGCGGCGTCGAGGCGGGCCGCCAGGCCGTCGTCGCCGCGTCGGGCCAGGTCGCGTCCACGGCGAAGACCGCCTGGACGGTCATCGCCCAGCGCAAGCTCGTCGCCGCCGGCGTCGGAGCCGGCCTCACCGCCCTGAGCGCCGCCTCGTACGCCGTGGGGCGCCGCGCGGAACGCGGCACGCACGGCCCGCTCACCCGGATCACCGGCGGGCGGATCTGACCACGACCGGCACGCCCGGCGAGCCCGCCACGAGGAGAGCAGGCGGCGCGGCGCACCCCCGCATCCACGGTGGTCCGTAGCGCCGCCCTCTCGCGTCTCACCGCCGCCCCCGACGGCCCGGCGCGCACATCCGGCCGCCGAGGCGGTGCCCCCCTCGCGCGTCACGGCCGTGACGAGGAAGGATGAGACCGCACACGAAGGATCAACCCATGCGGAGGAGCGGGCCCATGCAGCACGAGCGAGCGGGCAGTCCGGCCGGACCCGGAGATCTCGTCGACGTCGCCCGGCTGGTCACCGCGTACTACGCGCTCCACCCCGACCCGGACGACCCGGGGCAGCGCGTGGCGTTCGGGACCTCCGGACACCGCGGCTCGTCACTGGCGAGCGCGTTCAACGACGACCACATCGCCGCGACCAGCCAGGCCATCTGCGAGTACCGGGCCGGCCAGGGCACCGACGGCCCCCTCTTCCTGGGCGCCGACACGCACGCCCTGTCGGAGCCCGCGCGGGTCACCGCCCTGGAGGTGTTCGCCGCCAACGACGTGACGGTGCTGATCGACCAGGCGGACGGCTACACCCCGACCCCGGCGGTCTCGCACGCCATCCTCGCCCACAACCGCGGCCGCACCACCGGACTCGCGGACGGCGTCGTGGTCACCCCCTCCCACAACCCGCCCGGCGACGGCGGGTTCAAGTACAACCCGCCCAGCGGCGGCCCCGCCGCCTCCGACGCGACCTCCTGGATCCAGGACCGCGCCAACGAGATCATCCGGGGCGGCCTCAAGGACGTCCGGCGCATCCCGTACGCCCGGGCCCTCGCCGCGGCCACCACCGGCCGCTACGACTTCCTGGGCACCTACGTCGCCGACCTGCCCGCCGTGCTCGACCTGGACGCGATCCGCGAGGCCGGGGTGCGCATCGGGGCCGACCCGCTGGGCGGCGCGTCCGTCGCCTACTGGGGCCGCATCGCCGAACAGCACGGCATCGACCTCACCGTGGTCAACCCCCACACCGACCCCACCTGGCGGTTCATGACGCTGGACTGGGACGGCAAGATCCGCATGGACTGCTCGTCGCCCTACGCGATGGCCTCGCTCATCGAGCAGCGCGACCGCTTCCGGATCGCCACCGGCAACGACGCCGACGCCGACCGGCACGGCATCGTCACCCCGGACGCCGGTCTGATGAACCCCAACCACTACCTCGCCGTCGCCATCTCCTACCTGTACGCCCACCGCGACCGCTGGCCGGCGGGCACCGGCGTCGGCAAGACCCTGGTGTCCTCCGCCATGATCGACCGGGTCGCCGCCGACCTGGGCCGGGAGCTGGTGGAGGTGCCCGTCGGGTTCAAGTGGTTCGTCGACGGGCTGGTCGGCGGCAGCATCGGCTTCGGCGGCGAGGAGTCGGCCGGGGCGTCCTTCCTGCGCCGGGACGGCTCCGTGTGGACCACCGACAAGGACGGCATCATCCTGGCGCTGCTCGCCTCCGAGATCACGGCGGTCACCGGCCGGACCCCCTCGGAGCACTACGCCACCCTGACCGCCCGCTTCGGCGAGCCGGCCTACGCCCGGATCGACGCCCCGGCGTCCCGCGAGGAGAAGGCCCTGCTCGCCCGGCTCTCCCCGGCACAGGTCAGCGCGGACACCCTCGCCGGGGACGCGGTCACCGCGGTGCTCACCGAGGCCCCCGGGAACGGCGCGCCGATCGGCGGCATCAAGGTGACCACGGACAGCGCCTGGTTCGCGGCCCGCCCCTCGGGCACCGAGGACGTCTACAAGATCTACGCCGAGTCGTTCCGTGGCCCCGACCACCTCCGCCGGGTGCAGGAGGAGGCCAAGTCCGTGGTCCTGGCGGCACTGTCCGGCTGAGCACCGGCACGGCACGGCACGGCCCGGGCCACGACGACGTGGCCCGGGCCGTGCCGTGTTCAGCCGCGCAGATTGCGGGCGGGCAGGACCACGTGGGCCGCCGACGTGAGCACGTCCTCGTCGGAGGTGAAGGCGGCCAGCGTCTCGACGTCGCCGGGCTCGGCACCCTCCGGCCACGGGCGGGTGGCGAAGATGAGGTAGGCGTACCCGAGTTCGGCCACGGCCTTCAGCCAGGTCTCCGGCGGGACGAACTGGGACTTGAGGTGCCGCACGGTGAGGACGGCCGACCCGGGCACGACGAGCAGACTGACCGGCAGGCTCGGCCGCTGGACCGCGTGGACGAGGCCCTCGCCCGGGGGGAGCCCGGCGCCGGTCAGCACCTCTTCGAGGGCCGCCGACGTCGCCTCCCGGCCGTTCGCGCCGTCCCCGAGGGAACAGGCCAGGAGGTAGGGAACGTCCCCGTCGGGGGTCGTGCCCCGCCAGGACAGCACGACCAGGGAGCCCAGGTCGTCGGTGTGCGCGGACTGTGTTTCGGGTGAGATCGAGGTCACCGCGGCACCGTACCGGCGCGCCGGAACGCGGTCGGCCCGCTGTCACCCGACTGGACCACGCCCCGCCGGGCGCTCCACACGAACGAGGGGCGCGCGCACCGGGCGCCGCGATACAGGACACTGGAGAAAGATCCGACCCGGGAAGGACCGACACGTGATCATCTTTGGCACCAAGGGCTACCTGTACCAGCTGGCGATACTGACGCTGGTGTGCGGCCAGTGCGGCAACCCCGCCGCGCACACCCTGAGGAAGCGCGTCACGAAGTTCACGCTGTTCTTCGTGCCGCTGTTCCCGATCTCGACGAAATACCAGACGCAGTGCACCTTCTGCGGCGCGGAACAGAAGCTGACCAAGGAGCAGGCCGAGCAGCTCCAGGCGCAGGGCGCGAGCGGCCAGGGCGGCCCGGCGTACGGACAGCCGCAGCAACAGCAGCACCGGTACTGAGACGGGCGGACACCCCGGGCCGAGGAGGTGCTCAGCCGGCCGTGAGCACCTCGTCCGCCAGACCCAGGTGACGCCGGAAGGCGTCCCGCCCCCGGTCCGTCAACCGGACGACGCGTGAACCATCGCCGTGCACCAGCCAGGACGCGCCTCCAGCGCCCGGTGGAACACGGCGGCGGCCACCGCTCCCGCCAGATGCAGGCGCCCCTCCGTCCAGTCGAGACAGGTCCGCACGTGCGGCCGGCGCGCTTCCCCCACCCCTACCCCCTCGCCCGCGACGCCGAGGCTCGTCAACCAGGCACCGTCGGACACGGTGAGCGCCGGGCCGGACTCCCAGGACAACAGCCCGCGCTCGGTCATGCCGTCGGTGATCGCCACGGCCGGGGAGCCGCCGAGGTGGTCGTAGCAGACGCACCAGCAGTCCGCCGTCCACCAGCCGGTTGAGATGGCTCGTGGCCGTGGACGGGGCGACGCCGGCGAGGGCGGCCACCTCCGAGGCCGTCCGGGAACGGCCGTCGAGCAGGGCGAGACAGATCCCGGCGCGCGTACGGTCGGCCGGCAGCGCACCCAGCGCGGCGAGATCCGGTTCTCCGGCGTGAACGTCAGGGCTGGTCACCGCCCCATTGTCGCCGGGCGACACTTCGACGACCGGCGAAACGTCCCGCCCGTAGCGTCCTGAGGCATGACGAACGACACCCATCTGGTGGTTCAGCCGAGCATCCTCTACTTCGGAACCCCGGTGGTCCTGCTGACCACCGAGAACGCCGACGGCACCTGCAATCTCGCCCCGATCTCCTCCGCGTGGGCCCTGGGGCAGCACATCGTCCTGGGCCTGGGCAGCGAGAGCCAGACCGCGCGCAACCTCGCGCAGCGCCCGGAACTCGTGATCAACGTCGCCTCGCCGGAGCTGTGGGAGCACGTGGAACGCCTGGCACCGCTCACCGGCGCGAGTCCGGTCCCGGAGGCCAAACGGGCGGTGTACCGCCACGAGCGGGACAAGTTCGCCGCGGCCGGGCTCACTCCGGCCGCCGCCGATCTCGTGCGGCCGCCGCGCGTCGCCGAGTGCGCCCTGCAGCTGGAGGCCCGGGCCCGCAAGCTGACCCCGGGCGGCGCCGGCGTCTTCGTCACCGTCGAGTGCGAGGTCCTGCGCGTCCACGCCGCCGAACGCGTCGTCGTACCCGGCACGCACCACATCGACCCCGCGCGGTGGAGCCCGCTCATCTACAACTTCCGCCACTACCACGGCCTGGCCCCCGAACTCGGGCACGGGTTCCGCTCGGAGACGGCCGGGACCGCCGCCCCCGCCGCCTGAGCGCTGATCGGATCGCAGGTGGCAACAGGAGAATGCCGGGTACTCGTCGTATCGGGCCCGGACCTGTGTGTGGGCCGATGGGCCTCCTGCAGTCGATCAGGGAAAACGGAGGCATACAGATGAGCACCGTCAAGGAAACCGTGGAAGTCGACGTCCCTCTGCACACCGCCTACAACCAGTGGACGCAGTTCGAGGAGTTCCCGAACTTCATGGAAGGCGTCGAGGAGGTCAGGCAGCTCGACGACCGCCACAACCACTGGACCACCAAGATCGGCGGAGTACGGCGCGAGTTCGACACGGAGATCGTCGACCAGCTGCCCGACGAGCGGGTCACGTGGCGCACGACCAGCGGTGACACCAACCAGAGGGGCTCCGTCCGCTTCGAGCGCGTGGATGACACCCACACCCGGGTGGAGCTCGTGATGGACGTCGAGCCCAGCGGAGCGGTGGAGAAGGCCGCGGACATGATCGGCACGATCGACCGGCGGATCAAGGGCGACATGAAGCGCTTCAAGCAGTACATCGAGGAGCGCGGAGCCGAGTCCGGCGCCTGGCGCGGACGCATCCAGCCGGGCGGTACCGGCCCCGGCCCCGCCCTCTGACCCACACCCCTCTCCGTCCCCGGACCCGGCCTCCACCGTGGAGGCCGGGTTCTCTTGTGCCCGCGTATGTCCCTGGCCGGGTGTGCCCCACGCGGAGAGCATGTGACGTTTCGGCCATCGTCGTGGCATGCACCTGTCCATATCGGTCTCCTGGTGGCACGCTGCCCTCTGGCTGTCCGCAGCGACACCCCTGCCTGACCGGGCGGACGGACCCTCCGCCCGGCCCCCACAGCAGAAGGAGACCGCGTGATAGGCAGACCCCGTAGCCTCCGCCCGTCCGGACGCGGCGCGCCCGTTCGCCGCACCCTCCTCGGCGTACTCGCCGGCGTCGCCGCACTGCTGGCGACCGGCGTCACCGCCGCACCCGCGAGCGCCGCGCCCGAACCGGGAACGACGGCACCCTCGGCGCAGGAGCGCGCCCGCGCCTTCTGGACCCCGCAGCGGATGCGCGAGGCCACCCCGCTCGACGTCCTGTCCGTCGACCGCTCCGACGTGCGGGCGGCGACACCCCGCAAGGGCAGGACCACCGTCATCGCCCCCACCGCCTCCGCCTCCGGCGTGGGACCCCTGGCCATTCCCCACAGCGGCGGACCCTGGTCCGGCGGGGGAGCGGTGGTCAAGACCGCCGGCCGGGTGTTCTTCACCTACCAGGGGCGCACCGCCTCCTGCTCCGGCAACGCCGTCACCAGCGCCAACAAGAGCACCGTGCTCACCGCGGGGCACTGCGTGAAGATGGAGGGGGCCTGGCACACCAACTGGGTGTTCGTGCCCGGCTACCACGACGGGCAGGCCCCGTACGGCACCTGGACGGCGTCCAAGACCCTGTCCACGCCCCAGTGGACGGCCAGTGAGGACATCAACTACGACATCGGCGCGGCCGTCGTCGCCCCGCTCGACGGAAAGCGGCTGACCGACGTCGTCGGCGGCCAGGGACTCGCCTTCAACACCGGCTACAACAAGGCCATGTACGCCTTCGGCTTCCCGGCCGCGGCACCGTACGACGGCTCGAAGTTCATCTACTGCAGCGGCACCACCTACAGGGACTTCCTGCTGTCCAGTGACCACGGTCTGACCTGCAACATGACCGGCGGCTCCAGCGGAGGCCCGTGGTTCACGCAGTTCGACGAGGCCACCGGGACCGGCCTGCAGTCCTCGGTGAACAGCTTCAAGTACAACTTCCTGCCGAACGCCATGTACGGCCCGTACTTCGGCGCCGACGCGCAGAACCTGTACCAGAGCGCCCAGTCGTCCTGAGCCACTGTCCCGACCCGGAGCCGGGTCCTCCGCGACACCACGGCGGAGGACCCGGCTCCGGGCGTTCCCACGACGATCCGCGGCGATCCGCGGCGACGGTAAACCCGTTGCGCTGACCAGCGGTTACGGCAGAATGCCGGAATGATCGGCAATCGAATCACCTACCGCACGGCGGACGGCAGACGCGTCCCCGGAACCTGGCGCCCCGCCTTCATCCGCAACGGCGACTACTTCCTTACCGACCTGTTCGTCTACGCGGACGGGCTGATCGACTGCTGGGGCCTGGTCACCCTCGAGGAGTTCGAGGAGAAGCTGCGGAGCGGCTGGGTCGCCACCCGGCTCCCCGACGGCGCCCGGGTCTCCGCGCACAACCTGGCCGCGTGGAAGTTCAGCGAGCCGCACACCTGGCTCACCCCGGAACTGCTGCTCGCCGAGATCCGCGACACCATCGACCAGCTCAACGGACGCCCGGACTCCACGGACCGCTGCCTGGCCGCCGTCGACGTGTTCCTCGCCGACCGGACCGAGGAGAACCGGGCCGCGGCCCGCGCCGCCTACCACGCCATCCCGGAGACCCAACGCCACTACGCCCTCGGCGACATGGACCGCAAGGACGGGCCGTTGCAGGTCCTGGTGGCCGGCCCCGGCGGACATCTGGAGGGCCTGCCCGACGAACCGGTCACGCAGGAGGAGTACGACGAGGCGATCGCCTACTTCGAGGACCGGGCGAAGTGGAACGCCGAACGCCCCTCCCGCGTCCCGTCCGACGGCCCCGCCACCCCCATGGCCCCGGCGATCCACCTCTACGAGAGCTACCCCCTCAAGCCCTCGGACGACCCGGGCACGAAGGCCCTGCGCAACGAGTTCCCCGCGCCCCTGCTGATCGACGGCGACACCTACCCCACGGTGACGCACGCGTACTGGGCCCTGTCCACCGCCGATCCCGGCGCCCGGGCCGCCGTCCGGGACGCGGACACGACGTTCGCCGCCCGTGGTGCGGCGGCCGGCGCTCCCCGGCGCGAGGGGTGGGAGCAGGCACGGACGGCGGTCATGACCTCCCTGCTGAGGGCCAAGTTCACGCAGCACCCGGTGCTCGCCCGGGTCCTCCTGGACACGGCCGACGCGACACTCGTCTACGACGACTCGGACTCCGAGCACTGGGGCAATCGGGGAGGCCGCGGCCGGAACTGGACCGGCCGCCTCCTGGAACTCGTCCGCTCCGAACTCCAGGCGGAGCTGGCGGGCATCACCCTCCCGGCACCCCGCGCACAGCAGGCCGGCCAAGACACTCCCTGACCCCTCGGGGAGCCACACAGGCACCTGACGTGACGCGGGAATCACCGACAAGCGGAATCCCGCGACCGCGTGCTGTGCACGCATCGATCGTTTGCCGACGCCCCGCCACCGCCCCGAACGGCCGGAGCGCCGGAAACCGACCTCGCGGCGGTACGGACACCCGTCCCCCGGCACCCACCGGCTGACGCCCTCGGCCCTTCGGTGCCCGGCGGCCGACGTTGCCCTCGGTGTCCCCGTCGGCTGACCTCGACCCCAGGGCCGCCCGCCGGCTGACGCCCCGGCCCACCGGCCCCCGGCACCCACCGGCTGACGCCCCGGCGGCCAGCCCCAGGAGCGCGGGAGCAACCTTCGCGTCGCTCGCGGGTCTTCCTTCGTGGAGGTGGCCATGGGGGCGGACCATCAGATCGCTTTCTTCCTGCGGGAGTCGGCGGCGCCGGAGCCGGAGCGGCGGGCGGCGGCGCTGAAGGGGCTGGGGCGGACCGGCCGGTCCGAGTACGCCCCCGTGGCCGCGGAGGCGGCCGGCGACCCCGCGCCCTCGGTACGCGCGGCCGCCGCCCTTGCCCTGGCCCGCCTCGGAGACCCGGAGGCGGGCCGCGCGGTGCTGCCCCTGCTGATGAGCGACGGGGACCCGGGCGTACGGTGCAGGGCCTCGGTCGCCGTGACCCGGCTGGGACTCGAGGGGCCGGCGGTCCTGCGGGCCTTCGCGCGTCAGCTGGCCGACCCTGACCGGACTGTGCGGATCAACGCCCTGGAGGGACTGATCGCCCTGGGCGCGCCGGGGGATGCCGCCGCCCTGGTCCGACTCCTCGGCGACCCCGACCCGGCCGTCTGGGGGCGGGCCCGAACCCTGATCTACCGGTGCGCCGGAGACGCGGCTGTGCGGGAGGAGGTGATCCGCACCGCCCGCAACGGTACGGGCACCGCCAGGGCGCGCGCCCTGGACTGGCTGCCGGAGAGCCACACCGAGCAACTCCTCGACTCGCTGCTCACCGGCCTGCGCGATCCCTCTCCCGCGGTGAGGATCGCGGTCGCCCGGCGGTTGTTCCACGTGGAACAACGGCAGGTACAGGACAAGCTGGCCGAAGCCCTGCGCGGCGAGCGGGACCCCGAGGTCGCGGCGAGGCTGCTGCGCGGCCTGGCAGAACGGGGCGACGAGCACATCACCGAACCGGCGGTGCGCTGGCTGCCCGACCCCGTCGCCGGACCGTCGGCCGCGCAGGCCCTGGGCGCCCTGGACACGGACACGGCCGCCGCGCAACTGCGCACGGCCCTGGCCGACGAGACACTGCCCGCCGGCACCCGGGCCGCCTCCGCCACGGCCATCGGCGTCCAGGGCCGTCTGGACGCCGTGTGGCTCCTGCTGCCCCTCCTCGACGACCCCGACGACGACCTGCGCGCGGGCGCGCTCGACGGGCTCGAAGCACGCGTCGAGAACGGACTCCGCCTCTGGGAGCGCCACCCCGTGGCCTGGGCCCTGGCCGCTCACCTGGAAACCGACGCGCGCCACACCTGGCGCACCCGCAACGCGCTCTCCGGCCTCGCCCAGGCACTCCCCGCCGTACGGCACCTCGCGGACGGCAGCGGGTCCGGTGAGGTCCGGGCCGCCGCGCTGTCCCTGCTCGACGGGGACGACCCGGCCGACGAGCGGGCCCGGCGCGACGTTCGGCGCTTCCTGCGGAGCCTGGACGACCCGTACGAGGGGGTCCGCTACCAGGCCGTCCTCGGGCTCACCCGCTGGGTGGAGGCCACCGGCACGCTGCCACCCGGCAGCGAGGCGGCGCGCGTCCGGCTGACCGCCCTCACCGAGGACGCCTCCCTCCGGGTTCGCCGAGCGGCCGCGGAGCTGGTCGCAGCGCTGGACGCGGGCCCGGTGTTCGACCCGTCGTAAGCAGTTCCGGCCGGCCCTCACCTGCACCGGCGATTTTCGTCCACCTGCCGCCGTACGCCGTGTGTCGCCCGCCGGGGCGGTCCACACTGGGACGCATGCGGGTGGTGATCATGACGGCGGGGTCGCGCGGCGACGTCGCGCCGTACACGGGGCTGGGCGCGGGGCTGGTACGGAGCGGGCACGAGGTCACGCTGGCCACCCACGGCCTGTTCGAGCCGCTGACCGCCGGTTCCGGCGTGCGGTTCCACCCCACCCCGGTCGATCCGCTCGCCGTGTCGCACTCCGACCGCGGCCGCAGCCTGCACGCCAGCACCACGGGGCTCGGCAAACTGCTGCGCGCGGCGTCGATGGCCCGGTCCGCGGCCGAGGAGATGACCGACGCCCTGGTCCAGGCGGCCCGCGGCGCCGACGTCGTCCTGGCCGCCGGCGCCGTGGCCCCGCTCGGCGCCGCCATCGCCGAGGGGCTGCGGCTGCCCAGTCTGGGCCTGTTCCTGCAACCCCAGCACCCGACGCGGGAGTTCGGCGCCCCCATGCTCGGCGGGCGCTCGCTCGGCAGCGTGGGCAACCGCCTGGGCGGACTGGCCGTCACCACCGCCGTCGACCGCGTCTTCACCCGGGCCCTGCGCAGGCTCCGCACCCGGCACGGCATGACGCTGCGCGGCGGCCCCGTCGCGAGCCGCCGGGCCCATGAGCGGGCCCTGTGGCCGGTGCTGCACGGCTTCAGCGAGCAGGTGGTGCCCCGGCCCCGCGACTGGCGTCCCGGGCTGGAGATCGCCGGCTACTGGTGGCCGCACGACACCCGCGAACTGCCCAGGGACGTGGAGGAGTTCCTCGCCGCCGGGCCCGCCCCGGTCTTCGTCGGGCTGGGCAGCGCCACCGTGCCCGATCCGCGGCGGCTCAGCGACGAGATCGTGCGCGCCCTGCGAACCGCGGGACTGCGCGGGGTCGTCCAGCAGGGCTGGGCGGGGCTGGCCGCCCGCACCGACGAGGTGATCACGGTCGGCGACGTACCGCACGCGCTGCTGTTCCCCCGGATGGCCGCCGTGGTCCACCACGGCGGAGCCGGCACCACCGCCGCCGTCCTGCGCGCCGGAGTCCCCAGCGTTCCGGTGCCCGTGCAGTTCGACGCCGGCTTCTGGGCGGCCCGCCTGATCGCGCTGGGCACCGCGCCCTGCGCCCTCCCGCTGCGCCGCCTCACCGCCGACGCCCTCGCCCCCGCCCTGCGCCGGGCCGTGAGCGACCCCGGCCACCGCGGCCGCGCCCAGGACCTCGCCCGCCGCCTGGCCGAGGAGGACGGCGTGGCACCGGTCCTGACGGCCCTGGACCGACTGACGTCGTAAGCGCGCCCGCGACGGGTTGCCCGTCGCTTCGAAAGCGCCAAAACAAGACCGGAAGTCGTCTGGACCACTTCCGAGTCTTGAAGACGTCTGTCCGGTTCTGCTTGGGTGACGGACCAGTGGCTGCCGGCCGGCGGCGTATCGGGGGGAACGCGCGCCCCTCATGCAGACCAGGGGAAGGTGCATGAGGTACTTCCGTCTGCTCGTCCTGGGCAACGGCATCTCGGCGTACGGCAGTTACCTGAACATGGTGGCGCTGAACGTCTTCGTCTACGACGCCACCGGCAGCGCGCTCGCCGCCGGCCTCTTCATGGCCGTACGGCTCGGGACCAGTGTCGTCTCCGGCTGGGTGAGCGGGCGGCTCGTCTCGGTGTACGACCGCAAGCGGCTGATGGTCGGCGCCGACCTGTGCCAGGCCACGGCACTGCTGACGCTGCTGCTCGCGCCCGACGGCGTGCGCCCCGGGCTGCTGTACGTCCTGGCCGTGGTCACGGGCGGCTGCTCGACGCTCTCCCAGGTCGCCCTGCGCAGCAGCATCCCCGAGATCGTCGGAGCGGAGCACCGGGTCCGGGCCAACGGCCTGCTGGTGACCGGACGTTCGCTCGCCATGATCGCCGGTTTCGCCTCGGCGGGCGTGGTGGTCGCGCAGCTCGGCTACTCCGCCGCGTTCGCCCTGGACGCCGCGACGTTCCTGATCTCCGCGACCGTGCTGTTCCTCCTCCCCGTCCGCACCCGGGCGGCCGGGGACCCCGCGGACGGCGGCTCCGGCAAAGCCTCGGGGGCCGCGCGCCGGACAGCCCGGATGCTGCTGGGCACGGCCCCGCTGCTGATGGCGATGATCGCGATCCGCGCGGTGGACGGCCTCGGCTCCTCCTCCCACAACGTCGCCCTGCCCCTCTACTCCAGCAGCCTGGATCCCGATCACCCGGCCACCTTCATCAGCCAGTTCTGGGCCACCTGGGCCATCGGCAACATCGTCGCCCAGCAGGTGATCGGCCGGGTCACCGCCAAGACCGGGCGGACCCCGGGGGAGCGGGCGTTCGCGCTCGGCGCCTGTGTGATGTCCGCCGGCTTCATCGTGGTCTTCTGCGGACTGCCGACCCTGCCCGCCGTCATCGCCGCGCTCGTCGCCGGAGCCGCCGACGGCTTCACCGAGACCGTCTACGTGTCGCGGCTGCAGGCCGCACCCGACGACCAGCGCGGCCGGCTCTTCGGCCTGTCCGCCTCGGCCGAGAACACCGGTTTTGGCCTCGGCATGCTCGTGAGCGGCGCACTCCTGGAACGCTTCTCGCCGCTGCAGGTGGTGGCCGCCTTCCACGGCCTCGCGATCGCCCTGTGCACGGCCCTGCTCCTGCTGCTGGTCGCCCGGGGCAGACCCGGCCCGCCGTCCCTGGAGGAACCGGCCGGTGACCGGCCCGCGGTGACGAAGGGACGCGGCTGATGACCACCAGCGATCCGGACCCGCGGATGGCCGTCATCGGCATGGCCTTCCGGCTGCCCGGCGCCGACACGCCCGAGGACTTCTGGCGGATCATCCGGGACGGCACGGACTGCATCACCCGCTTCACCGACGAGGAACTGGCCGCCGCCGGGATCCCCGCCGAGGAGTACGGGGCCGAGGACTTCGTCGGCGCCTCCGGGATCCTCGACGACCTCGCCGGCTTCGACGCCCGGCACTTCGCCATGAGCCCCCACGAGGCCCGGCTCACCGACCCGCAGCAGCGCATGTTCCTCGAATGCGCCCAGCACGCCCTGGAGAACGCCGGCTATCCAGGGGAACGGAACGGCACCCGCGTCGGCGTCTACGCCAGCACCGGATACCACCTGTACACCCTGCAGAGCTACCTGCTGAACAACGTCCTGCCCAGCCTGCCCCCGACCGACTGGACGTCGGGCATGCAGACGATCATCGGCAACTTCGCCGACTTCACGGCCACCCGTGTCGCCTACCGGCTGGGCCTGACCGGCCCCGCCGTCAACATCCAGACAGGCTGCTCCAGTTCCCTGGTCGGCGTGCAGGCGGCCGCGCAGTCGCTGCTCCTGGGCGACTGCGACATCGCCCTCGTCGGCGCCACCGCCGTCCACGTCCCGCAGGTCCTGGGCTACCGCCACGTCAAGGGCTCCATCCTGTCCAGGTCCGGCCGGGTGCGCGCCTTCGACGCCGGTGCCGACGGCACCGTGGGAGGCACCGGCGTGCTGGCCGTCGTACTGAAGCGGCTGGCCCGGGCCGTCGCCGACGGCGACACCGTGCACGGCGTCATCCGCGGCTGGGGCATCGGCAACGACGGCGCCGCGAAGACGGCGTTCAGCGCCCCCAGCGCCGAGGGCCAGCGCACCGCCATCCGGCAGGCCCTGCGACGCGCCGGCGTCGGCGCCGAGACCATCGGCTACCTGGAGACCCACGGCACCGGCACCCTCAAGGGCGACCCGATCGAGTTCGACGGGGCGGCCGGGGCCTACCGGGAGGACACCGACCGCGAGGGCTACTGCGCCCTCGGCTCGACCAAGGCCAACCTCGGCCACCTCGACGCCGCCTCCGGACTGGCCGGCCTCGTCAAGACCCTGCTGGTCCTGCACCACGGCGTGATCCCGCCGATGGCGAACTTCACCGAACCCAACCCCCACCTCGACCTCGACCGCAGCCCCTTCTACATCCCCCGCACCGCCCGGCCCTGGCCCGGGAGCGACCTGCCGCGCCGGGCGGGCCTGACCTCGCTCGGTGTCGGCGGCACCAACGTCCACCTGATCCTGGAACAGGCCCCCGAACCGGCTCCCAGGAGCGGCGCGGCCTCCCCGCCGGACGTCCTGCTGGTCTCGGGAAGCACCCCGCAGGCCCTCGCCGACAACGCCCGCGCCTTCCGCGACCGGTTGCGCCGGCCGCCCGCACCGCACCCGGCCGACCTGGTCACCACGGCCGCCCTCGGCCGCGCGCACGGCCCCCACCGCCTCGCCGCCCGCGGCTCCACCCCGGCGGCCCTCGCCGACGCCCTCGACACCTGGCTCGCCGGAACCGCCCAGACGGCGGTGACCACGGGGACGGCACCGGGGGAGGGCGCCGCGCGGGTGGCGTTCCAGTTCACCGGCCAGGGCAGCCAGTACCCCGCCATGGCGGCCGGCGTCTACGCGCGTTTCCCCGCCGTGCGCGAAGTCCTCGACGCGTGCGAGCAGTACCACCGCGACCTCACCGGCGTCTCGTTGCACGCGGAGCTGACCACGGAGCACGCGGCGGGGGAGGGGCACCTCGGGGACACGGACACCGCGCAGCCCGCGCTGTTCGCCCTGCAGTGCGCCCTCGTCCGGCTCTGGCGCGACACCGGCGTCGCACCGTACGCCGTGACCGGGCACAGCGTCGGCGAGTACGCCGCGCTCCACGCGGCGGGAGCCCTGTCCCTCCGGGACGGCCTGCGCCTCACCACCGAACGCGGCCGGCTGATGCGGCGGCGCTGCGCCCCGGGCGCGATGGTGGCCGCGCCGATCGACAGGGCCACCGCGCTCGCCCTGGCCACCGAGGTGCCCGGGCTGGAGCCCGCCGTGTCGAACGGGGAGCGCGCCCAGGTGCTCGCCGGACCGGCCGAGGCCGTCGACCGGGCATGCGCCCTGCTGGACGGGCGCGGCACACCGGGGCACCGGCTGCCGGTGACCCGCGCCTTCCACACCGCCCTGATGGAACCCGTGTTGGAGGAGTTCCGGAAGGTCCTCGACGACGTGGAGTTCCGGCCCGTCGGGATCCCGTTCGTCAGCACCCTCGACGGAGCGGTCCGCCCGCCCGGCTGGATCCCGGACACGGACCACTTCCTCCGGCACGCCCGCGAGCCCGTCCGTTACGACGAGGCGCTGCGCGGCATCGGCGCACAGCGGCCCCACGTCCTGCTCGAGATCGGGCCGCACAGCACCCTCAGCGGACTGGCCCGCCGGGCACTGCCCGACGTACCGGCGGTGCCGTCGCTGCGGCGCGGCACCGGACTCGGCACCCTCTGGGGCGCCGCCGCGGCACTGCACTGCGCGGGAGCGGACCTCGACTGGGAGCCGCTCCTGGCCGGCAGCGGGGGCCGGCGCGTCCCGCTGCCCGGATACCGATTCCAGCACCGACAGCACTGGACCGGGCCCGAGCCGACGGTCCTCGGCACGGCACCATCAGCGAGAAAGGGAACCGCAGTGGTTCAGCGAGAGGCAGCGGCCGCACGGGTACTGCACAGCATCGTCGAGTCGACCGCCCGGCACCTCGGCGGAGACCCGTCGGCGATCGACGGCGACGCGAACTTCTTCGATCTCGGCGCCGACTCGCTGCAGATGATCAGCGTGCTGCGGGAGCTGGAGCAGCAGCACGAGGTCAGGGTGACGATGCGACAGCTTCTGGAGGAGACCGGCACGCCGCGGCGGCTCGCGGAGTTCATCGTGGCCCGCTTGCCGGGGACGACGGCCGGTACGACGGCCGACACGGCGACCGGGACGACGGCGGCGACCGGGACGACGGCCGGGGCGGCGTCGGCCGAGCCGGCGGGAGTCGCCGAGCATGCGGAACTGGCTGATGCGGCGGGACCGGCCGAGCCTGCGGAGCCCGTTGTGCCCATGGCCGCCGCACCCGCACCGGCTTTCCCACCCCGGTCGGCTCCCGAGCCCGCGCCCGCCTCCCCTGTCTCCGACCCCGCGCCCGTGCCTGCCCCCGCTGCCCCCGTCCCCGCGTACGCGACCCGCGAGGAGCTGGAGGATCTCGCCCGCAAGATTCAGCAGATATCCCAGATACAGCTGCAGATGATGTCCCAGCTCTCCCAACTGCTCGCGCTCCAGACCGCCTCGGTGACGGACCGGCTCAACGGCACGGTCGTCAAGTGAGCGCGCTGAACGGCATCTCCGCCGCACTCGACCAGGACCTGGCGGCGATGGCCGAACTCTCGCGGCGCATCGCCGACCAGCTGGGCACGGCCGCCGCCGAGGCCCCGGAGCCGCCGCGCGTCCACGGCCCCCGCGTGTCCGTCACGAGGACCTCCGGCATGGTGCGGGAGGCCTCCCCCCACACCCAGCAGGCACACCTCGCCGACCTCGTCCGCCGCTACACCGCGAAGACCCCGACCTCCAAGCGGATCGCCCAGCGCTACCGCCGCGTCCTGGCCGACAGCCGTGCCGTCGTGGGCTTCCGCAGCGGCACCAAGGAGATGCTGTACCCGATCGCCGGCCGCCGGGCGAGCGGGGCACGGCTCCAGGACGTCGACGGCAACGAGTACGTCGACATCACGATGGGCTTCGGCGTCCTCCTCTTCGGCCACGAGCCGGACTTCGTCACCGATGCCGTGCGCGCACACCTCTCCCGCGGCATCCAGCTCGGCCCCCGCGCCGTCGAGACCGGCGAGGCGGCGGAACTCCTCGCCGAACTCACCGGGCTGGAGCGCGTGGCCTTCGCCAACTCCGGCACCGAGGCCAACTCCGCGGCGATCCGCCTCGCCCGCGCCGCCACCGGCCGCGACAAGATCGTCACGTTCCTCGGCGCCTACCACGGCCACGCCGACAACGTCCTCGGCCGCGCCGCCACCTCCGGCACCGACGCCGACGGGATCACCGTGCCCGTCTCCCGGGGCGTCCCGCAGGCCGCCGTCGCCGATCTGCTGGTCCTCGACTACGGCAGCGACACCGCCCTGGAGGCGATCGCCCGCGACGCCGGCGACATCGCGGCGGTCGTCGTGGAGCCGGTGCAGAGCAGACACCCGTCGCTGCAGCCGGTCGAGTTCGTCCGCAGACTGCGCGAACTCACCCGCCGCCACGGCATCGTCCTGCTCTTCGACGAAATGCTGACCGGCTTCCGCCCCGCCCCACGCGGCGCGCAGGAGCTGTACGGCGTCACACCCGACCTCGCCACCTACGGCAAGCTCCTCGGCGGCGGCTTCCCCATCGGCGCGATCGCGGGCCGCGCCGACATCATGGACGGCGTCGACGGCGGCTACTGGTCCTACGGCGACGACAGCTACCCGCCCGCCGACACCACCTTCTTCGGCGGCACGTACATCCAGCACCCGGTGTCGATGGTCGCGGCCCGTGCCGTCCTCGCCCACCTCAAGGAGCACAGCCCCGGCCTCCAGGAGCGGCTCAACGCGCGCACGGCCGAACTGGCGGCGACGCTCAACGGCTTCTTCGAGGCCGAGGAGTACCCGCTGCGGATGAGCCACTTCGGCTCCCAGTTCCGCTTCGAGCACCGCGCCGACATGGAGCTCCTCTACCACCACCTGATGCTGCGCGGCGTGCACGTCTGGGAGTGGCGCAACTTCTTCCTGTCCACCGCCCACTCGGACGGCGACATCGAGTTCGTGGCGGACGCCGTACGGGACTCGCTGCGCGAGCTGCGGTCGGCGGGCTTCTTCCCGGGCGGACCGTTGGTGACGCCGAAGGCCGTGCCACCAAAGCCGGACCCGCAGTTGGAGTCGGAACCGAAACCCGAGCCGGAACCGAAACCCGAACCGAAACCCGAACCGGAACCGAAACCCGAACCGAAACCCGAACCGGAACCGAAACCCGCACCGGAACCGGAACCCGAACCGAAGCCGGAGCCGCAGCCACAAGCGGCCCCCGAACCAGTCGCTTCCGTGGCCGCCATGCCCTGGAACGCCGCCGCGACGATCACCGCGCCCCGCCGCGCCCCGGCGAAGGACGCCGCACCCCGCCCCGCTCCCGCGCGACAAGCCTCCCCCCGCACCCCCGACTTCAGCGTCTACTTCTTCGGCGACTACCCCCAGGACGCGTCCTCGCCGCCCCACGGCCAGTACGAACTCCTCGTCGAGACCGCCCGGTTCGCCGACCGGCACGGCTTTCACGCGCTCTGGATGCCCGAGCGCCACTTCCACTCCTTCGGCGGGCTCTTCCCCAACCCGGCGGTTCTGGCCGCCGCGCTGTCCCGGGAGACCGAGCGCATCCGCCTCAACGCCGGCTCCGTCGTCCTGCCGCTCCACGACCCGATCCGGGTCGCCGAGGAGTGGTCGATGGTCGACAACCTCTCGGGCGGCCGCGTCGGCATCGGCGTCGCCGCCGGCTGGAACTCCAAGGACTTCGCCTTCTTCCCCGACCGTTTCGGCCGGCACAAGGAGCTGATGTACGAACAGCTCGAAGAGGTACGGACGTTATGGCGCGGTGCCGCCCTGCGCCGCACCACCGGCGACGGCGAGGCCGACCTGCGGCTCTTCCCACGCCCGGTGCAGGACACCCCGCCCCTGTACACCGCGGTCGTCGGCAACCCCGCCTCGTACGAACTGGCCGCCCGCCACGACCTGGGCGTCGTCACCAACCTGATGACCCAGAGCGTCGAACAGCTCGGCGAGAACATCGCCCGCTACCGCCGCACCCGGGCCCGGCACGGACTGGACCCGGACGCCGGCCGGGTGGCCGTCCTGCTGCACACCTTCCTCGCGGACGACCACGACACCGCGCGCACCGAGGCCTACGAGCCCCTGTCCCGCTACATGCGCGCGTCGCTGTCCCTGTTCAGCGGCGTCACCGGCAGCCTCGGGCGCAGCGTCGACCTGGCCGCGCTGAGCGAGGACGACCTGGAGGCCCTGTTCCGCCGCGCCTACGGCCGCTACTGCGACCAGCGCGCCCTGATCGGCACGGCGGACAGCGTCCGCCCGGTGGTCGACGCGGTGACCGCGGCAGGAGCCGACGAGATCGTGGCCCTCGTGGACTTCGGTGTCGCGGCGGACCGACTGCGCGCGGGCCTGCCGCGCCTGGACGCCCTGCGCCGGCACTACGACCGGCGGGCCACCGCCCCCTCGGCACCCCCGCGCCCCGCGCCCGTCCGGCCGGCCCCCGCCGACGCCCCCTTGTCACCCGGCCAGGAACGCGTCTGGTTCCTGGAACGCCTCCTGCCGGGACGTACCGCCTACAACGAGATCAAGGCGATCCGTCTCGACGGCCCCCTCGACGTCCCCGCCCTGCGCGCGGCACTGCGCGGTCTCGTCGCCCGGCACGAGGGCCTGCGCACGGTCTTCCGGGAGAGGGGAGGAGAACCCCGGCAGGTGGTCCGGGCGTCCGCCGAGCCGGACTTCGAGGTCGTGGACGCCGCCGCCGCTCCCGGCACCGCGCTGCGGGACGTCCTGTCCGCCGAGAGCGGCCGCCGCTTCGACCTGGCGGACGGCCCGCTGTTCGTCACCCGGCTGGTCCGGACGGCCGAGGCGGAGCACGTCCTCGTCCTGTCCCTGCACCACATCGTCGTCGACGCGGCCTCCGCCACCGTCCTCGCCCGCGACCTGTCCGCCCTCTACCGGGCCGAACGCGACGGCACCCCCCACGCCCTGCCCGCCCTCACCTGGAGCTACGCCGATCACGCCCGGGAGCTGGCGGCGTCCGCGCGCAGCCGGGAGGCCGAGGAGGACCTGGCGTACTGGCGCACCGCCCTCGGCGGCGAACTGCCCGTCCTCGCCCTGCCCACCGACCGGCCCCGCCCGGCGACGATGACGTCGAACGGCCGGGCCGTCTTCCACACCCTCGACCCGGAACTCTCCCGGCGGCTGCGCGAGATGAGCCGCACCCGCCGCAGCACCCTCTTCATGACGCTGCTCGCCGGCTACGCGGCGATGCTCCACCGCGTCACCGGGCAGACGGACCTCGTCGTCGGCACCCCGATCTCGGACCGGCCCGAACGGGCCGAGCACCTGCTCGGCTTCTTCGTGAACACCCTCGCGCTCCGCCTCGACCTGTCCGGCGACCCCGCGTTCGGCACCCTCCTGGACCGGGTGCGCACGGTCGCCCTCGACGCGTACGACCACGCGCGCGTGCCCTTCGAGAGGGTGGTGCGCGAACTCGCCCCGGCCAGGGCGGTCGACCGGACACCCGTGTTCCAGACGTTCGCCGAGTTCCAGCGAGCCGAACCGTTCCGCTTCGACCTGCCCGGCATCGAGGCCACCCCGCTGGACGCGGGCCCGGACAAGGCCCTGACGGACCTCACCGTCTACTTCACCGACCAGCCGCACGGCATCCGCTGCCATCTGGAGTACAACACCGACCTGTTCGACCGGCCCACCGTCGACCGTTTCTTCGCCACCTTCCGGGACCTGCTCACGGCAGCGGTCGACGACCCCGGGGCACCCCTGTCCCGGCTCGCTCCGCCGGCCCCCGACACCGCCGCCGACGGCGATCCCGTGCCGAAGTCATGGCAACACGGCCCGTCCCGCCCGCCCGCGGACACCACCGTCCACGCCCTCGTCGCCCGGCGGGCCGCCGCGCAGCCGCACAGCACGGCGGTGATCAGCGGCGACACCCGACTGACCTACCGCGAACTCGACGACCGGGCCGAGCGGTTGGCCTCCGCCCTGGGGGAACGACACGCCACGGGCGCCGACGGGACGGTGGCGCTGTGGCTGCCCCGCTCCGCCGACCTCGTGGTCGCCATGCTCGCCGTGCTCAGGACGGGCCGCGCCTACGTCCCGCTCGACCCGTCACTCGGCCGGGCGCGCGCCGAGCAGATCATCGCCGAGTGCGGCGCCGGCACCCTGGTGTCGACGCGCGAGGAGGCCGCGGCCCTGAGACTGCCCGGCCACGTGACCGTCGTACCGCCGGACGCGACAGCGCGGGGCGGCCGAGCCGGCGAGTCCGCCCCCGGCGGCCAGACGCCGTGCTGCGTCCTGTACACCTCGGGCAGCACCGGCACCCCCAAGGGCGTCGTGGTGCCGCACCGCGCGGTCGTCGACCTGTGCGAGTGGCAGCACCGGCGCTTCGCCTTCACCCCGGCCGACCGCAGCGCCGTGGTGTGCAGCCAGAGCTTCGACGCCTCCCTCCTGGAGATCTGGCCGGCGCTGACGGCGGGCGCGTCGGTCACGATCGCCGACGAGGACCGGCGCAGGGACCCGCTCGCCCTGGCCCGCTGGTACGCCGAGCAGGGCGTCACCTTCTCGATCCTCCCCACCGCCCTCGGCGAGCAACTGCTGCGTCTTCCCCCGGCCGAGCAGCCGCCGCTGCGCCACCTGCTGCTCGGCGGCGACGTGCTGCGCACCCGGCCGCGGCCCGAGGCGCCGTACGAGACGGTGAACGTGTACGGGCCCACCGAGGTCACCGTGCTGTGCACCACCGAGACCGTCTCCCCGCAGGGCCAGGACCCCGGCCGGTCCATCGCGATCGGGCGGCCGGCCGGCAACGTGACGCTGAGCGTCCTCGACGCCGCGGGCAGCCCGGTGCCCGTCGGCGCGGTGGGGGAGCTGTACGTCGGCGGAGCCGGCGTCGCCCTCGGCTATCTGCACCGTCCCCGGCTGACCGAGGAGCGCTTCCTGCCGGACCCGGACGGCGCCCCGGACGCCCGCAGGTACCGCACCGGCGACCTGGTCCGCTGGCGGGCCGACGGCGCACTTGAGTTCTGCGGCCGGGCCGACGACCAGGTGAAGATCCGGGGCTTCCGGGTCGAGCCGGAGGAGGTCTCCCGCGTCCTGGCCACCCTGGACGGTGTGCGCGCGGCGGCCGTCCTGGCCCGCCGCGACAACCGGGGCGAGGCCTACCTGGCCGCCTACGCCGTCCCCGCCGATCCGATCGGCGCGGGGGCCGACGACCGGCAGGCGTTCGCCGACCTCCTGGCCGAGGAACTGGCGGCGCGCCTGCCGGAGTACCTGGTGCCGCGCGCCTGGCGGGTCCTGCCCGCCCTGCCCGTGACGGGCAACGGCAAACTCGACCGGTCCGCCCTTCCGGCACCCGACCTCGTCACCACCGCACCGAGCCACCGGCCGGCCCCCACCACCACCGGCGAGCCGGCGGCCGGCCACCGGAGGGACGTCGAGCGGCGCGTACGGGAGCTCTGGGCGGACGAGTTCGGCACGGACCCCGACGCCCTCACGGCCGACGCCTCGTTCTTCGACCTGGGCGGCCACTCGATCACCGCGATGCGGCTGGTCAACCAGGTCCGGGAGGAGTTCGGCACCGACTATCCGATGCTGAGCTTCTACCAGGAGCCGACCCTGCGGGCCATGACGGCCCGACTGGCCCGGACAGCCGAGGAGACGGCGCCCGAGCCGGACGCCCTCCCCGGCACCGTCGAGCACCGGGCACCCGCCACCGCCCAGCAGGCGCGCTTCGCCACGGTGCACGCCGACCACCTGCTGCCGCAGGTCTTCAACGTCGCCCTGCGCATCACCCTCACCGGAACCCTGGACGTCCCGGCCCTGCGCACCGCCCTGACCCGACTGGTCGAGCGGCACGAGGGACTGCGCACCCGCCTGACCCGCGGCGGAGACGGCTGGGAGCAACAGGTCCTGAAGCCCGGCCCGGTGCACCTGCCGCTCGACGACCTCACCTCACGGCCCGCGCAGGAGCGCCAGGCCGCCCTGGACGAGGCGAGCACCGAGGCCGCCGAGACACCGATCGACCCCACCCGGGGCACGCCGATGACCGTGCGCCTCCTGCGCACCGGCGACACCACCTGGGTCCTGCTCCTCGTCCTGCACCACTCCGCCTGTGACGGATGGTCCGTCAGCCTGCTGCTGAAGGAACTCGCCGCGCTCTACGGCGCCGCCCGGCGGGGCGAGCCGCCCACTCTGCCGGCCGTACTGTGCCAGCCGGTGGCGTACGCGCGATGGCAGCGGGAGCAGGCCGACGAGGCCGCCGACGAAGGCAAGCTGCGGTTCTGGCTGCGCGCACTGGACGGAGTGCCGTTCACTGTGGGCCTGCCCCTGGACCGGCCCAGGCCCGAGAAGCCGAGCGGCCGGGGCGGGGCCGTGACCTTCGCCGTGCCGGCCGGCGTGCGGTCCGCCGTCGAACGCCTCGCGCGGCAGCGGGGCACGACGCCGTTCGCCGTCACGGCGGCGGCCCTGGGCCGGATGCTCGCGCAGAAGTCCGGGCAGGCCGACGTCGTGTTCAACATCTCCTACGCCAACCGGGAGCGCCGCGCTTTCGAATCCCTGCTGGCCTGCACGATCACCGGCTTCGCCCTGCCGGTACGGGACGGAGCCGCCGGTTCCTTCACCGCGCTGACGGACCGGGTCGCCCGCACGGCGGTGGAGTGCATGGACCAGGCCATGCCGGTGCGGCTGATCGCCCCGGCACTGCGGGAGCACACGGGCGCCGACGTGCCGGAGCGGCTGGACGTCGGCTTCGCCTACCAGAACTCCCTGGACGCGGAAGTCGAACTCCCCGGCCTCACCACGGCCGTGGAGGACCTCGCCCCCGCCGCGTCCCGCACGGAGCTCACCTTCGGCCTCGTCCCGGCCGGGGACGAACTGCGGGGCTTCGTCGAGTACTCGGCCGACCTGTGGGACCGCAGCACGATCGAGGCCTGGACCCGTGACTACGTCGCGCTCCTGCGTGAGGAGACCGCCCGGGCACTCGGAGACTGACGGCGCCCGCCCGGAGGTGCGCCCACGGCGGCGCACCTCCACCCCCGCATGCCCACCTCATTGACAGGTCCGTACCAACGCGCAACGCTGAGAGCGCTCTCAGAACGCCCTGTACCGGCCCTCGTCGATCGGAGGCAGAGCATGTTACGGACCCTCAGACGCCAGGCAAGAGCAGTGGGGCTGTCCCTCGCCACGGCGCTCACCGGCGCACTGCTCACGGCCGGAGCGAGCACACCGGCCCAAGCCGCGGTCCCGGCGACGATCCCCCTGAAGATCACCAACAACTCGGCCCGCAACGAGCCGGTGTACCTCTACAACCTCGGCACGGAACTGTCCACCGGACGCCAGGGCTGGGCCGACGCGAACGGCACCTTCCACCCCTGGCCCGCCGGCGGAAACCCCCCGACCCCCGCCCCCGACGCCTCCATCCCCGGCCCGGCGGCCGGACAGTCGATCACCATCCGCATGCCGAAGTTCTCCGGCCGCGTGTACTTCTCCTACGGACAGAAACTCGTCTTCCGGCTCACCACCGGAGGCCTGGTCCAGCCCGCCGTACAGAACCCCACCGACCCCAACCGGAACATCCTGTTCAACTGGTCGGAGTACACACTCAACGACTCCGGCCTGTGGATCAACAGCACACAGGTCGACCTGTTCTCCGCCCCCTACGCGGTCGGGGTGCAGCGCGCCGACGGCACCACCGCGAGCACCGGCCGGCTCAGGCCCGGCGGCTACAACGGCTTCTTCAACGCCCTGCGGGGACAGCCCGGAGGCTGGGCGAACCTGATCCAGACCCGCCCCGACGGCACCGTCCTGCGCGCCCTGTCACCGCTGTACGGCGTGGAGACCGGCGCCCTGCCGGCCACCGTCATGGACGACTACATCAACCGCGTCTGGCAGAAGTACACCACCTCCACCCTGACGGTCACCCCGTTCGCCGACCAGCCGGGCACCAAGTACTACGGCCGGGTCACCGGCGGCGTCATGCACTTCACCAACGGCTCCGGCGCCACCGTCACCAGCTTCCAGAAGCCGGACGCCTCCTCCGTGTTCGGCTGCCACCGCAGGCTCGACGCACCGAACGACCAGGTACGCGGCCCGATCTCGCGCACCCTGTGCGCCGGATTCAACCGCTCCACGCTCCTGGTCAACCCCCACCAGCCGGACACCACCGCCGACGCCTTCTACCGGGACGGCGTCACCAACCACTACGCCCGCAAGATCCACGCGCAGATGGCCGACGGGAAGGCGTACGCGTTCGCCTTCGACGACGTCGGCCACCACGAGTCCCTGGTGCACGACGGCAACCCGCGCCAGGCCTACCTCACCCTCGACCCCCTCAACTGACCGGGCCACGAGGTGAAGGCGGCCCGCGGCCCCGGCGCGAGGCGCTGGAGCGACGGGCCGCCGGCCGCCGGGAAAGCGGTGTCGCTCGCCCGGCTCACGACTCGGCACCTGCGCGTTCCCACCCCGCCGACCGCTCTCCCGGGGCGGCCTCCCAGGGCGCGGGACCGGTGCCGTCCGTCCAGGTCCAAAGGGCCTCCCGGTCCACGCACACGATCCCGCACTGGTCGGCGTACTCCACCGCCGGCGCGGTGAAGTCGCTCGTGGTGACCAGCACGGCGACATCGGCCTCATGGACCGTGAAGCAGGTGCCGCCGAAACGCTGGAGGTCCTGGGAGCCGACCCGGTGGGAGTCGCCGTAGTGCTTGCACTGGACGACGACCCGCCGCCCGTCGGGGGCCACGGCGACGACATCGGCGCCCAGATCCCCGGCACCTCCCACCACTTCGACGCCGGAACAGCCGTCGCGTTCGCAGAGCGCGGCGACCGCCTCCTCGAACTCCTCGGCCGTCAGGGCGTCGTAGTCCACCGAGACGTCGACGACGGCCGGGTGCTGACGGGGAATCGCGGGTGCCGACAACTCGCCGGCCGCCTCTCGCGCCGCTGCGTCGAGCGCCGCCGCGGCCCGGCGGGCCGCTCGCGCCAGGTGCCACCGTCGCCCGAGGCCCGCGAAGCCCGCGACAGCCACGACGACCAGGACGAAGACCCAGGCGGGACGCCGCTCGACGGCACCTGCCACCACGCGGGCGACGAGGCCGACGACGCTCACGACCACGGCGAGAAAGACGAAGAACAGGGCGGTCGCGCGAAGGTCGAACCGGCGCCGACGCCTCGCAGGCGGTGCGGGACGCGCAGGTGCGGTCACGGCATGCCCCCTCTCATGGGACCGACGGGAAGATCACTCCCGACGTCTGCCCAAGATCGCCACCTTCATCGTCATCGCCGCCCTCCCTTCGCCCCCGGAGAACAACACCTGCTCGCCGGCGGCCGGGCCTCGGGGCGGACGGCGCCGGCACGGCGGACGCGAGGAGCGCCAGTTTTCCGGCGTCGTCGGTGCCCGGGTCCGGATGGAAGAGGACCAGCGTCTGGCCTGCCGCGCCGCCGATGCCCAGCAGCTCCCGGTTCAGCCGCAGGCGACCGACCCGGGGGTGGTCGATGTCCTTGGGCGCGCCTTCGCACACCTCTATGTCGTGGCGGGCCCACAACCTGCTGAAGTGGTCACTGGCGAGGGAGAGTTCACCGACGAGTGCGACGAACCGGGGGTCGTCCGTCTCGGTGCCGACGGACCGGCGGAAGCCGGCGACCATGCCCTCGGCGGCCTTCTCCCAGTCCGGGTGGAGGGCCTGCTCGGCGGGGTCGAGGAAGAGGTCCCGCAGCCGGTTGCCTCCCGGCGCGAGGCGCGGTGACAGAGCGGTCGCCAAGGCGTTGGCGGCCAGTACGTCGAAGTAGCGGCCCTCGACGACCGCGGGCAGCGGGAGCGTGGCGACGAGCGTGGCGATGCCCTCGGGTACGGTCTCGTTCCGAGACCTCGGCGTCGGGCGGCGGGGCCGGCCGGCGCCGAGGCGCAGCAGGTGTGCCGTCGCGTCGTCGTCCAGTTGCAGCGCCCGGGCGAGGGACTCGAGGACCTGGACGGAGGGGTTGCGGTCGCGGCCCTGCTCCAGGCGCAGGTAGTAGTCGGCGCTGATGCCGGCGAGCATCGCGACCTCCTCCCGCCGCAGGCCCGGCACCCGCCTGGCCCCCACCACCGGGATACCGACCTGTTCCGGTGTGACGAGCTCACGACGGGCGCGCACGTAATCGCCCAGAAGGTTGGGTCCGCCGGTCATTTCCTCACCCTAAGTCGCGCGGCCCGGCGCGTACCTGGCCCTGTCACCCCCAGGATCACAAAGGCCCTGGCTCCGCCGGAGGGCGGGCGGCAAGCCTGGTCGGCGACCTGCCGAGCGGACCCGGACCGCCCGGCGACTCGTCCCGTGCGGACGCGGCGCGGAGTACCACGAGGAGCGACACCATGACGACATATCTGCTGGTGCACGGTGCCTGGCACAGCCCCGAATGCTGGGAGCGGGTGGTCCCGTTGCTGGCCTCGGCCGGCCACCGGGTGTTCACACCGTCGCTGACCGGCTACGGCGACAAGGCCCATCTGCTCGGCCGCGAGGTGGGACTCGACACGCACGTCGACGACATCGTCGATCTGATCGCCGCGGAAGACCTCACCGAGGTGGTCCTCGTGGGACACAGCTACGCCGGGCTGGTCGTCTCCTCCGCGGCCAACCGTGTCCCCGACCGGATCGCGCGCCTGGTCTACCTCGACGCGATGGTCCCGGAGGACGGCGAGAGCGCGGCCGATGTCATGCCCGTGACCCAGGTCCTGATCGACCTCGCCGAGAAGTCCGAGAGCGGCTGGCGGGTCCCTCCCCTCCCCGAACTGCCGCCCCCCTCAGGGCTGTTCGGCGTCACCGACCCGGCGGACACCGCCTGGCTGCGCTCGATCCTGTCGGACCACCCGGTGCGCTGCCTCCGACAACCGGCCCGGCTGGACAACCCGGCCGTGCGCACGATCCCGCGGACACACATCCACTGCGTCGTCGGCATGCCCGAGGGCTTCACCCACCGCCCCGTCCCCGAGATCCAGCCCAACGGCACCCCGGCGCAGGTCTGGGAGTTGCCGACCGGCCACGACTGCATGATCACCATGCCGTCCGGACTCGCCGCGCTGCTGCTGAAGCTCGGCTGACCGGCGGCGCCCGTCCTCGGCTCCGCCGCAGCGCACCCCGCGCCACGGACGTCGCACGAGCCGAGCGCCTGCCCCGCTGTCGCCTGCCGGCCGCCTGGCATGATCGACGCGTGACCAGTGAACCTGGGCGGCCGGGCCGCATGAAGTACGTTCTGTTCGATGTCGACGGCACGTTGATCGACGCGGTGCGGAACCAGCGCCGCGTCTGGGAGACCTGGGCCGTGCGGTACGGGCTGGATGCGGACGAGGTCTACCGGGTGGCCCTGCGGACACGGCCGGTGGAGACGTTCGCCCAGGTCGCCGCCGACCGTGATCCGAGCGAGTGCCTGGCCCTGCTGCACGAGCTGGAGGACGAGGACGTCCGGTCCGGCGTCTACGGGGCTTTCCACGGCGCGTCGGAGCTGCTGCACGGTCTGCCGCCCGGGTCCTGGGCGCTGGTGACCTCGAACTACGAGCACCGGGTGCGCGGCCGTTTCGCGCGAACGGGCCTGCCCGTGCCGGACGTGATCGTGGACGCGGCCGCCGTGGACGAGGGCAAGCCCTCTCCCGCCCCCTACCTGCGGGCCGCCGCACGGCTGGGCGCCCGGCCGGCGGACTGCCTGGTCATAGAGGACGCCCCGTCCGGAGTGCGGTCGGGGCTGGGAGCCGGGATGACGGTGTGGGGCGTGAACACCACCGCCCCGGTGGAAGGCGTGCACCGCCACTTCGCCAGTCTGCGCGAGGCAGTCCCGCACATCCTGGCCTGGACGTCCGGGCCACAGGGGAATGCCGCAGCCTGAACCCGTCCATGCGACCGACCACCAGGCGGCGTTGACGACGAGAGTCGTGACGGGGCCGCGGCCGGCAGGGACCGCTCGCTGTCGACCGGGGCGGCTACCGCGGTGGCTGCGACGGCGCGGCGGGCAGCCGAACCGTGACGAGGAGACCGCCGGCCGGACGGGGGACGAGGCCGAGGGTCCCGCCGTGCGCGCGGACGACGCTGTGCACGATGGCCAGGCCCAGGCCGACGCCGGCGTGCTCGTCGGCGCGCACGCGTTCCGTTCCGCGCTGGAAGGGTTCGATGAGGGTCGGTACCAGTTCCGCCGGCACGGGACGGCCCGTGTTCTCCACCCGCAGCACGCTCACGCCGCCCCGCGCCTCGGTGTGGACCGTCACGGTGCCGCCGGCCGGGAGATTGTGGACGACGGCGTTCTGGACGAGGTTCGTCACCATCCGCAGCAGCAGCTCGGCGGAGCCGCTCGTCCGGGCCGCCCCACCGGTGACATCGAGCCTGACCCCGCGCTGTTCCGCCTGGTGCAGCAGAGTCTCGGCGGCCTCCTCCGCGACCAGGGACAGGTCGACGCTCGCACGGTCGAAGCTCCCGCTGTCGGTGCGGCTCAGCAGCAGGAGGGCCTCGGTGAGGTCGATGGCGCGCGTGTTGACGGCCTTCAGGCGTTCGAGGAGCTCAGCCCGGTCCCGCGTGGGGTCCTCGCGGGCGACGTCGAGGAGCGTCCGCGAGATCGCCAGCGGGGTGCGCAGCTCGTGGGAGGCGTTCGCGGCGAACCTCTGCTGCTCGGCGACATGGGACTCGAGCTGTTCGAGCATCGAGTCGAACGCGTCGGAGAGCTCGCGGAATTCGTCCTGGCGGCCCTTCATACGGACCCGGTGGGACAGCGACCCGTTCCCCGCCAGCCGCGCCGCATCCGTGATCTGCGTGAGGGGCGCGAGCATCCGCCCGGCGAGGATCCATCCCCCGACGAGGCCGAACACGAGCAGGAAGAGCATCGCCAGGGCCGCGGCCGGGGCGAACGTGCGCACCAGCAGGTAGCGGTTGGGCGAGACGCCGAGCAGGCCCTGGGAGTTGTCGGGAACGTAACGCAGCAGGAACCCCCACACCACCGCCAGCAGGAGCGCGCCGGCGACGGCGAGGAACCCGGCGTAGCTGAGGGTGAGTTTCAGCCGGACGCTGAGCCCCGGGCGTCTACGCATGCGCACTGCCCGGCCCGATGGCGCCGGGTCCGGAATCGATGCGGTAGCCGACACCCGGCACCGTCACGATGATCCACGGTTCGCCGAGCCGTTTGCGCAGCGCGGAGACGGTGATGCGGACGGCGTTGGTGAAGGGATCGGCGTTCTCGTCCCACGCCCGCTCCAGCAGCTCCTCGGCGCTGACGACACCACCTTCGGCGGCGACGAGCACCTCCAGCACGGCGAACTGCTTGCGGGTGAGCGCGACGTAGCGTCCGTCGCGGAAGACCTCCCGGCGGAACGGGTCCAGGCGCAGGCCCGCGATCTCGCGGACCGGGGGGCGGGCGTACGCGCGCCTGCGGTCCAGCGCCCGCAGCCGCAGGACGAGCTCCCGCAGCTCGAACGGCTTGGTGAGGTAGTCGTCGGCGCCGAGCCCGAAGCCCGACGCCTTGTCGTCGATCCGGTCGGCGGCGGTGAGCATGAGGATCGGAATGCCGCTGCCGGAGGCCACGATGCGCCGGGCGACCTCGTCGCCGGAGGGGCCGGGGATGTCGCGGTCGAGGACCGCGAGGTCGTAGGAGTTGACGCTCAGCAGCTCCAGGGCGGAGTCGCCGTCGCCCGCGATGTCCGCGGCCATCGCCTCCAGCCGCAGACCGTCACGGACGGCCTCCGCCAGGTAGGGCTCGTCCTCCACGATCAGTACGCGCATGTCCGAAGCCTAGGCAGCACCACATATCGCCGACGTATGCGTGACGGGACATCGCCGACGTATGCAGTGACGGACGGCGCCCGCCCCAGGGGTGCCTCAGCCCGCCGGTGCCGGCGAGGGGCGCGGCCGGTCCGACGGCGTTCGTGCCGTGGCGCGCCACCAGCGGCGCGACGCCAGCGCCGCCAGTACCGCGCCGGTGGTGTTGACCAGGACGTCGTCCACGGAGGACACCCGGTCCAGTCGCAGGACGAACTGCGCGGTCTCGACCAGGACCGAGCAGCCCGCGCCGAGCGCCAGGATCCGCGGCGGGGACGCCAGCGCCGCGAACCGCATCGGCGCGAAGAACCCCAGCGCCGCGAAGACCAGCAGATTGCCGACGATGCCGAGCGGCCCCATCGTGACCAGGTCCCGCAGCGGCACCAGACTCACCCGCGCGGGCACGGAGCCGGCCCCGGCGCCCGGCATCATGGTCAGCCACAGGAACGGCACCGTCCCGTGGACCATGCCCACCTCGGCCACCGAAATCCGCCACGCCCACGAGACGCCGGCGGCCCGCCGACGGCGCGCCAGAGCCCACACCACCAGCACGGCCAACGGCAGCGCGACCAACGTCATGAGCACCACCCCGTTGAACGTGTCGAGACAGCCGTGCCACCGCCCGGCCACGCACATCGGAGCGGACATCATCAGAGGCCGCCGCAGGGCGAACACGGCACCAGCCACCCCGAGGACCGCCAGAGCGGGCAACACGATCCCGCGGGTACGGCGGGGCGATGCGGACAAGGATGCGTTGTCGTCCATGCCCCCATGGGAGGCGAAGGGCGGTTGCGGCGGCGTATGCGCTTCCCGATACGCCCGCGATACACCTCCTGATGAGCCGGCCGCTGAGGTGGTGGGCGATGTCGGGACGCAGGGCGCCTCCGCCTGCTAGCAGCGCGCCTCGGTCCAGGGCACGTGCTGGCAGCGCGCGCAGTAGCGGGCCTGCGGCACGATCATCAGCCGCTCGCGCGCGATGGGGCCCCCACACAGTCGGCAGGCGCCGTAGCTGCCTTCGTCCATGCGCCTGAGGGCTGCTTCGACGTCGGCGAGGACCATGCGCGCGGCTGCGGCGAGCTTGACGTGGACCTCGACCTGGGAGGCCGTGTCGTGGCGCGGCACGTCGTCCGTACGGGAGGGAGCCGCGCCGGCGAGCTGCTGGAGCTGCTCCTGGCGGAACAGGCGCTGTTCGGTGAGGTTCTCGCGCAGCGCGGCGAGATCCTCGGCCGACAGACGCGTCGCGGCGCGGTCGACGATGAGCGGGTTGTTCACCACTGCACCCCTTGGGCAGAGCGAGGGAAAGGAACGGCGGGAGTCGGCGTGCCGGTCAGGCGGCGCGGCGCTGGCAGGCAACGCAGTACGGGGTGTAGGGGAGGATCTCCAGGCGCTCCGCGGGGACGGGCTCCGCGCAGCCCAGGCAGGTGCCGTAGGTGCCGTCCTCGACGCGGGTGAACGCGTCGTCGATCTCTTGCAGGACGCGCTCGATGGCGCCGCGCTGCATCGACATCAGATGATCGTCCGCGCTCTGCCCGGTCTCGTCGAGGGCGCGCAGCTGCGTCAGCCGGGTGCTGCGGGCGTGTTCCAGCCGCCGTCGCACATCGGGCGCGGTCATGCGCTCAGGACGGGGGCCGGTGAGGGGTGCGTCGATAGACACGGCACGTCTCCTTCGCTCGTGGTCATGCCTCAACCTGGTCGTCTTCCACCCTGGTCGTCTTCGCCACGGATCCCCATCGGGCGCGGGCCCCATTTGCGGCGGGCCGGGCGATGCAGGCCACCAGGGCGTGGGTAGGCCGCGCCGCGGGAAATGGGGGTTGGGCCCCATCGACCCGGCCTCGCCGGGGCGGGCAGGCTGTGGCCAGGCTCGGCCGACGGCCAGGCGCGGCAGCTCGTCCGGGATGCGTGATGCCCGACCGTCGTGGCGGGCCGCATCTCAGAAGGAGGCGTGACGCCCGGTGTCCCTGTTCTGGCGGATCTTCGCCCTCAACGCCGTCGTCCTGGGCACGGCCACGGCGCTGCTGCTGTGGGCGCCGGTGACCGTGTCGGTGCCGGTGCTGCTGACCGAGGCGATCATCCTGCTGGGCGGTCTGGCGGTGATGCTGGTCGCCAACGCCGCCCTGCTGCGCTGGGGGCTGGCTCCGCTGGACCGGCTGACCAGGCTGATGACCACGGTGGACCTGCTGCGGCCCGGGCAGCGGCTGTCCGCGCACGGCGGCGGGGAAGTCACCGAACTGATCCGCACCTTCAACTCCATGCTGGAGCGGCTGGAGCAGGAACGGGCCGCCAGCAGCGGCCGGGTCCTGCTCGCCCAGGAGGCCGAACGCCGCCGCATCGCCCAGGAACTGCACGACGAGGTCGGGCAGAGCATGACCGCGATCCTGCTGGGACTCAAGCGTGCCGCGGACGACGCCCCCGGGCCGCTGCGCGAGGACCTGCGCGAGGTGCAGGAGATCACCCGGGACAGCCTGGACGAGGTCCGCCGCCTGGTGCGCCGGCTGCGGCCCGGCGTGCTGGACGACCTGGGTTTGGTCAGCGCGCTGACCTCGCTCACCGAGGACTTCGCCACCCACACCGGACTGCAGGTCACCCGCCGCTTCGCCGCCGACCTGCCCGCGCTGGAGCCCGAGACGGAACTGGTCCTCTACCGCGTCGCCCAGGAGTCGCTGACCAACGCCGCCCGCCACGCGGACGCCGAAGGGGTGGTCGTCACCCTGGGCCACAGCGACACCCGCGTGATCCTGGCCGTCACCGACGACGGCTGCGGCATCAAGGCTCCCCGCGAGGGCGCCGGCATCCTCGGCATGCGCGAGCGCGCCCTGCTCGTCGGCGCCACGCTGGACATCACGCCGGCACCCCGCGCCGGTACCCAGGTCAAGCTCACCGTGCCCCTGCCCAGGAAGCAGCCGACCTCATGACCGGGAACATCCGCATCCTTCTGGCAGACGACCACGCCCTGGTACGCCGCGGTGTGCGGCTGATCCTCGACCAGGAACCGGGCCTCCAGGTCGTCGCGGAGGCCGGGGACGGCGCGGAGGCGATCGAGCAGGTCCGCGGCCACGAGGTCGACCTGGCCGTACTGGACATCGCCATGCCCCGCATGACCGGCCTGCAGGCCGCCCGCGAACTGGCCGGGCTCAAGCCGGGCCTGCGCATCCTGATCCTCACCATGCACGACAACGAGCAGTACTTCTTCCAGGCGCTCAAGGCCGGGGCCAGCGGCTATGTGCTGAAGTCCGTCGCCGACCGGGACCTCGTCGCCGCGTGCCGGGCGGCGATGCGCGACGAGCCCTTCCTCTACCCGGGCGCGGTCACCGCGCTGATCCGCAACTACCTCGACCGGGCCCGCCACGGCGAGGAGGCCCCCGACCAGGTCCTCACCCCTCGCGAGGAGGAGGTCCTGAAGCTGGTGGCGGAGGGGCACTCCTCGCAGGCGATCGCCGACCTGCTCTTCATCAGCATCAAGACCGTCCAGCGGCACCGAGCCAACCTGCTCCACAAGCTCGGCCTGCGCGACCGCCTCGAGCTCACCCGGTACGCCATCCGCGTGGGCCTGATCGACCCATGAGCCACCGCCACCACCACCGCCCGGAGCCCCGGCCGCCCACCGCCGTGCCGCGCACCGCCCGGCCGACCACTACCGCGCCGGCCAGCGCTGTGCCGCGCACCGTCCGGCTGCCCACGGCCGGATCGCCTACCGCCCGGCCGGCCACCGCCGTGCCGCGCACCGCCCGGCAGCCCGCCACCGGATCGCCCACCGCCGTGCCGCGCACCGCCCGGCTGTCCGCCACCGGGTCGCCCACCGCCGTGCCGCGCACCGCCCGGCAGCCCGCCACCGGATCGCCCACCGCCGTGCCGCGCACCGCCCGGCTGTCCGCCACCGGTCGCCCACCGCCGTGCCGCGCGCCGCCTGGTTGTCCGCCACCGCCCGCCAGCTGTGCCGCGCGCCGCCCGACCGACCACTACTGCCGCCGGGGCTGTGCCGCGCACCGCCTGGCGACCACTACTGCGCCGCCGGCGGCTGTGCGCGCACCGCCCGGTTGCCACCGCGCCGGCCGGCGTGTGCCGCGCACCGCCCGGTTGTCCGCCACCGGTCGCCCACCGCCGTGCCGCGCACCGCCTGGTTGTCCGCCACCGCGCCGGGCCAGCTTGTGCCGCGCGCCGCCTGGTTGTCCGCCACCGGTCGCCCACCGCCGTGCCGCGCCGCCTGGTTGTCCGCCACTGGTCGCCCACCGCCGTGCCGCGCACCGCCCGGCTGTCCGCCACCGGATCGCCCACCGCCGCGCCGCCCACCGCCGCGCCGCCCACCGCCGTGCCGCGCACCGCCCGGCTGTCCGCCACCGGATCGCCCACCGCCGCGCCGCCCACCGCCCGGCCGCCCCTGAAGGTCCTCGGGGCCACCGTCGGGGCCACCCTCCGCGCCCGGCCGGCGGCTGCGGTCGCCGTCTGGGCAGCAGTACTGCTGGCCCTCCTCACCGGTGCGGCCCCGGCCGGTCCGCTGCTCGCCCCGGCCGGTCCGCTGCTCGCCCCGGCCGGTCCGCTGCCCGCCCCCGCCGGTCCGCTGCTCGCCCCCGCCGGCACAGCATCCGCCGACGCGCCCGGCGCAAGCCCCGGCACCGGCCGGCATGCCGACGACGGCTGCGCCACGCCCTGCGCCCTCCATGCCGACGGCGGCTGCGCCACGCCCTGCGCCCTCCATGCCGACGGCGGCTGCGCCACGCCCTGCGCCCTCCATGCCGACGGCGGCTGCGCCACGCCCTGCGCCCTCCATGCCGACGGCGGCTGCGCCACGCCCTGCGCCCTCCATGCCGACGGCGGCTGCGCCACGCCCTGCGCCCTCCATGCCGACGGCGGCTGCGCCACGCCCTGCGCCCTCCATGCCGACGGCGGCTGCGCCACGCCCTGCGCCCTCCATGCCGACGGCGGCTGCGCCACGCCCTGCGCCCTCCATGCCGACGGCGGCTGCGCCACGCCCTGCGCCCTTCAGCCGGCGGCCCGGCACGAGTCGCACGGCGAACGCACACCCCCACACGGGCCGTTCGCCACCCTCGCCGACGACGCGGTCACCGCCCCGCGCCGCCCCGCCCGGCCGACGGCACCCCCGTCACCGGCGGCCTTCCCCACGGACCCCGCCCCGGCCGACCGCGGCCGCGCGCCGCCCACGCCCACCGGCACCTGACCCCACCCTGTCCCTCACCGCGGCCGCGCCGGCCGCCGCCGCGGTGTGCCCGCCGGAGGCCCGCGTTGATCCGTTCCACCCGGGTGAGAGCCCTGCTCGCCCTCACCGTGCTCGCCCTGTCCCTGTTCATCACCTTCACCGTGCCGGTCCGCCTCGGTCTGGACCTGCGCGGCGGCACCCAGATCGTGCTCGAAACCCGCTCCACCGCCACCGCGAAGGCCGGCCCCGAGGCCACCGACCGCACCCTGGAGGTGCTGCGCGGCCGTATCGACGCGCTCGGCGTCGCCGAACCCTCCCTGCACCGCTCCGGCAGCAACCGGATCATCGTCGAACTGCCCGGCGTGCAGGACCCGAAGAAGGCGGCCGACGTACTGGGCCGCACCGCCCAGCTCACCGTCCACCCCGTGTCCGCCCTGTTCGACGACGCCCCCGACCCCCTGCCGAAGCGGCCCCGCGAGTACGTCCTGCCCGACGAATCCGGCCGGCTCCTTCGCCTGGAGGCCGCGGCCCTCACCGGACAGGACGTCAAGAAGGCCGAGGCCCGGTTCGACCAGCAGACCGGCGCCGGATGGCACGTCACCGTCGACTTCGACGCCTCCGGGCACGGGAAATGGAGCCGGCTGACCGGTCAGGCCGCCTGCCACCCGGCAGGCGATCCCGCGCGCCGCATCGCCATCGTCCTCGACGAGAAGATCATCTCCTCGCCGCAGGTCGACCCGTCGGTGACGTGCGAGAACGGCATCACCGGCGGCACCACCCAGATCACCGGGTCCTTCACCGACAGAGAGGCCCGCGAACTGGCCCTGCTCATCAGCGGCGGCGCCCTGCCCGTGCCCGTGGAGACCGTCGAACAGCGCACCATCGGCCCCACCCTGGGCGCCGAGGCCATCACCGCCAGCGCCTGGGCCGCCGTCATCGGCACCGCCCTGACCGCACTGTTCATCATCACCGTCTACCGGCTCATGGGCGCCCTCGCGGTACTGGCCCTGGCCGCGTACGGACTGATCTCCTACGCCGCCCTGGCCGCGCTCGGTGCCACCCTCACCCTGCCGGGCCTGGCCGGTTTCGTCCTGGCCATCGGCATGGCCGTCGACGCCAACGTCCTCGTCTTCGAACGCGCTCGTGAAGAGCACGCGAACCGCCGCCGCTCCAGCGCCCGCTCGGCCCTGGCCGCCGGCTTCCGCAAGGCCTTCAGCGCGATCGCCGACTCCAACATCACCACCCTGATCGCAGCCGGTCTGCTCTTCCTCCTCGCCTCCGGCCCCGTGCGCGGCTTCGGTGTCACCCTGGGCATCGGCGTCCTCGCCTCCATGATCAGCGCGTTGGTCGTCACCCGGGTCCTCGCCGAGCACGCCGCGTCCCGCCCGTGGGTACGCCGCCGCCCCCACCTGACCGGACTGGCCACCGCCGGCCGGGTCCGCGACCGCATCGAGCGCTCCCAGCCCCGACTGACGCGCCGGCCACGCCGCTTGCTGGCCCTCTCCGCCGCCGCGCTCGCCCTGGCCGCCTCCGGCATCGCCGTCCGCGGCATCGACATCGGCGTCGAGTTCACCGGCGGCCGCCTGATCGAATACACCACCACCCGCCCCGTCGATCCGGACCACGCCCGCGCCGCGCTCGCCGACGCCGGCTTCCCGCGCGCCGTGGTCCAGTCCTCGGGCGACGACGCCCTGACCGTACGCACCGAGGAACTCACCGACACGCAGGCGGACACCGTCACCCGCACCCTCACCGCACTCGGCGGCGACACGGAGAAGATCCGCGACGAACTGATCGGCCCCAGCCTGGGCGAGGAACTCCGCCGCAACGCCCTCATCGCCCTCGGCGTGGCCCTCGCCGCCCAACTGCTGTACCTGGCCGCCCGCTTCCGCTGGCTGTTCGGCACCGCCGCGGTCGCCGCGCTCGCCCACGACGTCGTCATCCTGGCCGGCGTCTTCGCCTGGCTCGGCAAGCCCCTCGACGGGGTGTTCCTGGCCGCGCTGCTGACCGTGATCGGCTACTCCGTCAACGACTCGGTCGTCGTCTTCGACCGCATCAGGGAGCTGTGGCGACGCGACCGCACAACCCCCCTGCCGCACATCGCCCGTCAGGCGATCCTGCAGACGCTGCCCCGCACGATCAACACCGGCATGGGCGCCGCCCTCATCCTCTCCGCCCTGGCCGTCCTGGGCGGAGACACCCTCACCGACTTCGCCCTCGCCCTGCTCATCGGCCTGGCGATCGGCACGTACTCCTCGGTCTTCACCGCCACCCCGCTCGCGATCGAGATCAACCGGCACACCACCCCGACCCGGCACACCACCCCGACCCGAACCCGACGACACCGACCCTGAACCACCGGACGCCGAGGGCTCGTCCGCCGGGACACGGTCCGCGAATCGACGGATTCATCTCCACCTTCCATGGGCAAGAGGCCTGCGAGTGTCATGAGCACGACTGCCCTTCCCCCACAAGGAGGTCGATCATGCGCGTCCGTACGCTGACCGGCGGTCTCGCCGCCGCCTGCCTGATGGCCCTGTCACTGACGGGCGGCCACGCCGCGGCCGCTTCCCCCGGCCCGGCCGACACCACCCTCGCCGCCCGGGTCCTCACCTACGACGCCGGCGGCGCAGCGGAGTTCAAGAGCGCGGTCGACCGGGGCGCGGCCATCTGGAACGCGAGTGTCGACGCCGTCGAGCTCCGGCCGGTCACCGCCGGGCAACGGGCGAACATACGAATCCTGGCGGACAACGGCTGGCCGCGCGCCCTGCCCACCACCCTGGGCAACGGAACCGTCTACATCGGACGCCAGGCCGTCGACCAGGGCTACGACACCATCCGGATCTCCGCCCACGAACTCGGGCACATCCTGGGCCTGCCCGACCGCAAGCCCGGACCGTGCTCGAGCCTGATGTCCGGCTCCAGCGCGGGCATCTCCTGCACGAACCCGTACCCGAACGCGGCGGAGAAATCGGAGGTCGAAGCCAACTTCAGCCGCGTGCTCACCGGCCGGACCCCGGCGCCACGCGCCGAACTGATCGTGGACTGACGCCTACCGCCTGATCACGGCCGCCATCGGAACAACTGCCGCTGACCAGAGGGGAGGCAATGGCGCGCCGGGGCCGGATCAGCCGCGACGTCCTCGCCGGCCGGCCCGGCCCCGGGGCGACGGGGCCGGGCCGTAACCACCTGCCGCCTAGGCCCCGTTACGGCCCCCCGCCGGACGCTGCCACCAAGCCGCCGTCGCGTCGCGCAGGGTGTTGGTGCCGCAGTGCACCTCACCCATCCCGAGGTGGTACGTGTACCAGTCGTCGATGTACGACACCTTCAGCCCGACCCGCTGGTAGGCGGCGGTGACGGCTTCCGTGAAGATGTCCTTGCCGCCGATGACGGGCCCCCACTGGCGCGGCGCGAGGTAGCGGTCGCGCGCCAGGAGCACGCCGTTGACCGCGCCGGGAACGTACGCGCTGGTCATCACCGTCGGCGCAGCCGCCGCGCGCGGGGCGGCCGGGTTCTCGGCGAGCCACTTCTGCTGGCCGCGGTCCCCGAGGCTGTCCACGAGGTCGGAGCCGGCGCCCATGCGCGTCAGACGCGGCACCGGAATCTCCTCGCCCTCGGCGGTCAGGGCCTCCGAGTCACGGGTGTACAGCGCGGGCACCCGCACGATCTCCGCGTCGGTGACCCCCGTCTCGCGCTTGAGGACCTCCAGGTTGGCCGCGATGCGCCGCGCCGCCATCTGGTTGTCGGCCACCAGGTGACGGGAGGCGAGCGCCTGGTCGATGGTCTCCTTGGGCGCCGGACTGTCGCTGCGGCCCGGGACGGAGAACATCTTGGTCTTGCCGTGGCCGTCGCGCTGGGCGTCGCGCAGCAGCCCCAGCCCCGCCTCCGGGTCGGCGACGCCGATGCGCCAGCCGCGCGGGGTGTCGGCGGGCAGGAACTGCACGAACTCGTCGACGTGCCCGACGCCCAGCCAGGAGGTGTCCAGCAGCAGCGGGTCCTGCAGGCCCTGCGACGCGAGCATCGTCCGCATCACCTTCGACGGACGCGCCCCGCTGTCCTTGCGCTCGCCCATGATGATCCGCCCGGCCGGGAACGAGCGCCCGTTGTGCGCGTACGGCGGGATCGTCTCCAGGTTCCCCATGGAGTTCAGTGACCAGTCGTCGGGCTCCGCCCGGTCGGTCACCTGCACGACGCCGATGTCCCGGCCGCGCACCTTCTCGAACAGTTCCCGGCCCGCGTCCCGGTTCGGCTGGGCGGAACGCAGCATCACCCGCATCACGTGCCGCCGGCCGCCCGGCCCGGTCATGCTGACGTAGGCCGGCTCGACGAAGTCCTGGGCCCAGGGGTCGGCGTACTTCGTGAACTTGACCAGCGGCGCGGTGACCCCGGCCTGCTCGACCTCCTTCGCGAGTTCGGCGACGAACTTCTGCTGCAGACGGCTGTACGGGCCCTGCCCCTGGACCTCGCTCACCATCACCTGCTGGGTGTCCTGCAGGTGATGGTGGGTCAGCAGCGGTGCGACGCGCAGGGTCACGGCGTCGGAGGTGGACTTCCCGCCGGAGGTCACCGTCAGCCGGACCACCGCGCGGCCGTCCCACTTCGCGCGGTCCCGGACGACGTCGGTGGCCTCGACACCGAACTCCGCACCGGCACGCAGCTCGGCGGCGGTCAGCCGGGTCTCGGACGTCACCAGCACCCACTTCCCGGCCCGCTTGAGGAAGAGGTGCGCGTGCTTGCCGCCCGTGGTGAGCTTCAGGCTGCCCTTGGCGTCGGCGGGAAGCCCCGGCAGGGGCACGGATCTGACCCGGGCGAGGTCGGCGGCGTCCTCGGTGCCGTTGACCTGCGTGTCGGAGCCGTCGTTGCACGCGGCCAACTTCGCGTCGGACAGCGGGCTGCCGCCGGGCCCGGTGACGGGGCACCGCTTGGCGTCGTCGTCGATGTTGGGCAGGTAGACGGCGCCACGCTCGACGGACCAGCCGTCCTCACCCTTCTTGTCGCTGCCGCCGGTGACATCGACCCGTCCGTCGCGGTTCACATCCGCCCGCAGGTCGGCGCGTCCCGCCGCGTCGGCGGCGAACGCGGGTCCGGCCGGCCCGGCCAGCACGGATCCCGCGGCGGCGATGGCCAGCACCACCGACCCGGCCGGGTACAGGCGCGGACGTATACGTGTACGTGAACGCACAGCACGTTCCTCTCAGTTGCGGGGTTTCGCCCTGCAAGAGGAAGGACAGTGGCTGTGCGTTCCCTGTGAGGCGGGAGTCGCTTTCCACAGCGGGCCCCGAGGAGGCCCCGCACGGTCACGGGCTCGGCGGCGCCTGCCGGTCGACCGCGATGCCCAGCCGGTCCGCCACGGTCGTGAGGGCCGTGCCCAGCGGGAGCGCCACCCGGGTCAGGGCGTGCCGGTCGCCCCGGGTCGGGTCCCGGTTGACGATCAGCACCGGCTTCCCGGCCTGGGCCGCCTGGCGGACGAAGCGGAGCCCGGACATCACCGTCAGCGAGGAGCCCAGGACCAGCAGCGAGGACGCCGCCCGGACCAGCTCGCGGCAGTGCTCGACACGCTGCGGCGGCACGGTCTCGCCGAAGAACACCACGTCCGGTTTGAGGATGCCGCCGCAGACCGTGCAGGGCACCACGCGGAAACCGGCGACCTGGTCGTCCGTGAGGTCGGCGTCACCGTCCGGATTGATCCCGGCGGCCACCGGCTCGAACCCCGGATTGGCCTCCTCCAGCCGCCGGGCCAGCTCGCGGCGCGGGCTGCGGGCGCCGCAGGACAGGCAGACGACCCGGTCCAGGGCGCCGTGGAGTTCCACGACGTCCTCGCTGCCGGCGGCCTGGTGCAGGCCGTCCACGTTCTGCGTGATGACGCCCGCGAGCAGACCGTGCCGCTCGAACGCGGCCACGGCCCGGTGCCCGGCGTTGGGCACGGCCCGGCCGAAGGTGCGCCAGCCGAGGTGGCTGCGCGCCCAGTACCGGCGCCGGGCCTGGGCGCCGCCGACGAAGTCCTGGTACGTCATCGGTGTGTGCCGGCTCAGGCTCCCGCCCTCGCCCCGGTAGTCGGGGATGCCCGACTCGGTGGAGAGGCCCGCTCCGCTGAGCACCAGCACACCGCCGGTGCCCAGCGCGTCGGCGACCGGCTCCAGGTCCGTGGTCCCCGGCGGCAGGTCCTCGGCAGGTGTCCAGCTCAAGGTGGGGCGCATGCGCATGCCGTCAGGGTACGGAACGGCAGCCCCGCCCGGTGCGCGCGCGGGGACGAGCAGCAGCCCCCGGAGACGCCGACACGGTCGTGTCCCGAAGACACACGCGATCAGTGCTGAAACCCTCTGAACGGGACAGACGGTCGGACAGCGGCGCGTGCCCGTCCCGCGCCGCCCGAGCGAGGGATGAGGTGAGCGATGCGTGCGGTGACTGTGCGACCCGGCACCAAGGACTCCGTGGAGGTGAGGGAGGTGCCCGACCCCGCCCCGGCCGCGGGCGAGCTGTTGGTGGACGGCCTGGCGGTGGGGGTGTGCGGAACGGACAAGGAGATCGCCCGGGGCGAGTACGGCTCCGCCCCGCCGGGCCGCGAGCGGCTGGTCCTGGGACACGAGTCCCTCGGGCGGGTGCGCCAGGCACCCCCCGGAAGCGGCTTCTCGGCCGGTGACCTCGTCGCCGGGGTGGTGCGCCGCCCCGACCCCGAGCCGTGCGGGGCCTGCGCACGCGGGGAGTTCGACATGTGCCGCAACGGCCGCTACACCGAGCGCGGCATCAAGGAGATCGACGGTTACGGCGCCGAGGCGTGGTGCGTGGAGACCGAGTACGCGGTGAGGCTGGAGCCGCAGCTGGAGCGCGTCGGAGTGCTCATGGAACCGACCACCGTGGTGGCGAAGGCGTGGGAACAGGTCGAGCGTGTCGGTGGCCGTTCCTGGTTCGAGCCGCGGCGCGTCCTGGTGACCGGCGCGGGCCCCATCGGCCTGCTCGCCGCGCTCCTCGGCACGCAGCGAGGCCTGGACGTGCACGTCCTCGACCGCGTGACCGAGGGCCCCAAGCCCGGCCTGGTGCGGGACCTGGGCGCCACGTACCACGCGAAGGACACCGAGCAGGTCGTCACGGCCGTATGCCCGGACGTCGTCATCGAGGCGACGGGCGCGAACGAGCCCGTGCTGGCCGCCCTGACCGGCACCGCGCCGTACGGGGTGGTGTGCCTGACCGGCGTGTCACCCGCCGGGCGCCGGATGACCGTCGACGCGGGCGCGATCAACAGGGAGATCGTGCTGCAGAACGACGCGGTGGTGGGCTCCGTCAACGCCAACCTGCGTCACTACCGGCAGGCCGCCGACGCCCTGGCCGAGGCCGACCTGTCGTGGCTGGAGCGCGTGATCACCCGGCGGGTGCCCCTGGAGCGCGCGACGGAGGCGTTCACCCCGCGACCGGACGACGTCAAGGTAGTCGTCGATCTCTAGACGATGGCAACGAGAACTCGAAGGGAAGGTGCCGGATGTCTCAGGACTCCGCTCCGCTGGTCGTGGTCATGGGCGTGTCGGGCTCGGGGAAGACGACGGTGGGCCGCTCGCTGGCTCAGAGCCTCGGTGTTCCCTATGCCGAGGGGGACGACTTCCACCCCGAAGCCAACGTGGCGAAGATGCGGGCCGGTCACCCACTGGACGACGAGGACCGCCGCCCCTGGCTGGAGGAGATCGCACGCTGGCTGACCGGCCACGCGGACAGCGGAGGGGTGGTGACCTGCTCGGCACTGAAGCGGCGCTACCGCGACCGGCTGGCCTCCGCCGCCCCGCGCGTGTTCTTCCTGCACCTCGACGGCTCGCCCGAGCTGATCGCCGCGCGGCTCACCGCCAGGCGCGGCCACTTCATGCCGCCCGACCTGCTCCGCACCCAGTACGCCGACCTCGAACCGCTGGGGGAGGACGAAACCGGGGCGGCCGTCCCGATCGACGGTACGCCGGAGGAGACCGCCACCCTCGCCCACACCGCCGTCACCTCACCCTGAGCGGGAAAGCAGGACGAACCGGTGGCAGAAAAACACGAAGGCAAGGAGACCTCTCCTTGCCTGTCTCAAGTTATAGCGCACAGGGGGGCTTGCGGCAAGGCCCCGGGGACGGCGCAGAATCGTCGACCGAGACCAGGACCTGCGAAAACGGGGAACGAGGGTGCGTGTGTTGTCGTCGACGTACAGGTACGTGCTGGACCTTCAGGAAATCGACGGGACACAGCTCGCCGTCGCGGGCGGCAAGGGCGCGCACTTGGGCGAACTGTCACGGATCGAGGGCGTCAGCGTCCCCGGCGGCTTCTGCGTGACGACGGACGCCTTCCGGCGGACGATGGCGGAGGCGCCGTCGATCGACGACGACCTCGATCGGCTGTCGCGCGTGGACCCGGACGACGTGGAGGCGATCCGCACGCTCAGCGCGCGGATCCGCCGCACCATCGAAGACACCGCCGTCCCGGCCGACATCGCGGCGGCGATCACCGGCGCGCTCGCACCGTTCGGCGAGGAGGCCGCCTTCGCCGTCCGTTCCAGCGCCACCGCCGAAGACCTGCCGACGGCCTCGTTCGCCGGCCAGCAGGACACGTACCTCAACGTCGTCGGCGCGTCGGCGATCCTGCGGCACGTCAGCCGCTGCTGGGCCTCGCTCTTCACCGAGCGGGCCGTGACCTACCGCCGGCGCAACGGCGTCGACGACCGCACGGTCCACATGGCGGTGGTCGTGCAGCGGATGGTCTTCCCGCAGGCCGCGGGCATCCTGTTCACGGCCGACCCCGTCACGGGCAACCGTAAGGTCGCCACCGTGGACGCCGGCTACGGCCTCGGCGAGGCCCTGGTCTCCGGCCTGGTGAACCCGGACGTCTACAAGGTCCGCGACGGCGAGGTCGTCGCCAAGACGATCGCCGCCAAACAGCGCGCCGTGCAGGCCCTGCCGGGTGGCGGTACGCAGCAGGTGACGATCGACGCGCAGCGGCAGGAGCAGCCGGCGCTGACGGACGCCCAGGTCGTGCGGCTCGTGCGGCTCGGGCGGCGGATCGAAGCGCACTTCGGCCGTCCGCAGGACATCGAGTGGTGCCTGGCCGACGACGGCTTCCGGATCGTTCAGAGCCGGCCGATCACGACACTGTTCCCCGTCCCCGAGACCGGCGACCAGGAGAACCACGTCTACGTCTCCGTCGGCCACCAGCAGATGATGACCGACCCCATGAAGCCCCTGGGGCTCTCCATGTGGCAGCTGACGGCCATGGCGCCCATGCACGAGGCCGGCGGCAGGCTGTTCGTCGACGTCACCCGGCGCCTGGCCACGCCCACGGGCCGCGCCGGCCTCCTGGACCTCGTGGGGAGGGGCGACCCGCTGGTCAGGGACGCGCTGGAAACCGTCCTCGAGCGGGACGATTTCGTCCCGTCGCTCCCGGACCGGGGCCCCGGCGGGCCACCGCCCGGCGGCGCCCCGGCCCCGATCGAGACCGATCCGGCCCTCGTCACCGAGCTGGTCGAACGCAGCCAGGCCTCCATCGCCGCCCTGAGGCGCGACATCCGGACGAAGAGCGGGCCGGCGCTGTTCGACTTCCTCCTGGAGGCCTTCGCGGAGCACAAGCGGGTCCTCGGCGACCGGCTGAGCATGCAGGTCATCATGGCCGGCATGGATGCCACATGGTGGCTCAACGACAAGCTGCTGGAGTGGCTGGGGGAGAAGAACGCGGCCGACACGCTCACACTGTCCGCCCCCGGCAACATCACCTCGGAGATGGGACTGGACCTGCTCGACGTCGCGGACGTCATCCGCCCGCATCCGCACGTGGTGGCCTTCCTGCAGGGCGTCGAGGACGACGACTTCCTGGACGAGCTGCCGAAACTCCCGGGCGGGACCGAAGCACGCGACGCGATCGAGGCCTACCTCGACCGGTACGGAATGCGCTGCGCCGGCGAGATCGACATCACCAGGCCCCGCTGGAGCGAGCGCCCCGGCATGCTCGTACCGGCGATTCTCGACAACGTCAGGAACTTCGAACCGGGCGCCGCCCGGCGGCGCTTCGAGCAAGGCCTGCAGGAGGCGCGGAAGAAGGAGCGGGACGTGCTGTCGCGCCTGCGGGCCCTGCCGGACGGGGACCGGAAGGCCGACGAGGCCAAGCGGATGATCGACCGGGTCCGCACGTTCATCGGGTACCGGGAGTACCCGAAATACGACATCGTCAGTCGCTACTTCGTCTACAAGCAGGCCCTGCTGGGGGAGGCCGAGCGGCTCGTCCGGGCCGGGGTGCTCGCCGAGCGGGAGGACGTCTTCTACCTCACCTTCCAGGAGCTCCACGAGGCGGTGCGCTCGCAGCGGGTGGACGACCGGCTCATCCGGCAGCGCGCGGAGGCGTTCCGCTCCTACCAGGCCCTCACCCCGCCCCGGGTGCTCACCTCGGACGGCGAGGCCGTCGACGGGGCGTACCGGCGCGACGACGTGCCGGACGGCGCCCTGGTCGGCCTGGCGGTCTCCGCCGGGACCATCGAGGGCAGGGCCCGCGTCGTCCTCGACATGGCGCAGGCCGATCTCCAGGCGGGCGACATCCTGGTCACGGCCTACACGGACCCCAGTTGGTCGCCCCTGTTCGTCGGCATCGCGGGTCTCGTCACGGAGGTGGGCGGCCTGATGACCCATGGCGCGGTCATCGCCCGCGAGTACGGCCTGCCGGCCGTCGTCGGCGTCCATCAGGCCACCCGCCTGATCCGGGACGGGCAGCGCATCCGCGTCCACGGCAGCGACGGGTACGTCGAACTCCTCCCGTGACCGCCGACTCGCGGGCGGGGCCGGCCCCACCCCCGCCGGGTCGCCCGGGCAGGTCATCAGGCAACGTAGGGGCCCGGCGGCGAGACCGTTCGTCGCCGGCGGTGGCGGACGCCGTGTCCTTCACCGAAAACGGAAGGAAGCCGCACGTATGCGCATCACCCCGGCCCACGACCTGGGCGAGGCGCGCCGATGAGTGGAGCCGAGGAACCCGTCCTCTTCCACACCACCGGACGCGCCGCCCGCATCACCCTCAACCGGCCTCGGGCCCTCAACGCCCTCACGCACACCATGGTCCGCCGCATCGACGAGGCACTGACCGCGTGGGAACACGACCCGGCCGTGGAGACCGTGGTCATCACCGGCGCGGGGGAGCGCGGCCTGTGCGCGGGCGGTGACATCCGCGCCATCCACGACGACGCCCGCGACGGCGACGGCTCGGCCTCCCGGGCGTTCTGGCGCGACGAGTACCGCCTCAACGCCCGGATCGCCCGCTACCCCAAGCCGTACCTCGCCGTGATGGACGGCATCGTGATGGGCGGCGGCGTCGGTGTCTCGGCACACGGCGGCGTCCGTGTCGTCACCGAGCGGTCCCGGGTCGCCATGCCGGAGACCGGTATCGGGTTCGTACCGGACGTCGGCGGCACGTACCTGCTCGCCCGGGCCCCCGGCGAGCTGGGCACCCACCTCGCCCTGACCGGGGCCCAGGCCGGCGCCGGCGACGCGTTGCTGTGCGGCCTCGCGGACCACTACGTGCCCTCGGCCTCGCTGGGGCGCCTCCTGGACTCTCTGACCGAGCTGTCCGCGAGCGAGGCGCTGGCCGGCGTGGCGCGGACGGCCCCGCAGGGTGTCCTGGCCGGCCGGCGCGACTGGATCGACACCTGCTACGCCGCTGACACCGTCGAGGAGATCGTGCACCGGCTGCTCGCACACGGCGACCCCGAGGCCAAGGAGGCCGCGGAGACCCTGCTCACCAGGTCACCGACCGCCCTCAAGGTCACCCTCGCGTCCCTGCGCCGGGCCCGGGCACTCGGCTCGCTGGACCGCGTCCTGGAGCAGGAGTACCGCGTCTCCTGCGCCGCCCTCGGCACACCCGACCTGGTCGAGGGGATCCGCGCCCAGGTCGTCGACAAGGACCGCAGGCCGCGCTGGTCGCCGAAGACCCTCGCCGACGTCACCGACGCCGACGTCGAGCGCTTCTTCACCCCTCCTGGCCGGCACGACCCAGGTCTCGCGGCACCGCCCGGCGCCGCTGCGGAGGATGCCGGGTGAGCACGCCCGTCACCGGTCCCCACCCAGGTCGGGCGGTGCCGCCCCAGGATCCACGAGGTGTCAGAGCATCAACAGCAGCCGCGTATGGGACACGAGCTTGCGGTTGACGCTGGTGCTCTGCACGAAGATGGTGAAATCGTCGTTGTGGTCCGGCTTGACGCGCACCACGGTGTTCGGCAGGCCCAGCAGCGTTCGGGCCGCGGGCCCCGTGTACACGCGGTCCGTCTTCTTCTCGAGCACCGCTATCTGCTTCTGCGCCTGGATCTTCTCGGACTTGCTCAGCTGGTAGAACGCCGCGCCCGTGCGGTAAGGGTGCCCGCACTCGATGACCCACTCCCGGATCCCCGCGTCGCGAGCCACCGGGATCAGCTGGTACTTCGACGGATCGACCGGGGTGAGACCGGCGGCCTTGATGGTGTCCTTGTTGACCGCGTCCGCGCCGGTGGAGAACACCGCCCGCGATCCCCGGATGCCCTGCGTGCGGCCCACCATGAAGTTCTCGGTGGCCTGCCGGATGACCTGCCCGGCCTCCTCCAGGCCCTGTGTGCTGGTGGCGTCCCAAATGGCGATGTTGTCCCTGGGGAAGCCGCACTGCATGGCCTCGCGCTTGCCCATCTGGTCGGGCACCAGGACGGCCAGTGTCCAGTTGTCCTGCTGGGTCGCCATCATCTCGGCCACGGCCTTGACCAGTTCACGCGGATCCCGGGCGGGGGAGTCCTCGCAGCGGTGGCTCGCGTTCTCCTGTCCGTCGGTCAGGACGAACGTCAGGAAACTGTGGTCGCCGTACAGTTGGGCCGTCTGGGCCAGTTCCCTCTGCGACTTCAGCGCGGCGGCCAGCAGGGCTGTCATGCCGCCGGGCCGGTACAGCTGCTTCAGCGACGGCATGCGCAGCACGTCCTTGTCGTAGATGACGCACTCCACCTTGTCGGCGAACACGTACACCGTGACGCGCGTTTCCTGGTCCAGCTCCCTCGAACGGCGCGCGAGATAGGCGATCTGCTGGTCGGCGACTTCGACCACCTTGCCGCTCAGATGCGACATCGACGAGCTGGCATCCAGCACGAGCGCAACGTGGTTGATGTAGTTCTGGCTTCCGGTCGTCACAGCTCCCCCTCGTTCCGGCTTGGTGTTCCCACCTTCTCACCCACCACTGACAATCGATCTTGGATCCGGCACCCGGGGCAAGGGGTGCGCGCACCCCAGAGGGTGAGGAGCACCTTGGTGGCGCGGCGTTCGTCCGCCCACACGCTCATGACCCATGAGCGTGTGCATGACTACTCCGCGCATAGGTTCTGTCTCCTTGCTCTGTGACGGGGCTTTTCTGTGACGGCGGCGCCCGTTCGTTCTTCAGCCCGTCCCACCGAATGCGTCGGCGGCCCGGGCGGGGGAGGCGGGCGACGGCCCCGGACGGCGGTGCTGGACCAGCGCGACGGTGACGGCGGGGATCAGGGTCAGCGCCGCGACGACCGTGCCGACGGCGGCGGGGCCAGCCCGTGACCCCCAGGGAAAAACCGATGGCCAGCCCGGCGATCCAGGAGCCGACGGCGTCAGGCCGTCGACACCCCGCCCCGCGTCCAGTGGATCCTCGACTCCATGACGCGACGAAGACCGGCTCAGACTCCTCGCCAGCTGGGCGGCCACCCCTGACGAGGACCGGGAGACCCCCTCGACACCCGTGACCGCCTCGGATGAGGCCGGGGGAGAACCGTTCCGGCGCACGCGGGCCAGGCGGATCCCGGGGGCGCAGGCCCGACCACGCCTGGAATGCGCCGATCGACTGCCCGGCCACCAGCGAGGCAGCGGCTCACCCCCTGTCGAGCTGCGCACCGCCCTTACGACGACCCGCTCTCAGAAGGCATACCTCACCCGGAGCCACGGCGCATGGCGGCTGATCAGGGCGCGCAGCGCCCGCACGGCATCCCCTTTGACCCTGTTGCGGTAGCGGACGTTCAGAGCGCCGTTCTCGGAGCGCTTGGCCTGCTGGAGCTCAGGTCGCCACAGCACCTCCTCGGCTCGGGGATGCCAGCCGAGATTGACCTCGTGCAGCTCCTGGTTGTGCGTGAGCATGATCACCTCAGCGGCGGCCTGTTGCTTCACCCGCCGCGGCAGGACGTCGTCGAGGTGGACGAGCAGCTCGGCCCAGGCGTCCTGCCAGCCGGGACGGACGACCACGGGGGAGAGGTTGAGGTGCACCTCGTACCCCGCGTCCAGGAAGTCCGCCGCGGCGCCGATGCGCTCGGCGACGGGTGAGGTGCGCACGTCGAGCAGCCGGGCGTCGTCCGGCGGCATCAGCGAGAAGCGGATGCGGGTGCGCCCCCGGGGATCGAGGGCCAGCAGGTCGGGGTTGACGAACTTCGTGGCGAAGGATGCCTTGGCCGTGGGCCACTGCCGGAACGCGTGCACCAGATCCGCGGTGTTGTCGCAGATCAGCGCGTCCACCGAACAGTCGCCGTTCTCCCCGATGTCGTACACCCACGCCTCGGGGTCGCACTGGTTCGGCTCGGGCTTGGGCCCCTGCCGCGCCACGTGCCGGGCGAGGTGGCCGATGATCCGGTCGATGTTCGTGAAGACGGTGATGGGGTTGGCGTACCCCTTGCGCCGGGGCACATAGCAGTAGGCGCAGGCCATGGCGCAGCCGTTGGAGGGTCCGGGAGCGATCCAGTCCGCCGACCGGCCGTTGGGGCGTGTGGTGAGGGTCTTCTTCTCGCCCAGGACCAGCGTCTCGCCCTTGACACGCACCCAGCGGTCGATGTTGCCCTGGTTGCCGTGCAGCCCGGGGATGCGCCAGTGGGAGTCCACCATGGTCACGCGCGCGTCGGGGAACCGGGCGGTGATCTGCCTCCCGCGCGGGGACGCGGCAGCCGCGGGCTCGGCGTAGATCTCCCGCACGGGCAGCATCCGGCGGGCCTCCGCGGAGGTGCGGAAGGAGGGGTGCCGGTCGGTGGCGGCGGGTGCGGGGGTGAGGGCGTCGAGCCCGAACAGTGCGCCGGAGTCGTCGTCCGGACCGCCCGACGGGTGGTGCATGAGTGCTCCCGGACGGATGGTGCGAGAGGCGAAGGGCCCGGTCACTTCCACTCTACGGGGCACACGTCACCGCCGCGCCCGAGCGTGCCGCGCACGGTGCGTGAGCGGGACCGCCGGGGGCATACGGGTGACAGGAACCCTCGGCCGGCACCCCACCCAAGGAGGCACAGAGTGCTGGGCATCATCGCGGCAGTCCTGTTTCTTCTCGCCTTCCTCATCAACGCGGCGGAGATCTCCACCAACGACGTCTTCACCTCGACCAACGTCATGCTGATCGGGCTGGCCCTGCTCGCCCTGCACGTCGCGGGGGTCGGCAGCGGCTGGTCGGCCCGGGGCCGCAGGCGCTGACCGGCCTCAGGCGAGGACCGAGCGATACGGCCGCCCAGCGCTCGGCGACCTGCCCGGCCGGGGCGGCGGCCGCTCGGCCCGGAGCCGTCGGGCGGTCCCGTGACCACTGACGGTCCGCCCCGCCGGAGCACGCTCACTCTCTGAGCGGCCGCCGCAACACCTCCCACAGGACCAGGGTTCAGGCGATGGACGCCGAAATGACGGCGGAGACAGCGAGGTTGCAGGACGCCGTCACCCAGACCGCGGGATGAGGCTCCGCCTCGACCAGCGTCGCGCCCAGGCGCCCCGGCGTGATCAGGTCCACCACCAGGAACGCCACGGCCATCATCACCAGCCCGAGCAACCCGAAGGCCGCAGTCGAGACCAGCCCCTTGCCGAAGTCCTCGTACGTCGTCCAGATGGACGTGAACACGATGCCGCCGATACCGAGCAGTGCGGAGCTGAGCACCACGGCGGCGTTGCGGTTGCGCTGTTCCCATATCTGTCGGCCGAGCTTTCCGGGCGTCAGCACGTCGACCAGGACGATGCCGAGGACCAACAGGACCAGCCCCAGCCCGCCGTATGCGGTGGCCCGCCCGAGTCCGTTGACGATGTCGCTCATGGGATTGCCGACTCCAAAGGGTTGAGATCGTGAGTGATCGCGGTCAAGGAGAGGCAAAATCTAGCGCAGACGGTCCGTCCTCTGATCATCGCCCGGCCTTCCGCGCGAACCTGCGTGACTCTGCAACCCGACAACCAGACAACCCGAGACCCGACCGCGCGCCCGACGAAGGTGGTGGAGAAAATGTCGGGTGGCCGGGACCGGTGCCGCCGCACGATGGGGGCATGGACGACACGACCCTGGTATCCACCTTCATCCGCGACGGCTTCGTGAAGCTGGAAGGCGCCGTCGCGCCGCGCGTGGCCGCGGACTGCGCGCGGCTGCTGTGGCGGGAGACGGGCTGCGACCCGGACGATCCAGCGACGTGGACGCAGCCCGTGCACTGGGTGGCCGGCATGGCACAGGGGCCGTTCGCGGCCGCACCCAACTCCCCGTCCCTGCACCGCGCGTACGACCTGCTCGTCGGCGAGGGACGCTGGGAGCCGCGCTACTCGCTGGGCACGTTCCCGCTCCGCTTCCCGCACGCGGAGGAGCCCGACGACGCGGGCTGGCACATCGAGGGGAGTTACCTGCCGGAGGGCGAGAGCTGGTACTTCACGAACCTGCGCTCCCGGGACCGGGCGTTGCTGATGCTCTTCCTGTTCAGCGAGGTCGGTGAGGAGGACGCCCCCACACGAATCCGGGTCGGCTCACACCTCGACGTACCGAAGGTGCTGGAGAAGTACGGGGAGGACGGGGCGAGTGGACTGGCCCTCGCGCCCGATCTGGTGGCCGCGTCAGACCACCGGCCACTCGCCTACGCCACCGGGTCCCCGGGCGACGTCTTCCTGTGCCATCCGTTCCTGGTGCACGCGGCGCAACCGCACCACGGGGTGCGACCGCGCTTCATGGCCCAGCCGCCCCTGATGCCGGCCGCGCCGTACGAACTGGAGCGGGCCGACGGCGCGTACTCCGCCGTGGAGATCGCGATCCGTCGGGGCCTGGGGCAGGACGGTGACTAGCTGTGCCGTTCCGACTGGCTCTGCGCGGCATCGGCCGCGGTTCCCCGACGCCGACGAGCCGCTGGTCCCGCTCGGGGCGGAGACCCAGCAGCGTCGCGCTCCAGTAGCCGCAAGCCGAGCGCGAACTCGATGCGAGCGGAAGAGCCCGCGGCGGCCCAAGAGCGAACCGGCCGCCGCAGGCCCTCCGACTACGCGCGATACCCGTGGCGAGCCGAGCCCGAGACGCCCGGCAGCGTCAGCCGCTGGACCCGGCCGCCGGTGACGGACCGGGTGCCCGGCGCCCGGGGATCGGCCGACGGTGCGTCAAGCGCGCGGAGCGCCGATGCATATCCCTGTCCCATGCAGGGTCACCCCCGTGTTGCCGGCGTCGTGAGAGGCGAGGCTCTTCCAGCCGCACACCTTGAGCGCGAAGACGTCACCGCTCACCACGATGAAGTGCTTGCCCTGGAGGTCGATGCCCTTGCGGTCCCTACCCCCGACGACATTGATGTCCAGCCACACGCGGTCCCCGGGATTGTGCACCACACCCAGCCGGAACGAGCCCGACGGCGGCTTGTTGCCGCTGCACGCGGCACGGCCGTTGCCGCTGGTCGTCGTCAACAGGCAGTAGTCGGCGACGATACTGGTGTACATGTCGATCCGGATGTTGTAACTGCCCTCGGCGTGCGCGGCGGGTGCCGCCGCCGTTCCGAGGCCGGCGGTCGCCAGCAGCACGGCTCCTGCGGTGGCCGCTTTCTTGCCGATGCGAGTCATCCCTCTTCCTCCCGTGGCGTGTCTCTGCGCGCGTGGACCGCGCGCCGGGAACGAAGTTATGGGCAGTGTCCGGTGCGGAGTTGTCTCTCCGTGCCGGAGAACGTGCGTCTGCGTGACGTCTCGCCTGAACCGATGCACAGCCTGGGACCGATCAGACGAAAGGAAAGAGGAGCACAGGGGGAGGACCACCATGAGCATCGTGCTGTCCACGGCATCGGTACCCGCCAGGGAGCGGCTGGACTACTGGTACGAGGTGATCAGCCAGACGTACGGCCAGCTCAGATCCGTCCGCCTGGACATCTCCACCCCCACGAAGGCTCCCCACGAGGCCACTCTCACGGCCTTCCCGCTCGGCTCCGCGCTCGTCAGCACGACGGAGGCCGCGCCTTTGCGCATCCGCCGGACCGCACCCGGTGCCGCCGGTGCGGACACGGACTACGTGAGTGTTTCCTTACAGGTTCGCGGTGAGATGGTGATCGACCGGAACGGCGGCCAGACGGTGTTCCGCCCCGGGGCCCTGGCCTTCTTCGACACCACCTGTCCCTTCGCCACCGAAGTGACGGCGTCCTTCCGGTCGCACGTGTTCCAGATACCGCGATGGATGGTGGGCGTCAGTGAGGCCGACCTGCGGCTTCTCAGCGCGGCGCCGATCGAGGCCGACACCGAGACCGCGGCGCTGGTCATCTCCTTCCTGTCCCGTCTCGCCGACCGAGCCGCCGACCATCCTCCCCACGTCGGCGACCTCCTCGCTCGCAACGCCGCCGACCTGATCACCACCCTCGCCGCCGAACGCCTGGAGCGCGACGTACCCGATACCGGAACAGACGCGGCGGGCACCGCCCTGCTCCTGCGGGTCAAGGCGTTCATCGATCGCAACCTCGCCGACCCGGACCTCTCCCCGCGGACGATCGCCGCCGCCCACCACATGTCCGTACGCCATCTGCACCGGCTGTTCGAGAAACAGGGCACCACCGTCAGCCGCTGGATCCAGCACAACCGGCTGGAGGCGTGCCGCCGCGAACTCGGCAGGCCCGGCCGGAACGCGCCGACCGTCGCGTCCGTCGCCCATCGGTTCGGGTTCACCAGCCCCACCCACTTCAGCCGCACCTTCCGCGCCGCCTACGGCATGTCCCCGCGCGAGTGGCGCAGCACCAGGGAACTCCACCGACAGCGAGAAGCGGCTGCGCCGACAGGTCCGGCACGGCTGCTGGCCTCAGCCCCGCCCTCATCGGCGCCGAACTCTGTCCTTCGCCAGGAGTCCCGACACCAGTGACTTACCATTAGCAATCCCTGGAAGATAATTCTTCGGAAGATGAGTGATGGCAGACCTGAAGCGGCTGTACCGGGAGCTGGTCTCGCTGGAGATCGAGCTGTGGAACGGCATCGAGGGGCGGTTGCGGGCCGAGTACGACCTGCCGCTGACCTCGTTCGAGGTGCTGCACCTGCTGTTGCGTCGGCCCGGGCCGCGGATCCAGGACATCGCGGAGGAATTCTCGATCACCGTGGGCGGCACGAGCAAGGTGGTCGACCGCCTGGAAGCGGCGGGCCTGTGTGAGCGGCGCGCCAATCCCACCGACCGCCGTTCCTCGATCGTCGAGTTGACGCCCGAGGGCCGGAAACTGGTGGACGGAGCACTGAAGGTCTTCGAGGACGAGCTGGAACTGCGGATCGGGTCGGTGATCTCCGAGCGGTCCGTGCGCGAGGTGACGGCGGTCCTCAGCACGCTGCGGGCAGCCGGACGGGCCCTGGACGCGGAGCGGAAGGACGCCGGGCAGACGCCGGCGCCGGGCACGCGGACGCCGAAACAGCCCGGCCGGCCGGCGTAGTGAGCGAGGGCCCGCGCAGAGCCCGCGGCGCAACCCACCGGGGGAAGGCGGCGCTGCCGTCGAAGGCAATACCAGTGTCGACATAGCCGCGGTCCCGGCGAGCGGGTACCAGCCGCGTTCGTGCGGAGCGACTCATGCGTGTCCGGGGCAGGGGCCAGCCCCGGACACGCACGGGTTCAGCCCCAGAAGGCGTCTTCGGCGGCCGGGTCGCTGGAGAAGAGCCACATCTCGGTGATCTTGCCGCCTGCGACGCGCAGGAGGTCGACCCCGTCCATGCTCATCGACGCGTCGTCGCGACGGCCGCTGAAGTGAATGGTGGCGGTGACCAGATCGCCGTTGGCCATGAGCGTGTGGATCGTGTCGATGGCGAAGGTGCCCCGGCTGGCCTCCATCATCCGGCCCAGCATCTGGAACACGGCGTCCCGGCCCTTGTGCTCGCCGGAGAACTGGTTGGCACCGGGCTGGTGCCAGACGATCGACTCGTCGAGGAGTTCGCCGAGGGTGGCCATGTCTCCCGTCTGCACGGCCTGGAAGTAGCTACGGGCGATGTCGATGTTCGCGCTGGTCATGGTGTTTCCTCCACGGGCGGTATGTGTCGATGCTTGATGCGGGGGCGGGGGAGGGCTATCGGGCGAAGTCGAGGCGGTCCGCCAGGTCGGCGTCGTCGAACGCGGCCTCGATCTCGCTCCGCCCTTCCTTGAAGTGGGCCCAGCTGTCGTAGTGGGCGGGAACGACCCGGCGGGCGCCGAGCGTCTTCGCGGCCTCGGCGCCCTGGACGCTGTCGAGGGTGAGCAGGGCGCCTTCGAAGGCGAAGGACATGCGGGCGCCGCCGAGGAAGAGGATCGCGGTGTCGACGGGAGCGAACCTCTCGGCGATCTCCTCGACGTGAGCCAGGTCGGCGTTGTCGCCGCTGACGTAGACCGAGGGCAGGTCGTCGGAGGTGAGCATGAAGCCGACGACGTCACCGGAGATCGGCTCGCAGCCCTCGGGGCCGTGCCGAGCGGGCAGGCCGGTGACGGTGACGATGCCGCCGTCGGGCCGCTTCAGCTCGGCGCTCTGCCAGAAGGCAAGCCCCTGAGCATGACCGCCCAGACGGCCGGCACCGCTGACGGTGGTGAAGACGACCGGCACCTCGGGCAGGAACGCGCGGCCGGCGTTGTCGAGGTTGTCGTCGTGCTCGTCATGGGAGAGCAGAACGGCGTCGACGCGGCCCAGATCGGCGGCGGTGACAGGCGACGGCTCGGTCTTGACGAGCTTGTGGTCGCCGGGAAGGGGCATGGGGTACTCGCCGGGCGGGTCGAAGGTGGGGTCGGTGACGAACCGGAGCCCGCCGTACTCGATCACGGTGGTCGGACCGCCGTAGGCACGGACGGGGATCTTTTCGCTGGTGGCGCTGGCGCCGGACATGGTCAACCTCCAGGCGGAGAACAGGGAAGACGCGGCCCCGAGAAGCCGGTCAGGAGGGGAGATGCGCGGCTCTCCGGGGCAGCCGAGGGGCAGCGATGAGGGCCTGCGAACCGGCCCGGCGTCCAGCAAACCATTTACATTTCATGGAAGCAACTTCCATGGATTATTATTCCAAGGGTTGGGTTCGGTGGCCCTCAGGCGCCGCCCCTCGGACAGCACAGGAATCCGGCGTCTGGGACGCGGACGCTCGGGTCAGCGGGAAGGAAGCGGTCGTGGAGCCGGTCGAGATCGAAGCGAAGACCCTGATCCAGAGGTCGAAGACCCCGTCGAACGACTACGTCATCAACCCCTACACCGGCTGCGTGCTGGGCTGCGCCTACTGCTTCGCCAGCTTCGCCGGGCGGCAGTTCGGCCGGTCGGTGAAGGAATGGGGCGACTACCTGTACGTCAAGAAGAACGCGGTCGAACTCGCCCGCAAGGAGCTGGCGAAGATGCCGGAGGGCAGGCGGCGGGGCACGATGCTGCTCAGCTCGGTCACCGACCCCTATCAGGGCCACGAGAGGAGGTACCGGCTCACCCGCGGCATCCTGCGCGAACTGCAAGCGGTGGAGTACCCGGGTCTGGTCCGCATCCTCACCAAGTCACCCGTCGTCACCCGCGACATCGACCTGCTCACCAGCCTGCCCCGCGCCGAGGTCGGCATGACCGTGACCACCACCGACGACAAGGTCAGCCGCTGGCTGGAGGTACGCGCTCCACTCGCCTCCCGCCGCCTGCGCACCCTGGCCGAACTCACCGAGGCCGGCATCCCCACCTACGCCTTCGTCGGCCCGCTGCTGCCGCACTTCGCCACCCGGCCCGAGCTCCTGGACGACCTCTTCGGCCGCCTCGTCGACGTGGGGGTGAGCGAGGTGTTCATGGAGCACATCAACCTCAAGCGGTACATCCGCGAGCGCATGGACCAGGTCCTCGTCGACGAGCCCGAAGACGTCCGCGAGGCGTACCTCCAGGCGCAGACGAAGGAGCATCGCGAACAGCTCGACGCGATCGTGGCGGAGCTGCTGGACACACACGGCCTGCGGCTGCGCTTCGAGGAGGTCGTCCACCACGACGACAACGACGCCCTGCGCCAGCGGCTCGCGTCCTCGGCGTGACGGCCTCCGCGCCGCCGAACGGGGCATGCGTCAGGCGGTGACGTCCGCCTCCGGATCCGGCACCGCCATGGCCCAAGTGCCCATGGCGTCCAGGACATCGCGCAGCCCCTCGCCGAGAGGGGTCAGCGCGTACTCGACGCGCGGCGGGACCTCCGCGTAGGTCGTGCGGGTGACGATGCCGTGCCGCTCGAACTGGCGCAGCCGGCTGGTCAGGGTGTGGGGGCTGATGCCGGGCAGCGCCTCGCGCAGCTGGTTGAACCGGTGGGGTCCGTGCAGCAGTTCGCGCACGATCAGGGTGGCCCACGGGCCGTTGAGCAGCGTGAGGAACCGGGCGACGCCGCACTCGGGAAGACAGGGATCGGTCACAAGTTTGACCCTACGCCATTAGTGCAGTTGCTGTAACTGGTGTATCGCATGCACTAATGGCGCCATGACCTACGTGATTCACGGCGCCACCGGCGCCCAGGGTGCCCCCGTCGTCGCCGTTCTCTCCGCCGCGGGCAAGTCCGTGACCGCTCTGACCCGAAACGCCGACGCCGTCGTGGACGGCGCGCAGCGCGTCGTAGCCGCCGGCTACGGCTCCACCGCTGAACTGACCGAGGCCTACCGCGGTGCTGACGGCGTGTTCGTCCACCTGCCGGTGGTCTCCGAAGAGGATCGCCGCACCTACGCGCGCAACATCGTCGCCGCTGTCCGCGCGGCCCGCCCGGCCCGAGTGGTGTTCTCCACCAGCGGCGCCCCGATCGACCCCGAAACCGGCGGCGCGGCCGCGGCCCTGGCCGACGGACTGGCCGGCACCGGGGTGCCCCATGCGGTGATCACACCCACGTTCTACCTGGAGAACCTGCTCATGCCGTACGTCCTCGACGCGGTCCGCGACCGAGGCGTACTGCCCTACCCGATCCGCGCCGACTTCCCTGCCTCCTGGGCGTCTCACCTGGACATCGCCGATGTCGTCGCCGCTCTGTTCGACCGCCCGGACATCACCGGCGTGATCTCCGTCGGCCAGTACCCGGCGATCACCGGCCCGGACCTGGCCGAGGCGTTCGGCGCCCACTTCGGCAAGGACGTGCTCTTCGAGCAGATCACTCCCGAACAGTTCCGCAGCTCCGTCGCACCTCTGATCGGCGAGGGCCCCGCCGCCGACGTCGCCGGAGCCTACGCGGCCATGAGCACCCTGCCGGACCGCTCGATCACACCCGAGAACTCCGCCCAGAAGCAGCTCGGCATCACCCCCCGCACCACCGGACAGTGGCTGACCGACATCGGCCTGTGACCGCAACCACGATCGGCTTGGACCGCTTGCGTCAGGCAGGACTTGGCAAGCCGCCGTAATCGACGGACGGTCTGCCAAGCCCTCAAGCCGTGCTGAACTCCCACTGCTCAGCGGCCCGGGCCGCCCCTGTGACACGTGGAGGAGGTTGCAGCGAGGTGCGGTGCACGGGCCAGGCGCATCGTCACGGCGTCACGGCTGTGCGACGGAGGTGGCGGCCCGGGTCACCGCTCGTGCCCGCCCTGGGCGGCTGAGGACGTCGGTGCTGTCGACGAACTGGTCGACGGCGCAGGTCGGCGGCAGTGCGCGCACGGCCGGGTCGGTGATGCGGGCAGCCAGCGCCGCGGTGAAGCGTTCGGCGCGCAGGACCTGGAACGGTCTGCTGTGGTAGGTGCGCGTGCTGGGGTCGACCGGGTCGGTGAGGCGGAGCCGGTTGTGGGCGGCGGCGACAGTCTCGTAGGCGCGGGCCAGGTGGTGCTCGCGGGTCTGCCAGTCGGTGGCGGCGAGGGTCGCGGAGAGGACGGGCGTGAGGACGGCTGCCTGCGGGGTGCGGGCGAAGGCGCTGCCCAGCCATTTGCTGTACGGCGGGTAGCGGCGGTCCATGAGCAGACAGAGCCGCATCAGGTCGCGGACCAGGCGGGCGGCGACGACGGCGGAGCCGAGTTCGTCGTCCACTTCGCCGCACCGGCCGACGAAGGCATCCTCCTGGGAGATGCGCTGCCACTGGCACGCAAGCACGTGCAGCCAGAGATCGTGGGGATACCAGGCGAGCCGCTCGCGGGCCGGGGCGAGTCGGCCGAGGCCGTCATGGAAGACGGCGCCGGCGGTGACTTCGGCCAACCGCTGCGTGGGAGTGGCCAGCCAGTCCGTCAGGGTGACGCCCCGGCCGGGGTCGAAGCCCAGCTGCTCGGTGAACCAGGTGGCCGGGTCGGTGATGTCGACGCGGTGGTGCACCGGCCCGTCGGTCGCCTGCATGACGCGGATACCCGCCTCGGCTGTGGGGGCGAAGTGGGTGGGGTAGCCGTGGAAGGTCTTCGGCAGACGTGCGGAGAGCAGGTCTTTGATCGCCGCCCCGTGGCGGGCGACATCGTCCGGGCACAGAAGAAGCTGGAGGCGAGGCCCCCACTCGTGGTCGGCGGAGCGGGCGGTGTCGAATCCCAGGACTTCCGAGCCGCTGCCGAGACGGGCGGCGGAATGAGAGATGCCGGGGGCGGCCTCGTCCAGCAGGGGCCGGACGGCTTCGAAGTAGAAACGGCGGGAGAGCTCCAGTCCGGGGGTGAAGGACGGTGTGGTCATGGCCCAGAGCCTGCCGGACGGCCAGGACAGGGGGCGAAGGCTTTTCCCGGGACTGGCGTTTGCCTGGTGAGTGCAACGCCCGGCCTGACAATCGACCTTGATCTCCGACGCCTACGGTCCCGCCGACAGCTGCGGCACGGGCTGCGCGAGGGCGACGTCTACGGGCCGCTCCCCACGATCAGTTTGCGCCGCAAGGACGCCGGCGCCGAGTGCGGAGTGCCCGCGGTGAGGGGCGTGGCGCGGCCGCCGGGGATGTGGTGACGCTGCGCCAGGAGGTGCGTTCGTCCGGCATGCCGGCGGGTGGCGGTGGTGAGTCACGCGTTGGCGCGCCGGCGTCGACGGCGTCGGTCACTCGGGCTCACTGCTCGGCCGCCTGGCGGGCGATCTTGTCGAACTGGGCGCCCATGGCCTCGGACAGCGCCTGGGCGGCCGACAGCGGGCGCACCATCACCGTGAAGTCGTCGATCTTGCCGTCCTCGTCGAAGTGCAGGAAGTCGCAGCCCTGGAGCTTTTTTCCGGCGATGCTCGCGGTGAAGACGAAGGCGTGGTCGCGGCCGTCGGGGCCCGCGATCTCCCGGACGTAGGTGAAGTCGTCCAAGACCTGTGTCACGGCGCGCAGGATCGCGGTGGTGATCGCCTTGCCCGGGTACGGCTTGAAGGCGACCGGGCTGGTGAAGACGACGTCGTCGGCCAGAAGGGCGGCCACGGCGTCCAGGTCACCGTTCTCGACGGCCTTGCGGAAGGGGTGCATGATCAACCTCGATACTCAACAAGTTGTATATGTGTAGAGGAGGGTAGAGGCGACTGCCGTGCTTGTCGAGGCTGCGGCGCTGCGGGAGTGCTCGGCACCGGACACTGGCGGGGCCGTACCGTGCTCCCATGGCATTGCGGAACGCGGTGATGGCCGCGCTGCTGGAGGGCGAGGCGTCCGGTTACGACCTCGCGAAAGGCTTCGACGCGACGGTCGCGAACTTCTGGACGGCGACGCCTCAGCAGCTTTATCGGGAGCTGGAGCGCATGGAGGCCGAGGGGCTGGTCACCGCTCGCGTCGTCGAGCAGCGGCGTCGTCCCAACAAACGGCTGTTCTCCCTGACGGAGGCCGGGCGGGAGGCGGTGCGCGCATACACGGCCCAGCCGCCGGGCCGGCCCGCGGTCATCAGGGACGAGCTGCTGGTCAAGGTGCAGTGCGCGGACGCCGGGGACATCGAGGCGGTGCGTGCCGCCGTCGTCGAACGCATGGAATGGGCCACGGCCAAGCTGGCCCGCTACGAGAGAATCCGGCAACGGCTGCTGGGCGGCCGCTCGGAGGAGGCGTACTTCGCCGAGGCCGAGCGCATCGGCCCGTACCTGACGTTGCTGCGCGGGATGTCGTTCGAGCGGGAGAACCTGCACTGGGGCGACATGGCGTTGCGCAGGCTCGACCAGCGCGCCAATACCATTAATCAAAAAATTGACTAGAGTGGTGGTTCTTGGCGCTGACGCAGACGAGGAGCCGGCCGCACATGTCAGGAACTGAGACCCGCTACCTGCGCTTCGTGGCCCTGGGCGACAGCCATACCGAAGGAGTCGGCGACGGCGACGACGTGACAGGCCTGCGCGGGTGGGCCGACCGGCTCGCCGAGCACCTGGCCCGGCACAGCCCGCAGCTTGGCTACGCCAATCTCGCCGTACGGGGCCGTCTGGCCGGGCAGGTCCACGCACAGCAGTTGCCCGCGGCGCTCGCGCTGCGGCCGGACTTCGCCACGGTCGTGGCCGGAGTCAACGACATGCTGCGCCCCCGCTTCGACGCGGATGAGGTGGCCGGGCATCTGGAGGCGATGTTCGCCGCGCTCACCGGCCAGGGGGCGCGCGTGGCCACGCTCACCGTTCCCGACATCACGCGCCTGACTCCACTGGCCCGTCCGCTCCGGCCGCGTCTTGAGGCGCTGAACCACCGTGTTCGCGCCGCGGCGCACCGGCACGGTGTCGTCGTCGCCGACGTCGCCCGGTATCCGGTGGCCACCGATCCACGCCTGTGGAGTCAGGACCGCCTCCACTGCAGCCCACTGGGCCACCAGCGGATCGCGGCGGCGCTCGCTCACTCGCTCAGCCTGCCGGACACCGACGACTCCTGGACCCACCCGCTGCCCGTCCTGCCTGCCGACCGGGCACGCTTCCTGCGTGCCGCGTCGGCCGAGGTGCGCTGGCTCGCCGGATTCCTCGGTCCGTGGATCGGCAGGCGCGCGTGTGGGCGCTCCTCCGGAGACGACCGCGTGGCCAAACGCCCCGACCTCCTGCCCGTCCCCAGCTCCGGCCAACGCCTCGGCCGTGCCCTCCAGCGTGGACAACAGCCCTCCGCCGACCCGGCAGACGCCTCGCAGTAGCGAGATCCGCTTGTCCGGGCATCAGAAGCGGCCGGCACCTGCCCGAGCCGGTAAACGATGCGGATCCGGCTGGGCGCTGGGCGATCATCACTGAGCTGGGTTCAACAGCCAGCACCGTGTGTGACGGTTCGTAGGAGCCGGTGCCGGCTCCTACGTTGATGACAGTGGTGGCACCATCGAGGGGTTGATGGATCCTGGCGGCGATTCGGGGGTCCGGTCGCTGGTGTCAGCGTAGGTCGCACCGATGCTGTGGTAAGTCGCCATACCGCACAGTATGCTCTTCCCGCTGACACCGGAAAGAGCTCACAGCGAGGACTGGAGGCGCGACCTGCCCCTGCTCGCCACCCCGGACGTCCAGGGAATAGCAAGCGGCTCGCCGAACTGCTGGACAACCCGACGCTGCGCCCCGCAGTACGTGCGCTGGCAGATCGCACTGCAGGGCAGCATGGGTTTACCGACGCGCCTGTGGGTCCCTGGGCGTCGGCGTTCGCCGATTTTGTCGGGGCGAGGGCTCGACCTCGCGGTGTGATGCCAGGATGGAGGAGCCGGGCTGTGTGGAGGCGAGGGTTGAACTCACCACTGGCTCACCGATACCGGGAACAGTTGCGCCTCCGTCGGCGCAACCTGTTACGCGTTCGTCAACCGCTGTCACGGCCCTGAGCGACGACGCCCTGGTCCTTCTCGCCATCCTCACTGGCACCACCACCACCGACGATGTGCTGGCCGCACACGAAGCCGGCCTTGCTGAGTGGAAGCGAGAGCAAGAGCTGCGCCGCTACCCAGAGCTGGCCGTCCTCGACGCCGACCTGGACCGCATGGCACGAAGAAGCTGAGCCAGCGCACCACCGAGTCGCAGAACGGTGCCGGGCCGCACGGAAGTCCGGTGCGGCCCGGCGCTGTGCCCGGCTCGGCGGCTCACTGGCTCAGCGGCCGGTGCGGGGTGCTCATGCAGCGGGAGCGTCGTGCTGGTCCGGGAGATGTTCGTGGTGGTGTTGAGTGGGACGGGATGGAGGGGTGTGCCTGGCCGAGATCACCACAGTCGGCGATGTCGTCCGAGGGTTCGCGGCGATCCCCGGGAGGGCGTCGGGAAGGTGCCGACCGCCGCGATGCCGACGGTGGTGGCTGTATGAGGCGTTCCAGTCAGAGGAAGGCGAGGCCGATGGGTCTGGATGCCCCGTCTGTCCGATGGCCTCAGCAGACGGACCGGGCTTTCTTCAAGGGCCGTTGTGGCAATCGACGCAACCGACGCAATCGACGGGTTCCCGAAGGCGGTGGTCCATGAACGGAAACTATGAACATCGCCTATTGGATCGTCGTGGGACTTCTCGCCTTCTTCTTCTACGCGGGCGTCTGTGGTGAGGGCGCCGGGGTCGGGCTGGCAGCGGCTGCACGCGTGGTGGGTGCCTCGTCGGTCTTACCCGGTCAATGGGCAGGCCGGACGATCTCCCCGCCGTAAATCGTTTGTGCCCGGTCGGGTTCGCGACGAGTATGCGGCCAATCGGACGAGGTGAAGGGGCGCTTCTTGACTGTTGATGAGGCCGTCGCGGTGGCTGACGCACGCATCAGGAAAGAATCGTGGTTCTCGCACACTGAGCACCTGGTGGTCATGCACGGCAATCGCAGGGTGGCCGAGCATGCCTACAGGCGACGGGCGGTCGACGAACCGGGCGACATCTTCTCCGTCACCAAGAGCGTGCTGTCCACGCTCGTGGGCAGCGCGGTCCTGGATGGCCGGTTCCGGCTGGAGGCCACAGTCGGTGAACTGCTGGGTCGGTCCGTGCCAGGGGCTGTCAAGCAGGTGTCCATGCGTCACTTGCTGACCATGACCGGCGGCGCGGATCCCTCCGGCGATTGTGACATCGACGCCGTGATGGCACTCCCGGGTGGCTGGGTGGACACTCTCCTGTCCGCTCCTCGCCTGTCCGCGCCGGGTGCGCAGTTCCGGTACGACAACGGTGCGGCCCACGTCCTGGCGGCATGTCTTGCCCGCGCGCTGGGGGAGGATCCGGAGGTGTACGCCGCTCGTCGCCTCTTTGCCCCGTTGGGCATCACGCGGTGGCACTGGCCTCGAGACCCCGACGGACTGCCCTACGGCTTCGGCCATCTCCAGCTCTCGCCGCTGGACCTCCTCGCGCTGGGGCGACTGTGGTTGGCGGGTGGTACGGCTCCGGGCGGTCGGCGGCTGTTCACCGCCGGGTACGCCGCCGATGCGACCCGCGAGCATTCCGCCGGTGGCCCGCCGGAGTGCGCGGGGTACGGATTCCTGTGGTGGGTGACGGAAATGGCGGGCCACGCGACCTACTTCGCCGGTGGATACGCGGGGCAGCACATTGTGGTCGTACCGTCGCTCGCCCTGGTCACGGTGACCACCGGCGCGGAGGTGGCACTGGGCGCGAACTGGCGTCCTGCCTTGGATGTGGTGCACGGTATCGTGGCCGCCGCGAGCCGGGAGCTGGGTGCCGACGATGGCTGACCGGTAGCGAAGTGGCTCCGGCGACCCGTCGGCGGCGTCGTACGCCGCCTCAACCGAACGGGGAACAGGCCACACGCCTGGCTCACCTTGCCGGGGACAAGGGTTCGCCGTGGTCCGCACGGACGTCCCGTTCCGAGCCGGAAGCACCTTGGTCCAGCAACGTCAGGAGTGCGGGCATGAGCACGGGCCGCACCACGAACGTGTCCAGCAGGATCCCGATGGCGACGGCCATCCCCATCTGAGTCAGCGGAACGAGCGGCAGGACGGCCAGGACGAGAAACGTGGCGGCGAGCACCACTCCCGCACTGGTGATCACTGTGCCGGTGGAGGCCATGGCCCGGTGCAGGCTTGTGCTGCACGCGTGACGCCTGCGCTCCTCGCGGTAGCGGTGGAGCAGGAAGATGCTGTAGTCGACGCCCACGGCCACTACGAACACGAAGGCGAACAGCGGGATGCGGGGCTCGATCCCGCCGAAGCCGAACACGTACCGGCTCAGCGCGAAGGTGAGGCCTGCTGCCGAGAGGGATGTGAGGGTGACGGTGGCCAAGAGCAGTCCTGCGATCTTCCAGGAGCGCAAGAACACCACCAGGACGGCTCCCACCACCAGGAGGATGGCGGGGACCGTCACCATGAGGTCGTGTTCTGCCGCATCCTGTGCGTCGACCGCTTCTGCCGCGGTGCCACCGACGAGGGCGGAGGCGCCCACAGCGTCGCTCAGGGTTCGCCTGAGCGAACGTACGGCGTTTTCGGAGGCGCGGCTGAAGGGCGCTGCCCTCAACTGCACCTCGTAGAGGTCCCATCCGTCGGTGCGCCCGGTCCTGTCGACCGCGGTCACCTGAGAGTGTCCGGCGAGTGCGGTGCGGGCCTGGCGCGCAGCCGAGGGGCGCACGGCGACCACGGCCGGCTCGACGGGGCCGGTGGGGAAGTGCTCGGTGAGAACGCGCAGGCCCGCCACGGACTCCGGCTGGTCACGGAACTGGTCCACGGAAGACAGGCCCCACTGCACCGCCCCCACTCCCTGCGCGAGGCCCAACAGCAGGGCGCCGCTCACGAACGCCGCGCGGACCGGCCGCCGTGTGACCGCGCGGGAGACCTTCTCCCACAGCTTGGACATCGAGCCGGCCCGGCCGGCCTGGGGAAGCGACGGCCAGAACATCCAACGCCCGCTGATCAGGAGGAGTGCCGGCAGCAGAGTCAGCATGACGACGGAGGTCGCCACCACCGACAGCGCGAGTGTGGGCCCCAGCCCCCGGGTCTCGGGCACGGATGTGAGCAGCAGGCACCAAACGCCCCCCACCACTGCTGCCGCGGAGCACAGCACGGACCTCGCCGTGCGCCGTACTGCTCGGCTCATCGCCGCGAACGGGTCGTCTTGTGCGGCGAGTTCCTCGCGGAATCTGGCCACGAGCAACAGCGCGTAGTCCGTGCCGATACCGAAGACCAAAACGGTAAGGATCTTCCCGGTCAGGTCCGAGTAAGTACCGCCGAGAGCGCCGTACAGGGCGATCGCCGCCTGCGCGACGACGAGGGCTGCCACGACGGAGACGAGCGGCAGGATCCACAGCACCGGACTTCGGTAGGTCAGGATCAGCAGCAGGACGACCACGCCGACGGTGGCCAGCAGCAGCCGCGTGTCCGTTCCTGCTTCCAGCTGGTCGGCGTCCACATCCAGCGCCGCCTCTCCGGTGACGTAGGTCTGCAGGCCGTCGGGAGCCGAGGCGAGCTGCCTGCGCACGGTGTCGACGAGACGGTCTGTGTCCGTCGCGGACGCCGTGAAGGCGGCGATGGTGCCGTCGGCCGCGAGGGTGATGGCGGACGTTCCCTGCCGCCCGGACACCGCAGCTGCCGTACGACGACGGAGGTGGTCGAGCCATGAGCGATCCGTGCCGCGCAGACCGCCAGGACGCGCAGCCACGACGGCTGCCGCCTGTTTCCCGACGCCTGCCGCTTCGGTGCCCTCCACCAGCTCGTGCACACGCGTACTGTCCGCGCCGCTCACCAGCTCCATCGAGGCCCCGTCGGACTCGTACGCCCCCATACGGTCGGCAGCGGGCCACAGCGCTGCCAGAGCAGCCAGCCACAGCCCGAAGACGGCACAGGCCAGCAGACGCTTCCGCGAGATCACACCCTTTGTGTTCATAACAAAGGACGCTAGGCACCGGTGTTTCGGCTGACATCGCTCGTCGGAGGGGTTCCCGCGGTGGTGCCGTGGGGTGAGTGGCTCAGCCTGTGGTACCAGTCCCGACGCCGGTCTCGTAGGCGAAGATCACTGCCTGGACACGGTCGCGCAGATGCAGCTTGGCCAGGATGTTGCCGACGTGAGTCTTCACCGTGTGCTCGCTGAGGGTGAGCGTCGCGGCGATCTCCGCGTTGGTGAGCCCGCGCGCCACATGGGCGAGCACTTCCCGTTCCCGCTCGCTGAGCACAGCGAGTTCCGGCGGCGCAGCGTGGGTCCGAGTCGGTGCGGTGCGCACGTACTCCGAAATCAGTTGCCGGGTCGCCCCGGGAGAGAGCAGCGACCGCCCTGCCATCACCTCCCTCACTGCCCTGATGAGGTCCGTGCGCGGTGAGTCCTTGAGCAGGAAACCGCCGGCGCCTGCTCGGAGGGAGTTGAACACGTGCTCATCCTTGTCAAAGGTCGTCAGCATGATCACCTTCGACCGGGGGGAGGCGAGGAGGACTTCCGCGGTGGCTGCGATTCCGTCGAGCAACGGCATGCGTACGTCCATGAGTACGACGTCCGGCTGGTGCTGTCCGGCCAGCGACACCGCTGCCAGTCCATCACCGGCCTCGGCCACTACGGTGATGTCGGGCTGGGACTCCAGGATGAGTCGCAGGCCCGTACGGACGAGCTCCTCATCGTCGACGAGCAGTACCTGGATCACCACGGATCAGCCTCTCTGCACCTGCGGGACGACCAACTCGACACTCCACACATCGTCAGTGTGATCGATGTGAACCCGGCCTCCGACGCTGGCGGCCCGCTCCCGCATACCCCTCAGCCCGTGGCCCCGGCCCCGGCCGGTGAACGCGGAGCCGCTCGGCAAGGGGTTGGACACTTCAAGGCGAACCCCGGAGTGATCCTCTGCGACCAGGACCTTCACGGGGCTGCCCGTCGCGTGCTTGAGCGCGTTGGTCAAGGACTCCTGAGCGACTCGGTAGACCGCGAGTTGCGCGGCGGGGCTCATGTGGCTTTCGACCACGCCGGAGAGGGTGACCTCCATTCCGGCTTCCCGCACGGCCTCGATGAGCGCGGGAAGGTCGGACAGACCGGGAAGGGGGCGGCGCTCCTCGCCGGCGTCGGCATCCGGTCGCGATCCGGTGTCGGCTCCGTCCTCGTGCCGCAGCACTGCGAGCATGCCGCGCAACTCGTGCAGGGTTCGCCGACCCCGCAGGGAGATCGAATCGAAGATCGCGCTGGATGACGGGTGTGCGTCGGCGGAGGCCGCGGCACCGCCCTCGGCCAGCACGACCATCCCGCTCACCGAGTGAGTGAGCAGGTCGTGCATCTCGCGGGCGATGCGGGCCCGTTCCTCCGCGGCCGCGCGACCGGCCTCCGCCTTCAGCAGGCGGTGCTGGGAGTCCTGGCGTGTCACGGCGTCCTTGAGCGCCCGCAGGCGATAGCGACTCACCACGCCGAGGAGCCAGGCCACCACGATGATCAGCCACGTGTAGGCCACCTCGATGAACGTTGTGGCGGCCTCGCGGCCGAGCAGCACCGCCGGGACCATCACCACCGCCACCCCGAGAACCAGCGCCGCCTGCCAGCGGCGGGCGTACGCGGCAGCGGCGTGAATCGCTGTCAGTGCACCCAACGGTGCAGGAGGCGCCGGCCAGGCCGCCAGTCCGTAGATGAACGCACTTGGGGCGACGACGACGTTGACGGCGAACGGAGCCCTGCGCCGAGCGGCGACGGGCAGTGTCTGACCGGCAGCCGCCACATACGCCCAGGCCGGCACATGGCAGTCGCAGTCCGCCGACTGGTACCGGAGCACGAGGGCAGAAAGAGCGAAGAGCACCAGCGCCAGCAGCACATCACCTGCCAGAGAATGCCGTCGTCCCCACTCCGAGCAGCGCGTCAGGACACCCGCTCGCATCACTCCCACCACCTGGCCTCGTCAGTGAGCGCACGGCACGGCTCCCTGCCCGTGCAGTCGGCGAACCACTGTACTGGCGGGGCTCGGTACGCCGGCAGCGGTGCGTGGCTGGGCCGATGATGTTGGCTGTCTTGCACCGGACGGGGCGTCAGCCGGGTGCCATAACGGTCCAGCGTTTCGGGACCAGGGTGAAGCCCCTGGTCCCGGGGCGCGGGCGACGATTTCCATGCCGGTGCCCAACGCGGAGGCGACGCGTACCGCTCCTACGACCGGGATCTGACTCCGAGCGGGCTCCGCGGCCGGCCCCTCCTCAGCCCTACCCGTACGTACGTCTGCCAGCGCACCCGCGTTGGGCAACCCGCGCGCGCCAGGCGCGCGAGGCGGATCTCCCGCGCCTGGCGCGCCGATGCGAGCTTCACGACACAGGGCCGTGGTGATGGCCGTTCGGCCGTGCTGTCGGCCTTGGAGCACGCGCTGGAACAGCCAGCCGGGCGTATTGTCCCTATGTGGGTGACCTGTGGTGTGGCTGGTGCGGTGGGAAGTTCACCGAGGCTGAGCCTTGCGCGTGTTCGCTTGTGCAGGCCGGCGCAGCGACAGGCGGCCTGGTGGGTCCGACGCCGGCGGCAGGAGAAAAGGCCAGCGTGGTCGGTGATGGTGGCGGCCAGTGACGAGCTGCTGAAGCACGTCATGAGCGTGGTGCCTGCCGCCCGCCACCGTGCCTGCGCCAGGGCGGTCTCCCGCCCGCTGCTGATCAGGGTTACGGCAGGCCCACCAGGCCCCAGCCGCGACGGGCCGTCTCCCGTGCCACCTCGGCCCATTCGCGCAGTAGCGCGGTAAATCCCTCGAAGGTGTCCGGGCGTCCTGCCCAGCCCTCGCACTCCGCGCTGAACGGCCTGCGCAACTCCTCCAGACGCGGCTCCACCCGCTGCCAGGCATGGACCTTGCCGGGCACCACCTCCGGCGGGCAGACGAGGAGAGTGCGCGGGTGCCAGCGGTCGGTGGCGGGCGGGAAGACGCCCCCGCCGGTCAGCGCAGGATCAACGGCCGGATCCGCGTCCCAGATCAGGCCGCCCAGGAAGCAGTCCATCGCCTCGCGCACGGCGGTGTCGACCAGTGAGCGCATGTCGGCCCAGGCGTCGCCTGCGTGGGCATGCGGCCTGTAGGAGCCGCTGGTGCTGTAAAAGCGGTACTCGGCGCACCACACCGACTCCTGATCCGGCGGCCACACCCAGCCTTTGGCCAAGCCGTACGTGGAGAGATA